>JAMPKV010000003.1:0-300000 GCA_039962225.1 Microcoleus sp. AS-A8
AGAAGAATTGTTGAATAAATTGCTAAATGAAGGCGGTCTGATTATTAAATGGGAACGCAAGATTAAAAACAAAGGCAATGCTGTTTATTAAATTTAGCTGCGTAGCAGCTTAGTACCCTTGCGGAGGTCTAGATGGAATTGACAATTGGTTGGCTGTACCCGACCCTAATGAGCACCTACGGCGATCGCGGGAATGTCATCTGCCTCAAACAACGTGCCCAATGGCGAGGCATTAACGTCCAAGTGATGCCCCTTGACCAGCAAACCCCTGCTGAGACGATGCATCAGGTGGATATCTTTATGGGTGGGGGTGCTCAAGACCGACAACAGGAAATCGTCATGCGCGATTTGCGGGGGATTAAAGCGGAAACACTGCGTGAGAAACTAGAAGCCGGAACACCGGGAGTATTTACCTGCGGTGCACCCCAACTCCTGGGTCACTACTACGAACCCGCACTGGGGCAACGGATTGAGGGATTGGGTTTGTTAGATTTTGTCAGTAAACATCCTGGCCCCGATGCCCGTCGTTGCATTGGTAATGTGGTATTTGAGTTAACCGCTTCCCCCTTAGCTCAAGAGTTAGAACTGATGTTAGGGACAAAGCCTGTAGTGATTGGCTTTGAAAATCATGGGGGTCGTACCTATCTAGGCAACGTCGAACCCTTGGGTCGCGTCGTGAAAGGGTACGGGAATAATGGGGAAGACGGGATGGAAGGCGCATTCTATCGAAATGCGATCGCAACCTATTCTCATGGCCCCCTATTACCCAAGAATCCGTTTGTTGCCGATTGGCTGATTCAGACGGCACTCCGGCAGAAGTACCAAACTCCTGTGTCTTTAAAGCCACTGGATGATACTCTAGCCATGCAGGCACGGGACGCGATGTTTAAACGCCTTGCTCTTACTCCCTGAAGTTAAGAAGCCTTGCACTTTTCAAGGCAACAACAAAGCCGCTAAACTACGGAAACGGTGGTTGCTGACAAAACGCAACTTTTTTTGGGTGTCAGCAGCAGGGTCACCACCTCGAATCTCATGCCTCCACAAATGATCGAGCGCAATCTTTGCCATGATTAAGTATGGTTTGCCATAACGTAAATTCGCAACCAGGGCTATGACCGAAAAAGAAATCGATAGTAGTGCCACTGGCCTTCTTGTTCTCATCCTCCCCATCGCATTTTTAATCGTCCTGCTGTTCAAGGCTTGGCCTGTGCTGCTGGTACTGTTGCTTCTGAGTCTGACTCTAAGGATTTGGCAGCAATATCAATGGCAGCAGTTGAGCAAGCGAGTCAATCCCTACTTCAATCAATTAATTAAAGAAAACCAAGGTTGCCTGACAGCACTAGACTTGTCAATGAAGGCCAACCTATCGGGTTCAGCAGCACGGCTGTTTCTGGATAGAAAAGCTGAAGAATTTGCTGCTCAGCGCCGAGAGTATGAAGGTAAGGGTACGGTGTATTACTTTCTGACAGTGAGCGCTCTCGGCAGCCTCTTGGAGGAGAGCGAACCCCCACCTGAGCTAGAAGATGAAGATGATATTGCTACTCTAACCCCAGAATTACCAGCCCCACAACTGATTGAAACGCTGACGCAGAAAGCTCCGCACCCTTCTCATGTTCACAGCGAGTCTTCTATCGGTGAGCGACAAGAGCTTTCTGAACCCCCCATCGCCGAAGAATCCATTTCATCTGTTGAGGTATCCTCAACGGATCAGGTTGAAGTCGATAAAGAAGAATCCGTCTCACCTGTTGAACTAGCCACACCAGAAGAATCCGTCTCATCTGTTGAACTAGCTACGACAGAAGAATCCGTCTCACCTGTTGAACTAGCTACGACAGAAGAATCCGTCTCACCTGTTGAACTAGCTACGACAGAAGAATCCGTCTCATCTGTTGAACTAGCTACGACAGAAGAATCCGTCTCATCTGTTGAACTAGCTACGACAGAAGAATCCGTCTCATCTGTTGAACTAGCTACGACAGAAGAATCCGTCTCATCTGTTGAACTAGCTACGACAGAAGAATCCGTCTCATCTGTTGAACTAGCTACGACAGAAGAATCCGTCTCATCTGTTGAACTAGCTACGACAGAAGAATCCGTCTCATCTGTTGAACTAGCCACGCCAGATCAGGTTGAAACCGACCTCGAACCCTTGAAACAACCACAGTCCGAATCAACGGAATTACTCAAGGAAAAAGAACACTTATACCAAGATGCACCGCCTCAAAACCAGGAAGTTTATAAAGCTCTCATCCAAGCCGAACTAGCAAAGCGGTTGGACGTTCATTCCAGTACGGTCGGGAAACGCAAATCGGACGAAGACTTCCCCGAATGGAGTCAAAGCCGAGATCCAGAGGGAATTGCCTGGGAATACAACCCAGAGGCTAAAGAGTTTGTGCCCATAGAGAAGATTTCATAATCAGAGCCCTAAAGCACTACTGTCAAGCAAGGCTAAGAGAAACATTGTGCAGATAATTTAGGGTGTCATTCTCTTGCTTCCCTACTCGACGGGACATAAGAGGTCATGCCAATTCCGGGCTGACTACCCCTTTTTTCATTTAGTCCCCGTTAGCGAAGCGAACCGAAAGCTAGGCGGACTGTGTTGGTGTAGGTGCTACTTTCCGGATACTCTTGGTCAATTGACGAGGGGGCTGACCCCTCCCTGCTTCGGGGAGGGGCTTTTATCGAACTTTTAATGAATACATATTAAGGATTGACATCTATCCAAAGATAGAAATTTATAATAAACCCTAAAGTGATATAGAGCAATACGATTTATATAGTTTCTGTTCTGTGTCGGGCAATAATGAAAAGACTCGTAATTGGATATTTATCCCAGTTGGTTTAGGGTTTTTGCTCGTCATCGTGTTAGTACTGGGTATCTTTTTTCGATTTGTCAACCTTAACCAGAAAGTCTACTGGTTTGATGAGATTCCTCGAAGGGAGAGGGAAATTCACAAATTACACTCACTGATTTTCTATTGTGAACAGAAGAGAATTCTTGCAACTGACAGCAGGCAGCTTCATGGGGAATATAGCCTTGAGCAACCAGATTTCCCATACACTAGCTTCAATCAATCAGAAGACCCACCTAACAAGACCCGTTGAAGCGAAATTCATCTGGTATGATGCTATAGGCTCAGGACGTAACTTATACGGTCTTTTCCGTAAATCGCTTCAAATTCAAGGAAAAGTTAAAGCCGCTGTTTTCAGCGTGTTTGCTGATACAGCCTACCAGCTTTTTGTTAATGGCGAATTTGTTGAATTCGGGCCTGTCCGCTTCGATCCGAGATTTCCTCTGTACGATACCCACGATCTCAGTAAATATCTACAGTCTGGAAAAAACGTTATTGCTGTCCGAGTCAATTACTTCGGTCTCAAAACATATAAATCTATTCCGGCTCGAGCTGGATGGATTGGTTGGGGTACTGTCGAGTCAGACGCCAGTAAACCTATATCACTGCATACCAAGGAAGGGTTATGGCGTAGCAAGCCTGACAAAGCACGTTGGCGTTACGCTTCCAAAACAAGTTTCGCCTTAAACGCTGCCGACCTGTTCGATCAAAGCCACGAGGAACAGAACTGGAAAGAGATTGATTTCAGCGACGACCACTGGCCTGAAGCAGTGGAATTAGCAAAACAGGAGACTTGGGGAACTCTGGCACCAAGGTCTATTCCGTATATGTCCGGGAAAATTATTTCTATTCCTGCGATCGCCTTGACATTACCTTTGGAAAAACATGAAGATTGGTATTCCTTTTCCGTACCAATATCTCACTATTTTGAAGAATATCAAGCAGAATTTAGCAATTTTATTGCCTATACTACCTGGATTTACTCGCCCGTGGAGCAGGTCATAACTGCTGGTGTTTTTTGGGGCGAAAACTGGCTCAACGGTAAGGAAATTCCACGCGGAATTGAGTCTGTCGATAAGAGCCTACGTATTAATCAGCGTTGGGAATTAAAGGCAGGATGGAATCATTTATTTGGCAAGGTTGGTGCCTATTATGATATCCTGCACCAATATTTCGCCTTGCCCCAAGGGAAGGGTCTGATTCTTTGTGCCGACAAAAACCCCAATTCACTCTATACGTTTAAACATTCCCCTGTTCTGAGGGCTGCGGAATTTGAAAAACATCTCAAAGACAAGCCTCTGCCCTACTCCTCAGAGGAAACACTCGCTAAAATCGGCGGATGGGTTTTGGTAACAAAGGATGAGAACGCTCACAGTCCCTGTCGCGAAACCAGCTGGGATGATTATGGTGAGCCGCTTGAAACCCTTACACCGAAGACATTGCAGGGTCATGTTTTTCGGTTACGGGATTATCCATACGGCTTTTCCATTTTGATGGATATGGGTCACATGCATCTGGGTTTTCCTCGCCTCCAACTCGAAGGTGTGCGGGGCGCGATTATTGACCTAACGTACAGTGAACATCTCAATCCAAACAAGGCATATCTGGGTCACACTCATTTTTATTCCAGTGGCGATCGCATATTGTGCAGCCGAGAGTTTGTGGATTGGTTCCCCAGTCATCCACGCGGCATACGATACTTCAAAGTTACAGTCCGCAATATAACAGCAGATGTGACCCTCAAGTCCATCTCCCTGCGATTAGCGAACTATCCGGTGAAATCAAAGGGTTGGTTCCGCTGTTCTGATCCAGTTCTCAATGAAGTCTGGCTGATGGGACAGCGCACACAAGCCGCCAACATGGAGGATGCATATATTGACACTCCAGGAAGGGAACGCGGCATGTATGGGTGGGATACTATCATCCAGTACCATGTCAACCTGGCTACGTTCGGCGACCAAGCCCTAATGCAGCGCTGCCTGGAACTGTACGGTCAATCGCCCGATGCGACAGGTAAATTTCGTGCTGTGTACCCGAACACGGGAGACTATACCATTGCCGATTTTGCTTTAAACATGGTGGAAGGTTACCGGGCTTATTACGAACAAACCAGTGATACCCACCGCATCCAGATAGACTGGGAAGCAATCATGAAAAACCTACAATGGTTTCACGAGCTCGCTGATGAACACAACCATCTGCTGCTGGATGCCGAATGGCATACCCGTCAGAATGTTCCGGCTGAGTATAGCTTCGTCGGAGATCCGGGTACTGTAAAAAATTATATGGACAAGACGGGTATTCACTGCGTGTTCAGCTGCAACTACCTCATTGCCTTACAAAGTGCCGTGATACTCGCTCAAGCCATTGGCAAACAGGAAGACGCGCAAGTTCTGCAAAAACGGGTGGACATCCTCTCTCGGACAATTCCAGAGCGCTTTTGGAATCCTAAGAAGGAGTGTTTTAGCGACAATCTAAAGCATACTACCCATTCGGCTCATGCCAGTCTATTTGCAGTTCGGGCTGGTGTTGTCAATGCCAATCAACTCCCATCAGTCCGGAAACACGTCGCCCACGAACTCCGTTCCCTGTTCGTCAATGGCTTTGACCCTTCCGACGGAGCTCTCGTAGCACCCAGTTTTGCGTTTTTCATTCTCGACGGTCTTTATAAGGCCGGGTTGGAGGAAATAGCCGAAAACATGATGCGGCAGGGTTGGGGGTGGGTGCTAGCTCAGGGATTGAAAACTTGCCCGGAATATTTCTCTATCTCGCCCAAATTAAGTTTGTGTCACGCTTGGTCAGCAAGCCCGACCTACTATCTCTCGAAGTACATTCTAGGGGTACATTTCCCCAAAGCACCAGATTTAGATATCGTGGAAATTCGAGTGCAAACCCAGAGTATTACACAAGCTGAAGGTGCTTTCCCGCATCCAAAAGGCTTGATAGAGGTAAAATGGCACACTGAAAACGGCAAGCGGATTTTTGACAAGGTCAAAGCACCAGAAGGTGTTGAAATCCGCTTAGCCTCATCTTGACTTCTCCTCGCTTTACGATTTACTTTCTTCGGAGCCACAAGATTACCTATCTCTAGGTTTCCCTATGCGTACTCTGTGGTTCATCAAAAAATAGGTACTTTTTGAGCTGTGAGCGAGAAGGGAAAAAGCAGACATGCTATCAGTTAAGGCGGGATAGTTCCTTTAACTCCTCCCCCTTCACTCTAACTTCCTCACTCTTGGCTTTCTCGGAACGCCCCATACCAGCCGTCAGAGCGTAACTTTGAGCCAACAGTCGTAACCACAGTGCCGGATTTCGCTTTTCAATCCAAGGCTGTAGACGCCGAACAACGCTGGGAAACCAACCCTTGAGTAAGCCACTGACTAAGGCGTATCCTGTAAAACTGAGGTAACTGCCTAGCCAACGAAAGATATCCTTGGTACCCGCCATTTGCCAAATCCAGGGTAAGAGAGCGGGGTTTCGTCTTGCCGCCTTCAGAGCCAGCCGATTGAATGTTAGCCAGCCAAAACGGTCTTTAATGAAATCATCAGCGATTTGGGGGGGTTCGTCTGCCAACAGCCCAAAGAAGGTATTCAGCATAGCGTTGACTCGCTGGGGTGGGAAATGACGACCGGTCGGCACCATCATGCCTTTAGAAAACAGCCAAGTGACGGAAACGTTGCTTTGATAAGCGCGAATCTGGTTTAAATCCCTGGCACTCAGCAGATTATGCCGCAACGCTGTGTCCAAAAGGTCAGTTAAGCGATAAAGGTTGCGGACAAGGGAGCCAAAGCCGGTGAAGACGAGGGGAGACTGGAGTGAGGCGGCGTCGCCCAGAGCAATGAGTCGATCAAAAGCTACAGTGCGATCGCGACTGCCTACACTAAAATGACCTGGAATATAACCAAATGTTGGTTTCTTCCACACCAGCTTTTTCATATCACATCTGCGGTACTCTGGCAGAATTGTGAAAAAATCTTCATACATCTCCAGCAACGAACCGGGATTCTCAGGATTCACCTGATGGTAATGGAACAGATAGATGGTAAGTTCTTCATCAGCCCCAGGAAACAATTCCCAAATGAGCTGACGCCCGCGTGAGATATCTCCATGACTATTGAGTACGTCACCGTAATGGGAATCCCAGACTCCAGGCTCAAATCCCTTGGCAATCACCGCCCCTACGGTTGGGCAAACACTATCGAACGCACGACCTCCATTCAGTTGCCACGCGATCGGCGATGCAGTCCCCATCGCATCCACTAACAGCCGCCCCCTGGCTTGTCTATCGGATTGGGTAGGTAAGTGTTGCAGCTTAACCATAACTTGATCCGGTTCAATATCGGCGCGGATAAATTCCGTCTCATCCCAGATTTCTCCCCCCGCCCTCTTAAGCTTTTCGCCACACAGCCGCAGCAGTTTCTCAGAATCCATCGCCACATTGAGTACGGTTGGCGTGTGCAGGATGGCGGCTCTCAGGTGAGGTGGATTATTACCATCAAAGAATTTATTAAATCCATCGATGTATTCTCTGGCAATCAAGCCATCAAACTCCGCCGACGTAAATAAACCCAAATCAATCAAGCTTTGGAACTCATCACGGGAAATATTCCACTCCCGGTTCATTCGCCCAAAGGGTAACCGCTCAATCAGCAGC
Organism: Microcoleus sp. AS-A8; assembly: GCA_039962225.1. Lineage (NCBI taxonomy): Bacteria > Bacillati > Cyanobacteriota > Cyanophyceae > Oscillatoriales > Microcoleaceae > Microcoleus > Microcoleus sp. AS-A8. Next base: position 7,504 of record JAMPKV010000003.1, read on the forward strand.
ACCCGGTAGCCTCGCTGTGCCATGACTGCCGCATGAATCACACCCAAGGCACCACCAATATAGATAATGTCGTAATTAGGGGTTGAAGGTTGAAGGTTTTGTTCCGAACTTTCAACCTTCAACTGGGTAACTTGCAACTCTTTAAACACCACTTGCTTGGGTTGCTGGGGATTACGAACCCCTTCACGCCACCGCTTCTCCCACCAGTAGACACGGTTGAGGTCATATTCCCCATTGGGCATTCTTTGGAAAAACTCAACGGTCTTGGGATAGTAAGGAGCCAATGCCTCAAAGATTGAGGGTTTGGATACATCCAGGACAGGCGGTTCCGGGTAGTGATAAGGAAATTGATGACGTAGAGCGGTTTCTAGCTGTTGCAGAATTTTGCGTTCGCCAGGAATGGGCGAGGTTCCCCAGCGAAAAGCTTTAAGGTAGGTTGTTCGCTGTACAGACCAGATAAAGATGGAAATTTCCGGAATTGGGGTAGCACCCGTTGTAGGGGTTTGATCGCTGGGGAGTGCATTGTTAAATTTCAAACGGATACCATCCGGGGTGATAATCTTATCCCCAAGCTCGTGTTGCCAGTCCTGCTGTAACCAGGCGCAAACTGTGGCCGTATCCGGTGTAGGTAGTTCTACGTAGAAAAGTTCTTTCATCGTGGTAATCTCATTGACTCATGAATTAAGAGAGAAGACGGAGGTCACAAGCAGGCAAAATGCGCTAAGCTTCCGAATACTGATTTATTTAAGATTAGAAAAAAAACTTTACGTAGTTCTCATTTTTGTTAAATTAAAGGGTGCCATTGTTAACTAGCCATGAATTATCCCATCCCAGCTAACCCTCAAGAAGTTGTTGCCCTGCGTCAAAAGCCGGTTGATGAAGAATTAGTGGCGGCGGCGATCGCGGGTGTAATTCAGATTGCCCGCCAACAGGGGCAGTCTTTAGACGAATTAACCGCCGAAGTTCTAGCAGAAGATGGCTGGCTCGATCCGGCACAAAGACGCTGGCTGAGCGATATTGTTAAGCAAGCCTGGGAAAGTTTGTCCCCAGTTAAAATCTCGGCATAATGCCTCAGTTCCACCAAGAACTGATTTTAGCCTTACCCAAGTAGGCACGAAAACACCGATTGCCAGTAGAGTTGACGATTCAATCTACTGGCAACAGCATAGGCTACTTTAGCCCTATGGGTATTGGCGATAGTCGCTAGATGAAATCCTGGCGCAATAAAGTGTTACGTTTGCTAAGCAAATTTTACAGTTTCTCAGAGAACGGCATAGGCCGATCTAAGTTCAGGTTCTGGGTCTATAACTCCCTTAGCTGATCTGTATCGGTGTACCCACGGACGGGCAATCAAAGGACTTCCAGGCATTACCACCGCGCAGGAAAATCTCCATCCAACAGGTAGAGTCACCTTGAGCATTAGCCCAACCACTGCTCCCCGGTGCAAAGGCTAATTGTCCGGATTCGACGGCAAAGCTGCCATCACTCTTGGTCGCCTCTTGTTCTCTCTCACCCATTCGTAAACGCACGGTTTCGCCGTCTTGCCCATTGCTAATACCATATTTAATGGTAGTTTTCAAGTTTCCGTAGCCATCAATATAGGCAATACAGTTCGGCGGCACATCGGGTATATCGGAAGGGGATATTTCTTCACCTAGAGCATCGGGTTGACCCAACGCGATCGCCCCGGCGGCTTGGGGAAATAGGTCACGCGAACGAAACTGAGAGCCTTCAGCCGCTACAGCCGCCCAGCGCAGATCTTCAGCGAGATCACGCACAAATGAGAAGGCATAACCCGCATTCACACCAATTACGCGCACACCCGTCGGTAGACGTGCGAAAGCCAGGCGCTCACCGGCATTAGCAGTACGCGCCTGTTGATCATCCTCTCGCGGCGCAACGTTATGATAAATGATGGTTCCAGGAGGAGCTTGATTCAAGCCTAACTGGGCGATACAGAATCCCGCAGCTAGGGTAGCAAAAGCCGGGACAGGCGTTAGTACGGGTTCCGCATCCGGGAGATAGAGCTTGATCCGTTGTACGACTTCAGCAAAGGCCAGGTCGCCTAAACCGTAATCGGCAATGATGTGAACGAGCATGAGGTTTATCTTTTATGTATGAGTAAGAGTAGACGCTGCAAAATTGCTGGGTTCTTCCGGGGGAGATGTCGGATTAGAACCAAAGTAAAGGCGACTCAATTCTTCCACAGAAACATCGGTTTGCGGTTGGGGGTTACGGAAGTAGGGATGAATCGGGAGTAACTCAGAAGGCCGACGTGCCGCAGGTTGAGCCACAATCTGCTCAATCAGGGTCAGATAGTATTGGGCGGTACACTCCCAGGTATAGTGTTCCAAAACATGCTGCTGACCACCCGATTGCAACTGTTCCCACATTTGGGCATCACAAACCACCTGCTCAAGTCCCTGCGCTATATCAGCAGGATCTTCTGGGTCAACCAAGACACTATATTCATCATCCCCCTGTTTTAAGCTTTCACTTAAGCCCCCGTTCTGTGTCCCCACCACGGGTAGACCGGCTACTGCGGCCTCCAAAGGACCGAGTCCAAAGGGTTCATAGTAGGACGTGAGGGCGAATACGGAACGGCGTCTGCTCATCAATCGATAGGTCGCCGCTAATGCGGGTTGATCGGGTAATCCAAAGGCACTAATCTTGCCCCACAAGTTGTTTTCGTTCACCACCTCTCGGATGGGGGCTAATACCTCTTGTTCGGTTTGAGAGTCGCTGGCTTCCTCGTGCAGTGGATTATCGAGTCCTGGGGTAATTAGTAGCAGATTGGCTCGTTCCTGTAAAGTTGGGCTGATGGCAAAGGCTTGCACTAAACCTAAGATGTTCTTTTTGGGAGCTAATCGGCTGCTGGCTATGATTACAGGCCACTCGCGCCTTTCCTCAGGAATATCCCGTGCCAATCGTTCCATGACGAGTTGGTATGTCGCTTCCTCATTAGGAGAGCGAACTTCGGAACCGAAAATGGATGAGTCTACTCCTGGCGCAATTACGGCAAAGCGCGCCTTGTGGGAAACCTCGACGGCCCCCTGATAGGCTTGATGAGAGTACTGCTCAAAGCGTTCCTGCCGCGTACTGGTAATATTAACCGCTGAGCGATTCATGCTCAGGCGTTCGGCAATGATGCGGTGTCCGAAATGGAATTGCTCATCGATTTCCCCGATATTTTCTGGGGTAACCTGCCGTTGATCCATCTTCTGGGCACCTAAAGAATGACCCGTAAATGTGAAGGGTACGCCTGTCTTCTCTTCAATCAGAACGCCACAGATTCCTCCATCACCGTAGTGGGTAGTCATCACATCGGGTAAGCCGCCTTGATTTTGATAAAATTTCAGGATGTTGGGTACCCAGTCCGTGACCAAATGAGGCCAGAGCAACTCTTTACGCAAAAATTCTTTAGGGCCAGCCGGTAACCGGATAATGCGGACATTATCCACTCCTGGATAGGCGTCAAAGGGTTCTGCAAATTCGGGCCAGTCGGGGTCGATGATTTGGCGGGTGAGAATATCCACTTTATGACCCTTTTGAGCCATTTCTAGGGCGACTTGCTTGACATAGGTCAGTTGACCGCCAAAATCGGGATGTTCTGATAAGTGACTATCGCCTGGGTCGAAGTTGCCTTGAGGGTTGAGAAATCCAATGTGCATCGCCTAATTCCTAATCAGTCTTGGTTTGGCTGGAGACTTCTGCCTGAAGACGGCGCTAGAAGGGTTTGGCGATTACCTCTAAGACCTGCGAAAGCAGAAACTTTCGCTGCGTCCTCACCCTTTGGGTGGTGTGATGCAGCGCGATCTGCGCTTCGCAGCAGCGCTTCGCTATCGCTAGTCGTCAGACTGTCCGTAAGCGCCAGAAAAAAGTATGTCAGAGGGCGATTTCGCGTTTCCTTGCTTCAAGCCGCCCACTTCGATTCAGGCATTTCCTAATGCTTAAGTTAATCACTAGTGCCAATGGCTCACCTATACCAAATGACATAAAGCGAGCGTCTGGCTGAGGAAAAATCAGGTCTAGCTTCGGGGGTACAACTTTAGGGCATTACCGAGTCGTAGCCAATATGTCTCAGGCCATAGTTAAGACGCTGGCTACAACGGGTACATCGGCAACAACAACGTCTCTTCTATTTTCTGCTGCACTTTTGATGTCATCTGACTATTACTCTTCAGGCACTCCACTAGCAACTTGTTGCCATTGTTATATTGCTCTAACAACAATTGTGAGGCTTCGCTCAAGTGCCATTCGTGACCGATATTGCGCTGCTCAATCATCACGCCTCTGAATTGAGAAACCCAAGATTGACCGTTCAGTTTCCACCATTGCTGGACACTTTCTGAGCCTTCTTCTGGATGAGGTAACTGATTTTTCAGTTGCCGCAGTAAGCTCCCTATGGGTTTAACCCCTGTCAAGTAATCCAGCTCAAGGGCAAGATGCAGAGCCGTGAGCCGATTATGAATCAGGTCTGGGGTCAGAGTCAAAGCAACCGCTAAAGCATGAGTCAGAGCCAAATCCAGAGCGAGTTCACCCTCTACTTCACTGGCTAAAGAGCGATCAATCACCAACGCTAAAGCCTGATCACGAGCCAATCGGTGTTCCGTAGGAAGCGCTAGGGTTAAGTAGAAGGCGCGGACAGCCGCAGGTTTATAGGGTGTTTTTACGTCTAAAGATTTCTGCATCACCCAGTTGAGGTAAGGTTGCAATGCCTCTCCTGCCTTAGTGATACCTGGAGACCGATTAGCGGCTAATGCACCTGCCATCGGCGACTCACTGCCTTCTGCGGCTACCACCGTGATCATGGGGATTTGAGGTGCACACACCAAGGCATCAACTTGTTGCTTCATGAGTTGCAACAGTTCATCGGCATCGGGCAATAACTGTGCGGTGAGTAGAAATATTTCGCGCCAACGGTTCTCTGTCAGGTGCCTTACTAACTGTTGTAAAGACAAATGTGTACCCACAATCATCGCTCTCGCCGTCAAATATTCTTGAAAGGTTAAATGAGAGAAAGAGTAAATCCCTCGCGCTCGCTCCACTAAAAGGCCATGCTGTGCCTCAATCGCCTTCAAGACAGCCGCACTATCAATTTGTAGGGCAGACTCATCAACTGGAGCCTTGGATAAGGTGCGTAAATAATCGGCAATGAGATGCTCAAGCCTACTCTCTTCAAAGAAAGAGTCTCCTTGAGAAAAGGTAATTGCCGCTAACTGACTGAGTAATTGAAGCTTGTGCGGTAATGATAAATTCCGATAAACCTCATCTCGCTTGACACCTCTGGCTTCGTCCCAGCGAATCAGAAGTAAATCAAGTCCTAGTTTATAAAGATCAGATCGTCGAAGGGGGAAATCCGCCTTGGATTGGAACACCAAGCAGGCAAGATTGAGCAAGACTGGTGTTATCGCGAGTTCTCTAATTTGCTGATTTTGTGGAACCGCTAGTTGTTCGAGAAATAAAGCTGCTTTTTGTAACCCCAATTGGGGTGAATTTCGAGCCATGGCGACAAACCACTTTTTGGCAAAGGCTTCAATTTGCAAGGGCTTGAAATCAGCAATTTCGACTTCAGTAAATCCTCGAAATCGGTACTCTTGAGCCGCAATGCGGCAAGTGATCACGAGTTGATTTTTGTAAGACTTCTCAGACAGCTTGCGAATTTGCTTAATCACTTGATCACTGGTGGCCTCTGGCACTTCATCCAAGCCGTCCAACAAAATCAAAAGTCTGCCCTGAGAGAGGAGAATTTCAACATCTTGCTCAGCAACTCCCGCTTGATAAAAGTCTAGATGGATAGAGTCTAATAAACTGAAATTTCCTGCGTCTAGACCATCCTCAGCGAAGTTTTTTAGGGGAATAAACACGGGGACAACATGGGATTGAAAATGACCTTGATTGCACTGAATAGCTAGATGTTGTAAAAAAGTAGTCTTACCAGCTCCGGGTTTACCGAGTACCATCAACTTGGTATACCGCTCAACGGCTTTAATCCCAGGGACTGCTTCGACGCGAACTTTACCCAAGCCTAAGCGGTCAAATTCTTGGGGTTGGAAGTCTTGTAAATCAGAAAAATCTAGCCATCGTTGGCTAGTAATTTCTTCGAGAATATTGACATCTACATACAGATCTTCTATATCAATAGGCCGTGAAATATCAAGTAGGTGAAGGGTGCCGCATTGGTCTTGAATTTTGTCGTAGCGCTCTTGTCGAACTTTGGTGACTAGAAGGTCAAGTTCGCTTTTAGGGTCTGGAATGTTTGGCTCGGATGGTGCCTCAAAATCGGTGGGTAAAGCTGCAATTTCTTCAAAATTAAGATTTAACCGAAAGCAGATTTCGGTAAAAACATTTCGGTCGATGGGTTTACCGGAAAAAAATTTCCAAATGGGTTGGCGAGTTTCTAAGCCGACTTCAGCCGCCAAATATTCCTGCGTCCATCCTGTTCGCAGAAAAGCCTGTTTGGCTTTCTTGATGCCTTCTGGTGATGCCTGAAGCGATCGCCTTGCCATAAACCCATCCTAAATTTTTTCTGATTATGCGTTGGCTGACAACATATACATCAAGTCAAACACTGGCGCAAACGCTAGCGCAAACATCTGAGCTTTAGACTGACCTTAAGAAACAGAGCCAAGCTACCTCTTTATTACACCTGCCTAGCTATGAACCGTCAGACTCTGCGAATCTTACTCGAAGCAGTTGCCGTCACGCTTTGCCTCTCTATTATCGTCGGGCAACAGTCTGAGGCTAAAATCACCTCTACAGCCACCGCACCTACGTTCCACAACGCTTTCAATCGGGGTACCACGCTATGGCTTGGACAAGCGGCTACTACCTCTGAGGGAAAAGGCTCTGCAACACATTTTGACAGCGATGGTGTGGTTGAACAGTAACCTCAAGGAACACATTGACGGCCCATCAATGGACAGAGGTGATAGTAGCACCCGTTGTGTCAATTTATTATTGCTATACACAGGTGCAGTCAAACGCAGTACTTGCTCTTTCCCATCATCTCCTCATCTAACTGATCTACTATCTTTGAACACAACTCGGTATCAGGGGCATCGACCGAATCCACAACTCTAAAAAAAGTTGGTTCAGTCTATGCTTCAAATCTGTCTACAAGTTGTGAAACACTAGTACTGTGGAAAAATCGCTCAACTGATAGCCAAAAAATGAATATACGCATTGGTAATGGTTACGATATCCATCAACTCGTTACAGGACGCCCATTGATTTTGGGTGGCATAGAAATTGCCCATGAGATGGGGTTACTCGGTCATAGTGATGCCGACGTTTTGACTCACTCGATTATGGACGCGATGCTGGGCGCTTTGAGTTTAGGGGATATTGGTCATTACTTCCCTCCCACTGACCCAAAGTGGGCAGGGGCAGATAGTGTAGTTTTACTGAGTCAGGTCAATCAACTCATCCACACCCACGGCTTTTCCATTGGGAATATTGACTCTGTGATTGTGGCCGAACGTCCGAAGCTAAAGCCCCATCTTAAGGCTATGCGCGATTGCCTCAGTTCCACACTAGAATTACAACCTGATCAAATCAGCATCAAGGCAACCACAAACGAGAAGTTAGGCCCCGTAGGACGAGAAGAGGGAATTGCTGCCTATGCAGTAGCGTTATTGGTGGCTCGTTAAGCTGAGTTTCTTGCTCAGAAAGATCGTCATCCCGATTTAGAGCTAAGTTTAATTTTTCATTGATGGCTTAACTTACATGCGGGATGTTTCATTTCAAATTCACTCTTGAATTGCAGGGCTTCACTTAAACTGGAGAAGCTAGCAATTAAAATCCAGATACCACCCCTGTTGACCAAATCGTTAATCATGATCTTCCCTTTATATTGGGCAACCATTGCTAAAAAGTCGGCCTCAATTCGATTGTACTCCTGACCTGAACCCTGAAAGGAAACAGTGGTTTTCGTTGATTTTTTGCTTTGAGGTTCAGTTATTTTATCGGTAGCTGACCACTCATTTTGATAGTCTTTCAAACGTTTGTTTAATGTTTCATAGTTATCTTGTGAAGGATAACTGAGAAAACTAGCATAAGCACTTGTCAAAGCCGCTAACTTGTGGCAGGTTGGAATGTTCATGTTTCAATAAAAATTTCTATTTGGGAACCTAAATTTTTTCACTTTGTATCTGCTGATGTTTGATGGGAATTTCTATGACAAACTCAGCGCCTTGTCCGGGTGCTGAATTACACCGCAGATGGCCTCCGTGTTTCTCAACAATGATCTGGTAGCTGATGGCTAAACCCAAACCCGTTCCTTTACCCACCGCCTTGGTGGTAAAAAATGGGTCAAATAACTGCTGCTGTGTCTTTTGCGTCATTCCAATCCCATTATCGGCGATGCGAATAAAGAGGTGAGTGGGCGAAATAGTAGGGGAGTGAACGGATGAACGGATATTTCGGGAGGAGGTGAGGGGGGATGCGAAGTAATTGGCTGGAGAATACCCCGTGTCTCCTTCAGGTTCTCTTCTCTCCTGTTCGCATAAATTCTGATCTCTCTGTTGATTGTCCTCAACGATACCCGTGGTAATTGTGATAGTGGGTGGCGAATGAGTGACAGTTTCCTCTTGAGTACTATGAGCCTCTAAAGACTGACGTCTGCTTTTTTCCTCTACAGCATCGATGGCATTGCTCAGCAAATTCATGAATACCTGATTGAGCTGTCCTGGATAGCACTCCACTAGGGGTAAGTAGCCATACTCTTTAATCACGGAGATAGCCGGAGAACCAGGCTTCCCTTTGAGCCGATTTTGCAGAATCATCAGGGTGCTTTCAATGCCTGAGTGAATGTCTACCTCTTTGCTTTCCGACTCATCTAAGCGGGAAAATGTGCGTAGCGATCGCACGATCTCCCGAATGCGCTCAGCACCGATCTTCATCGAGTCCTGAAGTTGGGTCAGGTCAGTAATCAAGAAATCGAAGTCAATGGCTTCCATATACTCTTGAATCATCCCCGGAGGATGGGGGTAGGCGGCACGATACAGTGCCACTAAACCCAAGAGTTCTTGAAAATACCCTTGAGCATGGATGAGATTGCCGTAAATGAAGTTAACCGGATTGTTAATTTCGTGAGCCACACCCGCCACTAGCTGACCCAGACTCGACATTTTTTCACTCTGAATCAACTGAGCTTGAGTTCGTTGTAACTGGTGCAGGGTTTGTTGCAATTGGGTGGCTTTCTCTTGGGCTTCCTGAGTGGCTCTGCGGCTAGCGGCATAAAGCTCAGCCTGTTTAATCGCAATCAGAAGTTGAGCTTTCACCGCTTGTAAGAGCTCCAATTCCCAATCCGTCCAAGGTCGAGCCTCTTGATTATGAATACAGTTGATCACACCAATTGTTCCTGAAGGTGTCTGCATCGGCAACGACAAGGCGGAAGTACAGCTAAGAGAACGAATAAACGACTGAAAAATCGGGTCACTAATCGTCTCGACATTATCGATGCGGAGAATTTCCAGATTCAGCAGCTTTTGGTTAAGTGGACCAATTAAATTAGCGGGATAGCGACCGGTACGATCCGCACAATCAGGATTGCGCGCTTCTTTAACGACTTCCCAATAGGATCGGTGCTCATAAGCGTAATACCAAGCAAACTGGCAGCGATCAATTTGCAACAACTGACGGATTTCTCGGACGGCGGTTTCGAGAATCGTGTTCAAGTCCAACGATCTGCGGATTTGATTAGACAACCGATTAAGCAGTTCTTCCCGCTGCGCTCGTTGTCGTAATTTGGCTTCTGAGTCCCGCAAGGCTGCTTCAGCCGCTTTCCGATCACTGATGTCTTGGACAACACATAGGAAGTATTGAGGCAGGAGTGTCACACGTCCCGCAGCGCTATCGCCTTGAGGAGTATGCACCAAGGATGCCGTAATTTCTACCCAAATCGGCTCACCATCTTTGCGGAGGTAGCGCTTTTCCAAGGAATAGGTTTCAATTTCACCCATTAACAGCGATCGCAAATACTTCCGATCCACCGCTCGATCATCCGGGTGGGTTATATCCTGAAGCGTTCGTTGCAATATTTCCTCACGGGTATAGCCAACAATATCGCAAAACTTCTGATTGACCCGGACAAACGAGCCGTCCAGTTCGGCGTGGGTAATGCCAACAGCCGCTTGCTCAAAGGTGGCACGAAAACGTTCTTCACTCTCACGCAATGCCGCTCCGATTTGTTTGCGCTTGGTGATATCAATAAAAGAAACGACCGCTGCATAAGGGGTCGTTTCCTTGGGGCCAAATAGAGGTTGTGAATTGAGGCTGAGCCAAGTCAGGCTGCTGTCAGGCTTGTAAAGACCGATGATTACATCCGTAAAAGATTGCCCATGACGTAGCGTCAAATGGAGTGGATGTTCCTCCCTAGAAATAGCCTCCCCCTCTTCCGTAATGATCAACCAGTGTGACTCAATCAACGTCCGTCCTAGCAGTTGATCAGCGGGCACCCCCAAAATACGTTCGGCAGCCGCATTGCAGGTGCGAATTACCCCATTAGCATCTTGTAAGATAATGCCCTCTGCCATGGCGGCAATCAAGGAGCGATACCGTTGTTCAGATTCCTGCTGCAACGCTTGTGCCTGCTGGCGCTCCGCAATCTCCTGCTGTAGCTGTTCAATTGTGTTACTAAGAAAACCCGTCCCCCAAATTCCTTGTGTTACTGTTTCTCTAAACCAACAATAACTATTGTCACTTTGGGAATCGGGTACTTCAGCGATGGATGGACTTTCTGGGAATTCGGTAAACATCATAATTCCACCCATCTCACCGTTACGGGTGCGCCAAGGCTGGATTTCCCACTTCACTCTTTGGCGAGAACCGTCAGGTTTAATGAAATAAGCTGAGTCGCCGAGCTGAGTTTCCCCCGCTAAAGCCAAAGCGAAAATTTTTCGCCATCGATCCAGCGAGTGAGGAGAGCTAGAAGTGACTACTGGAGCTTTAGTCCAAGGATGTAGGGGTGTTAGACCCTTGGGATCTTCCCTGGAGGTGTTCTCCAAGGATAGTCCGCAGGGGGAGGAGTGAGGAGATGACACTTTCCCTGGCTCATGCAGCAGCAGGGGAAATATTTTGTAATATTCGCGACCCACAAGGTCTTCATTTTCCAGAGCGTAATCTATCAGCCACCGACGAGACGTGAGCAAGTAACGCAGCTCACAATCGAGCATGGCTACAGCAGCAGGCATGTGTTCTACAAAGGCAGAAAACAGCTCTAAGTTAGCTAACACCGAGGGTTGATCTTCAAGTTGCATTCATCAAACGCTCAATTGTAGAAAATTTCGCCCTGAGTCTCTATTTTATGGAAGGGATTGGGTTAGAGTAGCGCATCTATAAGGGTCTTCCTACTCAGATTAACCCTTCACAAGGCATCTAAAACGCTATACTCATGCATAACTTCATTAATAAATTTTCATTTGAAAAGCGGCGAAATAGCTATTGCCAAAAGTATATTAATTTTACAATTCTAGTTCTAAGAGAAAATGGGCTTGCCAAAGATTAGTACATTCAAACACAAAATCATAAAATTAATCAGCAAGTTTAATATCTCTGAGCAGGGAATTAATTGAGGACGCTGAGCAGGGAAGGTTCGGCCAACGCCTGAATCCTATGTATGATCATTCACCGAAAAGGCCAACCGGAACTCATACGAGGACAGAAGGCTCTTATGCTTTGATGAATGCCTTCGACATGGAGTCCGCAACTAGCCAGGAACTCTCGGTATGAAGGCTATAAACAAATCTTCGATTGGGTGGCTCCCCATTGAGAGGGGTTACAATCCCGCAACAATTGCGGCATAAGAGCCTTCCTTCTTTGACCTTCTGCCTTCTTGAACTCTGCCATAGGGTCGAAGTTCAGGGAAGGCCAGACTTTGGTCAGGAGAATTGTATGAAATCCTACCTAGCAGCGAGTCAGAGTGGGACTCAAATCGTCAACGATGGGAAAATGAGTGAGTTGATGATACTTATTACAAGAGCTTGCCTTCTGGCAAAATCCGGTTAAGCACAAATCCATACTAATTTGTCTATGAATGACTCGGCTTTGGCGATAGGAAATCAGGACACAGTAGCGTCCGGCACCCAAACCCCTACGGACTGGTCAACCCTACTGCAACAGCTCCTCGACCGACAATCTTTATCTCAGCCTCAGGCATCACAGCTCATGCAGGGATGGCTTCATGAAGAAATTCCAGAGGTTTTATCCGGCGCGATTCTCGCCGCTATCGAAACTAAAGGTGTGTCCCCCTCAGAACTAGCCGGGATGGCTCAGGTTTTACAAGATCAATCGTTACAGAAGATGGCGATTGAACACAAGGTTCCAGTCATTGATACGTGTGGTACAGGTGGGGATGGAGCCTCAACGTTTAATATCTCTACAGCCGTGGCTTTTGTTGCGGCTGCCGCAGATGTTCGGGTTGCCAAGCACGGTAATCGTTCTGCTTCTAGCAAAGTGGGTTCGGCAGATGTTTTGGAAGCATTGGGCGTTAACCTCACTGCCGAGACGGAAAAGGTAGTGGCTGCGTTATATGAAGTCGGTGTGACGTTCTTGTTTGCGCGGGGTTGGCACCCAGCGCTGAAGGTGGTAGCTCCCCTGCGGCAAACACTGAAGGTGCGGACAATATTTAATCTTTTGGGTCCGCTCGTCAATCCGTTACGTCCTACCGGTCAAATCGTTGGGGTCTGTGACCCACAACTGGTGACAACTATTGCCCAAGCTTTGTGTCAAATGGGAACCCCAAAGGCTATTGTCCTGCATGGACGGGAAAAATTGGATGAGGCGGGATTAGCCGACGAAACTGACTTAGCATTGTTGTCACAAGGCGAAGTGCAATTGTCAACCCTAAATCCTGAACAGCTTGGTTTAACACCAGCACCAACGGGGGCACTACGAGGCGGAAATGTAGAGGAAAATGCGCTGATATTGCGGCATGTCTTGCAAGGGAAGGGAACAACAGCCCAGCAGGATGCTGTAGCCTTGAATGCCTCCTTAGCTCTGCAAGTCGGCGGTATGATTCCACTAGAAGACCATCAAGCTGGGATTGAGATAGCTAAGGATATTATCGATAGCGGTGCCGCTTGGTCGAAGCTAGAGCAGTTAATTAAGTTTTTAGGGAGTGGCGATTAGGGATTGGGAATGAAAACCCATGTGATTATTCAGGTAAAGGTTGCTTGAAACCTCAATAGGATTGCTTATAGCACCGCCCAAAGGGCGATCGCATTCTTGCTCGACTCGTTGAAGCCGTGAGAGGCGATCGCTCTTTTCTGGAATACGACCCATGCCGCTTTACCGCAGATGAGTATCATAAGATACATAAATTTTAAATTGATGGTATTTATGGTGGGCAGATAATTGTAAGTCATCAAGGAACATCAGGGGAGCTAACTCATGTATGACCTTATTGGCGCTGCAATGGTTATTGCACTTGAAACTGGCTCAGTGCAAACCCACAACCACAACCTTGACAAAACGACTTCTATCCCCTCAGAAGTGCAAGAGCCTCACCTTCAAACGATTATCCTCGCTTCACCTCAACCTAATGAAGACTTGCAAGACATTCTCAAATCCTACCTGGGGGAAGATAGAACGCTTTCTGACTTAACGGCAGCGCGGGATGCTTTAATTGAAGCCTATCGCAATCAGCCGCACAACTCTAGACCGTCAAACCCTAGACATTGGCTTGGACTATCGCCTGTTTGAGAATACTGTAAACTTTTTTGGAGAGAATCTGGGGGTGGATGTAGCCTCGTTCCCGGTAAGCGTGAGATACCAGTACGCGGCACCCAGGGGGAATGGTAGGGGCACGACAATGTCGTGCCCATCGCCTGAGAGCTTGGTGTTCTAGCGACGATGAAATTCAACGACATCTTGTTTGAGCGAAACGTCATATTGGCTAAAGAAGTCTTGACCCAGTAGCCCCATTTCTAGCTCAGCTCCACCAATAGCCACTCGCACCTTCCTTTCTACAGCGCCGTCAACGGCAATTGACTCAACGGTGCCTGTGCGAAACGTAATTCCTTTAGCACTCGCCGTATTCGCTGTTACTGTGCCATTGGGAACAATATTGAGGCTTTTGGCCATGGCTTGGGTGATGACAGTGCCACTCGCCCCCGTATCGACCACCATCTCGAAGGTTTGTGTGCCATTAAAAGTAACATCAATGACTGGGGTTCCGCGTTGGCGGCGTTTGATGGGGGCTGTAAACACCCCTTGCTGGTCTGTATTGGTTTTAGATGTTGCACCCGGTGTTGATGTTGCAGCGGTTTTGGAGCTAGATGTTGGGCTTGGGGAGGGCGATGATGGTCCAAAGACAGCTCCGGGTGAAACAGCAATTTCAGTTTTTGACGGGGCACCGGCACCAGGACGAGTGGCTTTTTGTTGAGCCACGCCTAGCTGTCGCTGGTATTGTGCAATTTTCGGTTGAGCGATCACATGATAAGAACTAGAAGACGGCACCCTCTTCAATAACCCGATCGCCTCTTGCCAGCGAGCGATCGCTAACTGCCAATCACCGGCAGACTGAGCCGATTCAGCAATCATTTCAGCACTGGTGGCGGCATCCATAGCCCGTTCATAAGCCTCCTGTGGGGCAAGGGTGGGTTGGTTGATCGGTGTCGCGATGGGTGAAGACTTAACAGGTGGACGTGTAGCAGTACTGGGAGTCGGATCGGTCGCAACTGGCATCGGTGGTTCCTTCGGACTCCACAAAGAATTGAGCTGGCTACAAGCCACCTGGGTCACGGATAGGGTGCCTGAAAGCAGAAGGATAGCGGCACACTTCTGAGAAGGCATGGGCGTTGATGGCTCTGATGAACTGTCCATATCCCAGTTTAAACGTGCCGTTGAGAGGCAAGACTGTTCGGCTCAAACTGTCATGGATAGATTTTCATCCGTCATACTGGGAGAATGAGCCTTGTTATCGCCTCATCACAATTAAGCGTCACAAAACCTCTCCTGCCTCACTCAAGCGTGAGATAATAGCACGTCAGTTATTAGTTGTCTGTCGTTATTTCATCCACTGACCACTGACTACTAACAACCAACCACTCACCACAACATAACTGCTTATGCCTGTTTCAGCAGCTACACCTGCTCTGCTCGTACTGGCAGATGGGACATCTTACAAGGGTTGGTCTTTCGGAGCCACGGGCACCGCCATTGGAGAGGTTGTATTTAACACCGCCATGACGGGTTATCAGGAAGTGGCAACCGACCCCAGCTACTGTGGTCAGATTGTCACCTTCACGTATCCAGAATTAGGCAATACGGGGGTCAACCCCGATGATGAAGAATCTGCACATCCTCATATTCGGGGTGCGATTGCTCGTAACATCTGTTGGCGTCCGAGTAACTGGCGTTCCACTCAGTCTTTTCCCGATTACCTGAAACAACACAATATCCTTGGCATCTACGGCATCGATACCCGCTCCCTGACCCGAAAACTTCGTTCATCGGGTGCTATGAATGGCGGCATTTCCACCGAAGTCCTTGACTCTGGGGAATTGCTGAAGCAAGTGAAGACGGCTCCCAGTATGGCCGGCTTAAATCTGGTTCGAGAAGTTACAACCACAGAAGTCTATGAGTGGTCTGATCCTACCGATAGCCATTGGGAGTTTGGCCCCGTTTTTGATGGAGAAAATCGCGAACCTCTGACGGTTGTAGCCATAGACTTTGGCATCAAACGCAACATCCTGCGGCGTCTAGCCAGCTACGGTTGCCGTGTCATTGTCGTTCCTGCGGATACACCCCCAGAGGAAATTCTCAAGCATAATCCAGACGGGATTTTCCTCTCCAATGGGCCAGGAGATCCCTCGGCTGTCAGTGAAGGGATTGAAACGACCAAGGCTTTGTTAAAGCAAGAAAAACCCGTGTTTGGCATCTGCATGGGGCACCAGATTCTCGGTCTTTCTATGGGGGCAGAAACCTTTAAGCTGAAATTTGGTCATCGCGGCTTAAATCACCCAGCTGGCTTACAGCGGCAGGTGGAAATAACCAGTCAAAATCATGGTTTTGCGATTGACGCTGATACTTTAGACGCTGAGGTGGAAATTACTCACCTCAACCTCAATGACCGTACTGTAGCTGGATTGCGTCATAAATCTTTACCTTTCTTCTCGGTGCAGTACCACCCAGAAGCTAGCCCAGGACCACACGATGCGGACTATCTATTTGAGCAGTTTGTGCAATCTATGCGCTCAAGCCAAGCCCTGGAAGCCGCTAGTTAAACACATCGCAAAATTGTCCAATTCCTTGACAAGAGTGGATCATTTCCTGGGGAAGGCTGTCAATCATCCCCAGAGCAACCTTGCCAAAAATCTCAAGGTTCTTTAAATTAAACGGGAACTTCTCGCTATACTATTGCATACGGCGTAGGAGTCCGTCCGAAACCAGCCTTAGGCCGCTTCGGCAATTTATAATAAGGCCGATGAGTCTAGGCAAAGCATCGACCATACGGTGGAACACACCGCAACCTAAGCCTGAGGATGGCTCGGCGAGGTTCGGGAATGAGCTGTAAAGTCCAAACCAGAAGAATCAAGATCTGTTTTGGGAAGCAAGCTCAGCCCAAGACTCCCGGACTAAAGCCACAGGCTGGGTCGTAGAAATGCCAAAATTATCATGTTGTTACGCTACAGCTAGGAGGGTGTTATTCCTGAGCCACTAACCCTGACAGTCAGCTTAAGGGGCACTCGCGAAGTTAGGGAAATTTGCCAACTTTTCCGCCTCACTGGATTGTTAGATGCCTTTTCGGAAGCGACCTTCCGTAAGGTAGTCAGTAAACATATTGATGAGGGGCCGACAAACATTGTCTTGGACCTTTCCAAGATTGACTTTGTCGATAGCTCCGGCTTGGGCGCTTTGGTGCAGTTAGTGAAGAAAGCTCAAAGCGCTGGGGGAACCTTACAAATTGTGACGAATCCCCGTGTAACTCAAACCGTCAAGTTGGTACGCTTGGAAAAATTTCTCTCGCTGCAACCCTCTGTTGAGGAAGCCTTAGAGAATATCAACGGAAGCAAAAGCTGACGAAACCTGGCAGAGAAATTAGAGGGCGGGTGAGAAGCCCGCCTTTGCTCTGTTCTGGGAACCGTTGACTTTTTGGCGTCCTCTAATGTAAGAGATTATTCCAGGCAACGCTAAAATTTAGAGAGAGGTCGGACAAAAGTCGTGACATCAGAGGAGGAAGAGAGTTCAAAAGTTTTGGCAACTCAGTCGGCGCTCTCGTGGGCGGAAGTGCGATTCAAGCAATTGAACGCTATCACGGCCTCTCCATCCCGCATTCAACAATTGTCACCAGCATCCCTGGCCTATCTGGGAGACGCTGTTTACGAACTTTATATCCGAACCTGTTATTTACTTCCGCCCAGACGTCCTTGTGACTATCATCAGCAGGTCGTAGCTCAAGTGCGAGCGGAAAGTCAAGCTAAAACTCTGCGATCGCTCGAACCTCACCTTACCGATCCCGAACTAGAAATTTTGAGGCGTGGGCGCAATGCCGCCACAGGACATCCCCGGCGTCTTGACCCCAAAATCTATCAACAAGCGACGAGCTTGGAGACGTTACTCGGATACCTATATCTTACTGATCCCCAGCGCCTGAGTCAGTTGCTGGCTCATTTAGACCTCGATCCCCGTTAAAAAGTCATCACATTCTAACCATATGTCTAAACAAGACCGCCGCCCTCACGCTACCGGCAAGCCAAAGCGAGGGAAACCCTTTCGCGAGCCGCGTGAGAATGGAAAATTTTCCTCGGCCCAAGACAAACCCTCTGACCGACAGGGGCGCAGCTACATAGACAAGCCCAAGCCAGGAAAGCCATCTCGCCCTCAAAACTCTAGTCCAAAACTGCGCCACTCCCAAACCGCTCCCACAGACCGCGTAGAGCGGCGTCATGCGGGTAAAGGTAAGCCACATCCCCAAAAGCCAGGGTCTCGCCCAGAGCCAAGGGGGGCTAAATTAGAGCCATCTTATGAGGCTAGAAATAGAGACAGAGATAGAAACAGAGATAGAGACAGAGACAGAGGTGGGAATACTCACCCGACGCAGGCCAAGCGACACATTCCATCCAGGTCGGTACACAAGGAGCGCCAGGAGTCGCCCAATTTTGAGCCAACCCCTACCGATGTAACTTCTGCGACGGATACATCGGAAGAAACTGACTTAATTTATGGGCGTCATCCCGTCCTTGCCGCCTTGGAAAGCCAGCGCCAGCTAAACCGGGTTTGGATTCTGCCGCAACTGCGCTACGATCCCCGTTTTCATTCCTTACTACTCCAAGCCAAAGCTAACGGTACGATCATTGATGAAGTAGAGCCACGCCGCCTCAGCCAAATTACTGAGGGAGCCAATCATCAAGGTGTTGCGGCTCAAATCGCCCCTTACCCGTACCAGGATTTAGCTGACTTAATTAAGAACGCTAAATCAACAGCCGAGCAACCCGTGCTACTCGTATGTGATGGGATCAACGATCCTCATAATTTAGGAGCCATCATTCGCACGGCAGAAGCCTTAGGCGCTCAGGGCTTAATTATTCCCCAACGTCGAGCTGTCGGTGTGACCTCCACTGTCGTGAAAGTCGCCGCAGGAGCTTTAGAAACATTCCCTATTGCCAGGGTGGTCAATCTCAGTCGCGCCTTAGAGGACTTAAAAGCCGCTGGCTTTTGGATTTATGGCATGGCAGCAGGAAACGGTAAACTACTACACACCGTTAAATTTACAGGCCCGATAGTATTGGTCGTAGGCTCAGAAGGGAGTGGTTTGAGCTTGCTTACCCAACGCTGCTGTGACGTTCTGGTTTCAATTCCTCTACAGGGCAAGACCCCCAGCCTCAATGCCTCAGTAGCGACAGCAATGACTTTGTACGAGACTTATCGCCAGCGTTGGTCAAATATACTTTACCTGGACACTCTGCCCAAAGATACCTTGAAAAATGAAGTGTGAGGTAGTATAAAAAAATGTAAAAATCGCGATATAAAAAGACAACATAGAATCCCGTGTATCAGGCAAACAGCATGAAAGAAGTTTTGATCAAGATTCTCCAATTCTTGGGATTGGCTTTTTGGGTTGAAATTGTTACCGACAATCCCGGCTGCACCTACTACTTCGGACCTTTCTTTAACGAGAAAGAAGCTGTGGCAGCCCAGGGCGGATACATTGAAGACTTAGAAAACGAAGGAACTCAAGGCATAAGCGTAAAAATACGGCGCTGCAAACCGAACAACCTAACAATTTTTGAGGAAGAACAGGGGGAGCATCCTGCTAGTTTTCTGAAAACCGTGACTACCTTTAGCAGACAAGCGTCTTAGTCTACTTCGGCAGGTACAAGCTTCCGCTCAATCAGGATCTTAAAAACAAAACGTCAGCCACCTAGAGGCTCCATCAGGTTAGGACTTGAGGGTTGATTTGAATCCATCCATCAATGTCCCTAATTACCTGCTGAGAAATCTCCCAGGGAAAGAGGTGAGCTGTATTGGGGTAGCACTGCCACTGGCAATCCTTAAGATGTTGAGCCGTCTCGCGGCTCGATTCCATGGTGATGTGCCTATCTGCTGCCCCAGCCATCACGAAGCAAGGACATTGAATTTGCTCTAAGTCGGGAAGCCTATTATATCCGGATTGCAAGGCAATGTTAAGCGCTCGTGTGGCAGCGGCTGAGGTTTGTAAATAGGCTGACATCGCTTCAAAGGCAAGGTACTCGTAAGCCTGAGGAGTATGCTGTTGGATCAGGTAGCGATAAAGCGATCGCTTGCCAAAAGTGTCAATATTCCACTGCCACCCAGGCACCACCCGATTGATCAGCGAAGCAATCCCCGTGTAAAGATTATCCTCCCAGCTAATGGGTGGATGACTCCCTCTCGGTCGGGCGGCTGTGGCGATCAAAATCATGCCGCTGACTCGTTCGGGGAGTTTCAGGGCGAGTTCCATGGCGAGAATTCCTCCCAGTGACCAGCCCAGTACCAGGCAACGGTCAATCTGAAAGCGGTCTAGAAGAGCTTCCAAGTCAATTAAGTGATCGGTCATCATAAAGTCGAACTGAGCTCGACTATTGCCGTATCCCCGCAAATCGGGAGCAAGAGTTTGGAAGCGTTGGGAGAGGTGATTGGTAAAGACAGACATACTCCTACCCAATCCCGGATGACCATGCAGACAAAGTATAGGAAATCCTTCGCCTTTGACGTGAACGTTAAGGTTTAAAGCTTGAGAAGATACTTGAGACACAGATACTCGCTCTAACGTTCTAGCTGGACTATCGAACTAATTCCAGCTTAATCCCATCGACGGCGGATCATCCCTGACACAGTGTCTCAAGATAAGTTCATATTGGCGCTAGGGCATTCGCAGGTTTACCAGAGCCGACGCTTTAAGCCGCAACTTCTATGCCCCCCTGCTGGTTACTGCTCCAGCCCAGCCTTATACTGAAGTAGCAATTTGGAGTCACAAAGGAGGCAGTGCATGGCATCCATCCGTGAGTTGCACAAACAACTCATCCGTAAAGAACGCTCGGCTGTTGAAATTACCCAAGAAGCCCTAGACCGAATTCAGCTACTAGAGCCGCAATTACACAGCTTTTTGTGCGTGACAGCAGAACAAGCCTTGGATCAGGCGCGTCAAGTGGATGCCAAAATCGCCGCCGGGGAAGAAATTGGCCTGTTGGCGGGCATTCCCATTGGCATCAAAGACAATATGTGTACCAAGGGGATTCGCACCACCTGCGCCTCGAAAATTCTGGAAAATTTTGTACCGCCCTATGAGTCAACGGTGACGCAAAAGCTGAAAGAGGCGGGCGCAGTCATGGTGGGGAAAACGAACCTAGATGAATTTGCCATGGGCAGTTCCACCGAGAACTCGGCCTATCAAGTTACTGCTAATCCCTGGGATGTATCGCGAGTACCGGGGGGTTCCTCAGGGGGATCGGCATCAGCGGTAGCCGCGGAAGAGTGCGTGGTGGCACTGGGTTCTGACACTGGCGGCTCAATTCGTCAACCTGCTTCGTTCTGCGGCGTGGTGGGCATGAAACCCACCTATGGGCTGGTTTCTCGTTATGGTTTGGTCGCCTTTGCCTCTTCTTTAGATCAGATTGGCCCCTTTGGGCGAACCGTAGAAGATACGGCGATTTTATTAAATGCGATCGCCGGCTATGACCCTAACGATGCTACCAGTCTCGAGGTTGAAATCCCGGACTACCTCAAAGTCCTTCAGCCGGATCTTCAGCCGAGGGGACGAATCAAGATTGGCGTCATTAAAGAAACCTTTGGTGAAGGCTTAGACCCCGTCGTCGAACAAACTATTACCAAAGCGCTCGACCAATTACAAACCTTGGGGGCTGAAATCCATGTCGTTTCCTGCCCCCGTTTCCGTTACGGGTTGCCGACCTACTACATCATTGCCCCTAGCGAAGCCTCCGCTAACCTCGCTCGCTACGATGGTGTCAAGTATGGCATCCGTGTCCCTGATGCGGAAAATTTGCTTGACATGTACAAGAAAACTCGTGCGGCGGGGTTTGGTGCAGAGGTCAAACGCCGGATTATGCTGGGAACTTATGCCCTGTCGGCGGGATATTACGACGCCTATTACCTCAAAGCCCAAAAAGTTCGGACTTTGATCAAACAAGACTTTGAGAATGCCTTTAAACAAGTCGATATCTTGGTGTGTCCCACTGCACCGACAACGGCTTTTAAAGCCGGGGAAAAGACAGAAGACCCCTTAAGTATGTATCTAGGAGACTTGATGACGATCCCGGTGAGCCTTGCTGGGTTACCAGGGATGAGCATACCTTGTGGTTTTGATGAGAGTGGACTTCCGATTGGTCTACAGCTCATTGGGAAAGTCTTGCGCGAAGACCAGTTGTTTCAGGTGGCTTATGCTTATGAGCAATCGACACCCTGGCATCTGCGATCGCCTCAGATGAAGTCGGCTGCTAACCCTTGAGCGATCTGGGCAGAGCGTTCTGCCCCTAGTCCCGTTCCCTACTGGAAGGTCTATAATCTTCCCGATTTACCCTGACTCAAGAGGGTAAGGGAGTCTTGAGTCCTTCGTTTTCAGCCCAATAGCCCTGACATCACTTAAGTTTGTAGTAGTACCTTAGTACTTATCAGCAAACGCATCGCGGCTACAAACCGTTGAAGTCAGTGCCATTTTGCAGTCCTTAGTCAGACTAGGGGCTGGTACTCCTATATGTAGAGTTAGCTGAGTAAAAACCCCCTAAATATAGTGCCTAAAATCCGTTAGTCTAGTTTTATCTTGTGTATTCTCATCGGCTGAAACCCATGTCCTTCGTTGGCCTGCATATTCATAGCGATTACAGCTTGCTGGATGGTGCTTCTCAGCTGCCTGAACTGATTGATCGAGCCTTGAAATTGGGAATGCCTGCGATCGCGCTCACCGATCACGGGGTGATGTACGGCGCGATCGAACTGCTCAAAGTCTGCCGGGGTCGGAATATTAAGCCGATTATCGGGAATGAGATGTATGTGATCAACGGTGACATTGAGGATAAAAGTAAGCGTTGCCGTAAATATCACCAAGTCGTCTTGGCAAAAAATACCCAAGGCTACAAAAATTTAGTTAAGCTGACAACCATTTCCCACCTCCAGGGCGTCCAAGGAAAAGGGATTTTTTCCCGTCCTTGCGTTAACAAAGACCTACTTAAGCAGTACCGCGAAGGTTTAATCGTCACCAGTGCTTGTTTGGGAGGCGAAGTTCCTCAAGCGATTCTCAAAAACGACCCAAAGCTGGCCCGTGAGGTGGCTCAATGGTACAAAGAGGTGTTCGGTGATGATTATTATCTGGAAATTCAAGACCACGGTTCCATCGAAGACCGGATCGTTAACGTTGAAATCGTCAAAATTGCCAGTGAATTAGGGATTAAAATCGTTGCGACCAATGATTCTCACTTTATCTCCTGCTACGACGTAGAAGCTCACGATGCCTTGCTGTGTATTCAAACCGGTAAGCTGATCAGTGAAGACAAACGGATGCGCTACAGCGGCACGGAGTATCTGAAATCCACTGATGAGATGGCGAAACTGTTTCGAGATCATCTACCCGATGAGGTGATTCAAGAAGCGATCGCCAATACCCTGGAAGTTGCAGACAAAATCAAACCCTATGACATTATGGGGGAACCCCGCATCCCCGATTACCCTGTCCCCAAAGGTCACACGGCTGATACTTACATCGAAGAATTGGCATGGGACGGACTCTTACAACGCTTAAAATGTCGTCGTAGCGACATTAATCCTGTCTATAAACAGCGTCTGGAGTATGAGCTAAAAATGCTCCAACAGATGGGGTTTTCTACTTACTTTTTAGTCGTTTGGGATTACATAAAATTTGCTAGAGATAACAATATTCCTGTAGGGCCAGGAAGAGGCAGCGCCGCTGGTTCTCTGGTTGCTTACGCCTTAAAAATTACTAACATTGACCCTGTCCATCATGGACTTCTGTTTGAGCGTTTTTTGAATCCAGAGCGAAAATCGATGCCAGATGTTGACACAGATTTCTGCATTGAAAAACGCGATCAAGTGATTGAATACGTTACCAAAAAGTATGGCAAAGAACGAGTTGCACAGATTATTACATTTAACCGCCTCACCTCTAAAGCCGTACTTAAGGACGTTGCCAGAGTATTAGATATCCCCTACAAAGAAGCTGACCAAATGGCCAAGCTTATTCCTGTCGTGCGGGGTAAACCAACGAAACTCTCGGTGATGATTTCGGATGAAACACCCGCCCCAGAGTTTAGAGAAGCTTACAAAAGTGACCCTAGAGTCCAACACTGGGTAGACATGGCGATGCGAATTGAGGGAACCAATAAAACATTTGGCGTCCACGCGGCTGGTGTCGTCATTTCCGCAGATCCTCTGGATGAAATTGTGCCGTTGCAAGTGAATAATGATGGTTCTGTCATCACCCAGTATTTCATGGAAGATCTAGAATCACTGGGACTGTTGAAAATGGATTTCTTGGGTCTCAAAAATCTAACTACTATCCAAAAAACTGTAGAATTAATTAAGAAAAGCCGCCATAGAGAAGTTGATTTAGATCAGCTACCGCTTGAGGAAATAAAAGCTTTCAAAATAGTCTCCAAGGGAGAAATCAACAAAAAACCTGAAGATATTAAAAACACTTACAAAGTTTTAGAGCAAGGTGACTTAGAAGGCATCTTTCAATTAGAATCTTCCGGGATGCGTCAAGTGGTGCGAGGTCTTAAACCATCAAGTATTGAAGATATTTCTTCTATTTTGGCACTCTATCGACCGGGACCTTTAGATGCTGGTTTAATTGATAAATTTATTGAACGCAAACATGATCAAAAAAAGATCAAGTACGAGCATCCATTGCTACAGCCCATTCTCCAAGAAACCTACGGCATCCTAGTTTACCAAGAGCAAATCATGAAAATGGCTCAAGAGTTAGCTGGATATTCTTTGGGTCAAGCTGATTTGCTGCGGAGAGCTATGGGCAAGAAAAAGGTTTCTGAGATGCAAAAACATCGGGAAACCTTCATTGATGGAGCGGCTAAAAATGGTGTTTCCAAGAGAATCGCTGAAGACTTATTTGAGCAAATGGTGCTATTTGCTGAATATTGTTTGAGCTATGACACTGAAATTCTAACGGTTGAATATGGCTTGATGCCCATTGGTAAAATTGTTGAAGAAAGGATTGAATGCACCGTGTACAGTGTGGATAGCCATGGTTACGTGTACACGCAACCCATCGCACAGTGGCATCATCGGGGAGAACAAGAAGTCTTTGAGTATGCCTTGGAAGATGGTTCAGTGATTCGAGCGACGAAAGACCATAAATTTATGACGAGTGAGGGTCAGATGCTCGCGATCAATGAGATATTTGAGCGAGGGTTAGAACTCAAACAAGTTAAGCGATCGCAACCTGTACTTGTTGATATTGCTCGTTAAGGCTATCCCAAAAGCTACAATCTCGAAACTTACAGCAGCTTTCAGCCAGCTTCAACGAAGTGCATCTCCCAGAAGGCAATCTTTCTGTTGGAGGAAATTAAACGTACTACCGGAGATTGATTTACTCTGCCACGCCGTTTGATATGCTTTAACAGTTTCACTGCCGCAGATGAAGTTTCTGTGAAAATTTAACATTAGACAAGACGTTAGCGAAAGCCGTCTGATATCCTGCGTGAAGATACTCAGCCGATTGACCCCTAAATCTGACTCAAGAATCTGGGACACTGGAATCTCAGTCGGTAAATTAAGCAATAGCTGGAAAAGCAAGATTTACTGGCTTACTAGTTCGCTAAATTATCCACTCCATTCAATTATTCACAGGGAATTATTAACGTGAGGAAAACGAAAGTTGCGTACATCCTTTGGTGTACCTGTTTTGTTGGCTTGGCTGGCGTCCATCGTTTATATAGTGGTAAGTATTTAAGTGGGCTAGTCTGGTTGTTTACCTTGGGTTTTTTGGGAATTGGTCAACTGATAGATTTGGTTCTAATTCCAGGAATGATAGAAGAAAAAAACCTTACAGATAAGTGGCTTGACAGCCGTCATACTAATCGCGTTGGTATTACCCCAGAAGTAGTGATTGAAACAGCTAATGAAATTCGTCCAACGTTTAGAGAACCCACGACGAAAGTAGAAATATCAGATATCCAGACAATTTTTCAATTAGCTAAAGACAATCATGGCAAAGTATCACTTGTGGATTGTGTTATTGCTACAGGAAAACCCGCTTCAGAACTGAGAAAGGCTCTTGAGTACTTATGTCTGGAAGGTTTTCTGACAGTAGACAATCACCCAGAGCAAGGCTCATTGATCTATAAACTTGTATAAAAGTATATCCAATTCCACGCCAACGAATAAAGACGGGTTGAGGTTCGAGTTTTCAGCTTCCAATAACTTCTTTATACGTACGTTAGGCTGAGCCTTCTTAAAAAGGTTTTTAGACTATGACTTTCTGGAGTTTTACCTGAATAAGATGAATGCCGAGGGAGGACTTTTGCTGCGACACCCGATTCGTATCCATCAGAACGTAAGGTTAGAAGATCTTGAGAAGTTGCCAAAAGTATAGGAATTCCTGTCGATACGCTCAAACCTGTTACTTCTAGTCTCGGCACAGATACATTTTGTTCAAATTGAAACTCGCCATCTTGGAGGTTGAACAGCGCACAAACTTGCTGTCGGACTTGAGCTAGAAAAAGCTGTTTTAATTGTGCGGCTCGTAACACACCTTGATCAAAGAGATACTTTCCTAGTGACTTATCTGTTGGACACAACTGGGCTAGTTTATAAATTACACGTTCGCTAACCCACTGGCGTTGTTCAATCAGCGTTACTAAGCCTTTTTCGTCTAAGCGGTTAGCTGCTGCAACAATACAACCCTGCTCCACCCAGATATAATGAACACTGCTCTTGCTGGCTGGTGACTCTGATAAAGTACGAACGGTTAACAAACCCGTTTTACGTCCTTGCTCAATAAACTGAAGAATTTCGGGTAATGAGAAGTCTGATAAGGAACCTGTAGTAGACATAACCCTATAATTTAAATCAAAGAATGAAATAGAAAAATTAAGGGGGTTTACCATCATTTAGAAGATGGCTTGTGCTATCTTAGACAGCTTGAAGGCTTAACTGAATGGTCTTTATTTCACGTTGACCAACCGTTCGTAGTGATTGCTGCAATACTTGCTACGAATTTAGATTTAGTTATTCAGTTGTCTTAGCCCTAGCGTCTTATATCTCAGCGAGAGCTGCAATTGTTCACTACCTCAAACTAGTCAAACTTTCCAGATTTTTAAGTAAGTTGATTCACCTCACACTGAGACCTATATCATTGACAAAAAAGTTAAAATATGAATTAGAAATTCGGATTCAGCACGACAGTTCATCCTTTCTATCTTCACTCTAATCTCCAGTCTCTTCTCTCGCTCCCCCACTCCCCCCGCTTTTGGGGATAGCCACAAACTTTTGCCACAAAATGAAGGCGACTGAAGTCGCCACTCGATTTCCTCCCTGCGCTCTCATAGACAGGCTTCCCGTCTGGAGGATTTCGTAGTGAGTTACTTCCGCCATCCTGCACTAGAGCCACTTTCTCGGCTTTCACACCTGAGAGGGAGTTCGTTTCAACCTCTGGCAACAACCATGAAGTTAGGCGTAATGGTGTAAGGCGTTACATAAAGTTACGAACTTATGTAATTGTCATGCCACCCTTGGTATACGCCGTCTTCAGTTTTGAAGAGGGAAAAACTATGTTTCACAATCTAGTCATCTTGCTGGGATTGCACAGCACACGATTCTGGCTGGCACAAGTTCAAGTCTCTCCAACCGTGACTCCGCCAGTTAACCCCCCAACAGAGGCAGCACTAGTCTTTTCCGGGCCTCAGTTTCTGATGGCTTTGGTTGCAGGGGTACTTATGGCCTTTGCCTTCCAATTTTTGTTAACGAACTTCACCCTGGCGGCAGGAATTTCCTCCGGGGAAAATCCTGTGGATGCTGATTCCGATGATAGCTGGGGTCATGCCGTTCGCGAAGTTGAATCGAAGGTCGGTTTATGGGCCTTAGTAACGGTTAACATTGCCTTATTCATCGCTTGTTTTCTGGCGGTGAAACTGGCTCTGATTAATAGTGTGACCTTGGGAGCCATTACTGGCGTTGTCATCTGGTCAGCCTACTTTTTACTGCTACTTTGGGTGAGTTCTACGGCGATTAGTTCCTTAGTGGGTTCTGTTGCTAACACAGCGTCTTCCAGCTTGCAAGGAGTTATGGGTATAGCTGCCACAGCTCTTGGTGGAAGGGCTGTGAACGCTCAAGTTGTGAATACGGTAGAGGCATCAGTCGCTGCTGTTCGGCGCGAATTGAGTTCGGCGGTTGACCCGACGCGTGTTCGGGATACGGTGCAAGACTACATTGCCGATCTGCAACTACCAAAATTAGACCTGAAACAGATTCGTAATGATTTTGAGAAGTTGCTGACCAGTTCAGAATTGCGATCTGCGCTTCGCAGCAGCGCTTCGCTATCGCTCGCCGATAGTGACGTTCTGCAAAATGTGAACCGTCAGACATTTGTAGATTTAATCAGCAGTCGCACAGACTTATCCAAACAAGACGTTAATCGGATTGCAGACCAACTCGAAGGGGCTTGGCAGCAAGTCTTGGGTGTGCAACAACAAGCCGATCCCCAGTCACAACTGCTCAACTTCCTCCAGTCGGCTAGTCCACAAGAACTCACCTCCGGTCAGCTTGGCGATAAGCTGGGACAACTGGTGGGAGTGGGATCGAGCAAAGCCGAGGATGGTAATGGTTCCAACGGCGGAAATGGCAATAGCTTGATGGAGCAAGGCTTGCAACTGGGTATCAGTGCGCTACTGGGTAGAGTCCTGTCGCGGACGGATTTGTCTGATGTCGATGTGGAAAAAATTTCCAGCCAGTTGCAACAGTTCACACATCAAGCGACTGAGCAAGCTAAAAATCTTTCCTCTAAGGTAGCTGATCAGTTACCTGGACAATCCTTTAATACGATTAAGGCCGATGTCGAAAACTACCTGCTCAATTCCAAACCTTGGCACCTAAACCGAGAGACAATTAAGCAGGAATTTAAAGACGTTATCTACGATCCGGAGGCGGCTCCAAAGGCAGTTCGGCAGCAATTAGAGCAACTGAATC
Organism: Microcoleus sp. AS-A8; assembly: GCA_039962225.1. Taxonomy (NCBI): domain Bacteria; kingdom Bacillati; phylum Cyanobacteriota; class Cyanophyceae; order Oscillatoriales; family Microcoleaceae; genus Microcoleus; species Microcoleus sp. AS-A8. Next base: position 36,139 of record JAMPKV010000003.1, read on the forward strand.
TAGACGCTTTCGTCAAGTTTCTGGAATCACGGGATAATTTCACATCTGATCAAATCGCGGATATTGCCGAGCAGCTTGAACAGATTCGTCAAGAAGTTCTGGAAACTGTTCAAGGCGCTGAGTCTGACGAACAATCGCAAGACCTGCGTAGTCGAGTTGAAAATTATCTGCGCTCAATGGGTAAAGAAGAACTCAATCCTGAGGGAATTGAGCGCGATTTCAAAGCACTTTTGGAAGACCCGGATGCTGGTGCTGATACGCTTTCGCATCGCTTCTCCCAATTCGATCGCGACACCTTAGTCAGCCTGCTTTCTCAACGCGAAGACTTTAGTCAAGAGGAAGCCGACCAACTGGTTGGTCAGTTAGAAAGCCTACGCGATCGCGTTTTGTCAGAAGCTCAAAATCTACAATACCAAACGAAATTTAAAGCACAAGAGTTAGGGCAAAAGATAGAATCCTATCTACGCAATACCAACAAAGAAGAACTCAATCCCGACGGGATTAAGCAAGAGTTACAAACATTCCTCGATGATCCTCAAGCAGGCGTCAAAGCGCTCCGGGAACGGCTCTCGCAATTTGACCGGGATACACTGGTGCAATTGCTGAATCAGCGTGAGGACTTGAGCGAGGAGCAGATTAATCAGTTTATCGACCAGTTTGAAGAGGTGCGGCATAATATCCTCCAGGCACCGCAAGAATTAGCGGGGAATGCTAAGGAGCAGTATGAGCGCATTACCAGTCAGATTGCTGAGTATCTGCGGAATACGAACCTTGATGAACTTGACCCTGAAGGGATTAAGCAGGATTTAACAAAACTCCTAGACGACCCGAAACATGGAGCCTTGGCTCTCAGAGAACGGCTTTCTCATGTCGATCGGGAAACGTTGGTCAAACTTCTCAGTCAACGGGAAGACTTGAGCGAGGAGCAAATAAATCGGACTATCGATCGCGTGCAAGATGGCATCCGCAGCATTACCAAAGCACCGCGACGCTTAGCCAGCCGTGCCAAGGATACGGTACGGGATTTCCAAGCCAATTTTGAAGAATACCTGCGGAACACGAATAAAGAAGAACTTGCGCCGGAAGGCATCAAGCGAGATCTGCAACAGTTATTCAACGATCCGCGAGAAGGTTTGAAGAGTGTGGGCGATCGCCTCTCCCACTTTGATCGAGGTACGCTGGTTTCTCTGCTGTCGCAACGAGAAGATATTTCGGAAGAGGAAGCCAACCGAATTGCAGATAATATTGAGTCTGTCCGTCATCAGTTTGTCGAACAAGCTCAAGCGATTCAGCACCAAATGCAATCGGTGATTGATGGTGTTTTTGGTAAAATTCGCCATTACCTCAACTCGCTTGACCGTCCTGAACTCAATTATGAGGGGATTAAGCGAGACTTCCGCAAAGTGTTTGACGACCCAGAAGCGGGATTTGATGCACTACGCGATCGCTTGAGTCAGTTTGATCGGGATACTTTGGTGGCTGTTATCAGTTCCCGTGAGGACATTTCCGAGGCCGAGGCTAATCGGATTATTGACCAAATTGAAGGGGTGCGGGATAGTGTGTTGCACCGCGCTGAACGCCTCCAAGAGGAAGCTGAAAAACGGGTTAAACAGCTCAAGCACAAGGCTAAGGAGCAAATGGTAGAAACTCGCAAAGCGGCTGCAACGGCGGCTTGGTGGCTCTTTGGTACAGCGCTTACTTCAGTGGGTGTAGCGGCATTTGCTGGAGTAATGGCGGTACGAGGTCTAGCCTTTTTGGGTTAATGATTTAACAATTCTCTTGTGAATTTTAGAACTTAAGCCTCCTGAATGGGGGGCTTTTTCTTTTACTATGGAGTGATTGTCCCAATGGCAAAGAGTTGCGTTTCCCTCAAATTGCGAGTGTCAGGTCAGAAATGCAAGTGCTGACTGTTCTGGTTTTCTGATCAAAGACAAATTCGCTATAGTCGGCTAAGTTGTCGAGTCCTAAGAGATTCAGGATAATTTCAATAATTAGCCAGAAGCTTATTTGAAGTAGTGTCTTTTGCCACTGAGTTTGCATATTAGCTGACCTTCTTAATCTATGCCCTTGAGGTGTGAGCTTGCGCCTTAAAATTGTGTTAGGGATAGTAGATGAGATCGCCTGGAAATATTGGTATAAGCTACAAGCTTGAATCCCATTACACGTTATCTCGCCTTGGGTCCAGCTCGAATCAAGAAATTTACTGAACTTTTTTGGGAACAACTTAGAGATCTCAGGGAAATTACGGAGAAACTTCAGGGGTGTCCTAGGTAGGGAGCGATCGCACCATTGCGTTTCTCAGAGGTGTGAAGTACATCACAATAACCTAACCCCCAACTCCTCATCCTCACATAAGATCTGCGGTCGCTCCGGTTCCCTACTAGGGTTGCGGGAGTAAGAATCAAAGCCTCTTCTGTGCTATCGCTACGTACTTCTTTAAGCGCTATCGGAAGAACATATATTGACAACAATTGGTGAGTCCTTGATCGAAGAATTCTGTACTTCGATAAGCAACGATGCGGTTACTGTCCACAAACGTTGTAGAAAAACAAATCTGGATCAAGTCCGCCTTCTAGACGGCGGTTCTTTGTCAGAAACGCCACCACTTGGTCGTTTTCAATAATGGCAGGTGGGTTTTGTGCATTAGGGTTATAGGCCCTCAAGTCAGATATCCGGCTGCCGTAGTCGCCAACCCGATTGCGGATGCTCATAGATGAGACTCGACTGCCGTAATCACCAATCTGATTACAGACAGAGTTCTCTGCGAGCCGCTCATTAGAAATCACTCCTAAAAAAGCGCCATCTTGCCCAACTACGTAAGGAGCTGCATTGTCAGCTTGAGCTATGAATTGAGGTGGTGTTGATACCGATGGCTCCTCTACTGTAAACCCATAGGGTTTAGGAAGATTAGATTGAGGCAGCCGGGTTTGAAGTTCAGAGGTGTTTACTCTCTGCGTTGAGATAGGAGCTATCTTGTTTTGCGATGGTTCCGAAGCTTGAGAGGTACATCCAGCCAACAAAGTGAGTAAGCCTAAACCGATTAGCAGCCTTTTCATGTTCATATCAGCATCCTTTGATAATCAAACTTGTTTCTGTGTTTAGTATCAAAGGCTAATGCTAGTGAGCGCGATAGTATAAACACGGAAATTTTTTTTCCAGGTAATGATAATCCCCAGTATTAAGACGTAGAAGCTTAATGATGGTTCTTTGTGCAAACTCTGCCTAGCGCTGGCATAGATAGCTAGGATGCCATAAGGTGTGATCACTGTTACTCTTCAAGCCTACTGTGTACTCGCAAAGCTCAAAAACCAGCAGTGTGATCGCTACTAGCTCACCTACCTCTGCTAAGGCTGCTCCTCATCCTCATCCTCTAAAAGCTCACCTAAATAAATCTCCACAAATTTTGCGGCGGCTACTCGATTAATTCCCTTAAGCGCTTTGACAATATCTACAACCGTCTCAGCAGTAGGGTCTGCTCTTTCGTGAAACCAGCGATTAACGACAGTTCGCTCAATGCCTAACGCCACAGCCAATTTGTTCTGACTGATACTGTAGGTTTCCAATGCCTGCTTGAGGGCTTGCCCTGCTCTTCCCATGCCTCTGATCGTGTCAGAGGAACTTGACTGAGTAAATGTGAATTTATTTGTTTACATGCTGTATGATTAAAACGTAAACTTATTTGTTTACATTCTAGTCTTCCATAAGGCGATCACAGATACACACGAACACGAGTGAGCGCCTTTCCTAAAAAACGCGATCGCCTACATACAAGCGATCGCAAATATCCGTCTACCAATTAACAAGTAGGAAAACCGATGAACCACACTGAATGGCTACGCCTTCAAACAGAAGGCGAGAAAATCTGTTCGTCTCTCAGACAGCAAAATTACCGATGCCTGAAACAAACCCGCCGCTTGAGCTGGAAAATCATCACCCCCTTTAGTCTCCCCTTACCCACGGGGGAAGCAGAGCACAGCTACCTGCTGACTTGGCTACCATCACCCGTCAGTGACTGGAGTCTCATCCCCAACGACACCACACAAACACGGGAAAAGCTATGGAAACACCTTCAAAATATCCTCAACACAATTCGAGGCACACAAGCCAATACCCACCAACACATCGAGCAACCCGAAGACTATTCCCGTCCTTGGGCGATCGTCCGTCTCTTACCCGACGCCCGACGCTACACAGTGGCAAGATTCTACAACAGAGCGGATGCCCAAGACCATCTGAGATTCCTCAAGCGCTTCATTCCAGCCGCAGAATTTGAAGTTATCTTCGACATTCCTACAGATTTAGAAAATACAGCTTCAATTGACTAATCCTCAGTTCAAAGATTTTAAATCTAAAATTCAAAATCCAAAATCTAAAATCGAATGACTATCCTATTTCGCCGCATCAACCCCGCTCAAAAATTCCGCATCACCAAACGCCAAATTGCCAAATTCCTCCGAATCCCCGAATCACTCATCGTAAAAATCGAATCTTGGCTCTACGTTCTATTTGTCCATCGCCTCGACAAAGGAGGACAATTTATCAGCTATCGTCAACTAGAACAGTGGAAAAATGCCGTTGCTTGTCAGCTACAAAAATGCTCAACCAGGGAACAGCTACAACACTTGTGGAATGCCATTACATTTGACCACACCCAGCACAAAAACCAATATCTTGATTCTGTCCTCCCATTCCTAGAAAACATCCGGTTGAAACGTGTTGAAGCTATCCCCGAAGCGCCGCAAACTCAAGATGTAGCTATGACACCGAAATTTATTTCAGAGTGCGATCGCTAAACTTGGTTGAATCTATTATTCCTTGCCACTCATATCCAACAACACCTTCAAAACACCCTTTGTTGAAGCCCGTTCAAACGCAGCAAGCCCTTCACTTAGAGGATAACGAGCATGAATCAGTGGTTCTACATCCACCTGTCCCGAAGCCAGCAGATCCAGTGCGGCGGGAAAAGGGCCACAGCGCGACCCAATCAGCGTAATTTCGTCTACCACGAGAGAGGAGGCATCGAACGTTAACTGACCCGCGTAGGTACTTTTGAGGACTAAAGTGCCGCGTGGACGCAATGCTCTCCGTGCGATCGCAAATCCAGCCGGATTACCCGTACACTCCACCGATACGTCGAAAGCTCTGTCAGCCACACCATCTTCCTGTCCAGTTTGTATCCCCCGTGCTGCCAGATTAGCCAGCTTCTCCTGATGACGCCCCACAACCAAGAGATCGCAACCGGTTACCGCTAGCGTTTGCGCCACCAGTTGCCCCAGCTTGCCATCCCCAACCACTAAAACCCGCTCACCAGGACTCACTTTTACTTGCTGCTGAATTTCTAAAGCAGCGGCTACGGGTTCAGTAAATGTAGCAACATCCGTAGGCACATTGTCTGGTACTCGATGCAAGTTTTCGATGGGTAAGGAAAGATACTCAGCAAACGCTCCATTCCGGTTCACGATACCCAGTACAGTCCGGTTTTCACAGTGAGTTGGCTGTCCACTGCGGCAGAATCGGCACTGCCCACAAACGGCATTAATCTCGCCGACCACTCGCTGTCCTTTGAGATGCTCTGGCCCTTGTTCTACGACACCCACAAATTCGTGACCTAAAATGCCGATGTAGGGGTAATAGCCTCGGAGCAATTCGAGGTCGGTGTTGCAGATGCCTGCCCGTACTACCCGCACCAGTGCTTCGCCCGGTGCTGGGTTGGGAATGGGGGCATCGTAGCGCAGTTGAAGTTGGTTATTTTCTAGCCAAAGAGCTTGCATTAGGATTGATTTTGTAGGGGCGTGGTTTAGGGATAAGGCTTGACAATAAACAGTTTCTCATGTTCAAAACCTGTCTTGCTTATATTTTTAACTAACCACAGAGGCACAGAGAACACGGAGAAGAGAAAGAAAGAGGAAAGAGGAGAGATAAGTGAAGTTTTTTACCTCTACATAAGCTTTGCCGACAGATGAGAGGAATTGGTTAGATAGCGCTCAATGGGACTGTGCAAAAGCTTGGAACTGTTGCTCACTAATCCGCCCTGCTTGATACAGGGTTTCGGTAATTTCAGAAATCGTTAATACTGAGTGCGCTCGATAACCATTGGCTTTCAGTCTGTCTTTCACCCCTTGTTCATGGTCGAGAAAAACGACGATATCTTCGACTTTTAATCCTGCTGATTTTATCTTTTCTGCTCCTTCCATCACACTCTTCCCACTGATGAGAATGTCATCCACCACCACCACCATTTCTCCTGGCTCAAAGTGACCTTCAATGACTCTCCTTGTACCGTGTGCTTTGACCTCCTTGCGGGGAAAAATCATCGGGTGATGGAGGCGCAATGATAATCCGGTCGCTGTTGGTAAGGAACCATAGGGAATACCTGCGATGCGGTCAAAGCTGAGGTCTTTGAGGATATGTTCATAGGCAGTGAGAACTTGATGGAAAATTTGGGGGTTAGAGATGATTTTGCGGAGGTCGATGTAGTAAGGAAATACTGCGCCTGATGCTTGAACAAACTCGCCGAATAAAATGCAACCAATGTCATAAAGTTGCAAAATCAGATCTTGATAAGGATGCTGTTCCAAAAAACATACATCAGGCATCCACAAATCACAAGTCGTACCGTCTTGAACAATCTGCTGTCTCGTTTGATTAATGGATTCGCGCAGGGATGCGATCGCAACAGCAGGTTTCTCACTGGATAACATATCCTGGGGAACTGGAATGAGCAGTCCATCACCGTTGGCATTCAATCCTGCGGTTAGGATTTCGGTAAGGTTGCCACCGCCTTCTGCCCAAATGCTCCGCGCTAGGATAATTCGTTCGGGAGCAACCGCACGGATGCGTGCCAGAATTTCGGCGTTGGTGGTTCCCACTTCGAGACCTAATTGTTCAGGAGTACCCCAATTTTTCGCCTCTTTGACCACTTGCAAGTAAAGTGGAGACTCAGGCGTGGGATATTGCTGCAAAGAGACTGCACCCGGATTTGAGGTGGAACACAGGACCAATACCGCCTTACCGGGATAAATCAAAAACGGTGCAATATGGTCTTGCCCGGAGTAGGGAGTCAGGGTAATCGCATCCACTTGCCACTGTGCAAAAACGGTTTGGGCAAAGATGGTGCTGGTATTGAGGTCGCCGTGTTTGGCGTCTAAAATAATGGGAATGTGAGCTGGGATAGCCGTTAAGGTTTTGTGTAGCAGTTCCATGCCTGGAACACCTAACGCCTTGTAAAAGCCAAACGTCGGCTTATAGGCACAGACTAAATCGGCGGTTTCCCGAATCAGAAATTGCAGCCAGTCCCACAACTCTGCAATGATGCTGTCTTTGTCTTCTCCTCGACAGTAATGCGTTGGCATCATTTCTGGATTGGGATCGAGTCCCACTACTAGCAAGCTTTGGTTTTGTGCGATCGCTGCATTCAGTTTCTCGAAAAAGTCCATTAGGATTGTCCTGATTAAGAACCCATCGCCTAACCCTAAGGGTAAAAGTTGTAAAGATATTTTTCAATGATGAGAGCGAGCCATTTATTTTAGGCGATCGCGCAGGTGCTGAGGTTGCCACATCCTCATTTTTGTATCACTATGCTCAACTGATGGTAATTTTAGCTGCGATCGAGTGGATTAATCGCTTAGTTGACGATGCCGATATTCTTTGCGAAAGCACCCGCGCCACAGCCGGGATTAAACCGCACACAAACCGATTTGGGCTTTTTCCGGGGGCACTGCCTCGACGAAAAATTGACGTTTTGAAGATTGGTAATATAACACTTCGTTACTCAATCATTTACGGAGTCCACTTCAGCAGTAAAGATAGAGCTAGGGACAAGGAGCGAGATAAGATTCATGCTCAACCCTATGTCCCTCGCGCTGATATTACGCACCCAATCGCCCGAATCTGCACTTATCTTTGGCAGTTCCGATGGGTGAGTAATTACCACTCCCAGCGCAGCTTGAAGAACAGTTCGTAGAGTGTAGAACTATGACTATTTCCCCTCGTCGGGTATATTCCCAGCTCAGAAAGATTGACCAAGTTGATTTTATGACTAGTGCGCTTTACCGTGAGCTTGCCCAAGATGTGCTAGCTGCGCCGGGAGTCAGCTTAGCCATGAAACAAGCGATCGCCGAACGTCTCAACCAGGCCAATCGCCGACTGGGACGGCAAACCGTTGGTGGTGAGGACAGCTACTAAGCTGATGTACCTTTAAATGGCATCGTTCGGAGCGCCAGAATGACACAAAGACCTCCACATGCCATTTGAGTAACGATTAGCTTAAATACTGCAACAGATTAACTTTCTAACAGGGCGCGGCTGTGCGCCCTATTGGTTTATTTAGGGCATTTCTACAAATCAAACCGACACATAGCAACGATAAAAGCAACATAAAATTTGCTTTTTTCAGTAAAAATGCTGTAATTTCTTAGAAAAAATTACCAAAATTTTAATGATTTAAGTTCAAGTAGATTTTTATAAAAAAGATAAATAAATATGTATTTTTAAGTATAAAATAGCTAATTTATTAATAGAAAAAACTATACATTAAAACATTAAGGGATACCTAATAAAATCCCAAAAACTATGCGTATCTCTGCGATAAAAAAACCTAACAGAGCCATGAAAAACCAAACAAACGTTCGACCGCCACAACTAAAAGAAATTCTCCCTGGATATCTGAATATCATGGGCTACGTTGACCAATCAGAAGTCAATGGCCCAGGCTGTCGCGCCGTAGTTTGGGTGCAGGGGTGTAAGCGAGAGTGTCCCGGATGTTTCAACCCAGAATCGTGGTCGTTTGAAACTAACCAATTAATCGCCGTTGATGAACTAGCGAATCAAATTTTGAGCAATCCTCACAACCAGGGCGTAACCTTTTCGGGAGGGGAACCGTTTTGGCAAGCACCAGCACTTGTTCAACTCGCCAAGCGCTTAAAAACGGCTGGGTTTAACGTCATGTGTTTTACGGGATTTACCTTAGAAGAACTGCGTTCTGAACGATCGCCCCTTGGCGCTTCCGAGTTGCTTGAACAGTTAGACATCCTAGTCGATGGCCCCTATGTGGAATCCTTAGCCATCCATTCCCCAGATTCTCTCGTGTCGTCGCGCAATCAAAGGGTTCATTTGTTCAATTCCGCCTTGAAAGACAAACTGAACTGGGCGAGTGAGCAGATGGAAGTTCACATCCTGAAAGATGGTAGCCGCATTATCACGGGTTTTCGAGGTCAGAATGGTTTGAGTGAAAGCTGAACTACTATGCTTAACTGTGGTGTGGTTCAACGAGGACAAGATGTCAGAGTTTCTAGATTTTCTTAGGCATAAGTTTGCTTACGTGGCGATCGCAGAATTCAAACCTGGGAAGTTTGAAGAGGCCAAGCATCTCTATGAAAAAGCGGTTTCCACCTACGCCGAAGGCTTTAAAGGAGCCTACCTGCTGCAAAAGCCAGGAACTGACGAAGGAATTGCCGTCATTTTTTGGGACAATGTAGGAGATATGGAAGCCAATCAAAACGAAGCTTACCAGGCCATCTTAAAAGAGATGACGCCGCTGTTTGCCAAAGCACCGAACACTGATATCTATGAACTGGTGAGTGAAATTCATCCCGTAGAAGAATAAGTTTTTGCGAGAGAAAATTTCTTAATCTGTTCTATGTACTGGGTAAGGAGATTCTTCACTCACTCTTAAGATTCTCCTAACCCTTGTGCTGGCAATGTTTTTCCCAGTAAAAATTAAACATCACAAAAGGTATCAGAGGTAGAGTCAAGCTGTCTCTGCTCTTGTAAAAAAGCTTGGACAGTTTGATTAAACGCTTTACGCTGTACCAAAAATGGCCAATGATTACCGGGAAATGGGCAAATCTTTAAGTTTTTTAAGTAAGTTTTGTAGGGTTTGAGTTGCCAATTTTTGCGGTTCACCCCTGTTTCGGGCTGGATGAACAGGGTGGGGATATCAATTGAGTCAGTCAGCCCTGCAACCCGCATTACGTCCTCAAAAATTTGATCGCGGGCAGGGATGGTAAACTTGCTGCCCCAACAACCATCTGGTTTTTGTTCAATACCTGCTTGAAAAACTTGCTGCTGCAAGGAACTCCATCCCTGATATAAATTTAACTGACGTGCTTGATTTAAGGCTTGCTCATAACTCGCAAATGGCCCCATGCCTTGAAGAAACGGCAATACACGGTACAGTAGGGGAAAAGTAACCTTCATTACGCTGGGCATCTTCCAGACGAAAATCGGATCGACTAGAATCATACTCCGCAAACGCTGTGGATGTTGTCGTGCCCAGATAAGTGCGACTTTGCCAGTCCAAGAATGACCCAGAACATGAGCAGAAGACCACCCCAGGTGTTCCATTAAGGCTTCTAAATCCGCGATCGCATCGGTAAAGGTATAACCCCTATCCGGCTTGCTACTTTCGCCATGACCGCGCATATCGGGTGCAACAATATGGTATTGCTCAGATAGGTAATCTCCCAAGCTTGACCAAACGAGGGCGTGGTCTGCTAAACCATGCAACAACAGCAAGGGAACATTTCCCTGGTTCCACTCTAGGTAAGAAATTTGGATATCCGGCAAGGATAATGTTTGACGTAGAGGTAGCATAGCCATATTGCAACCGTTGAGAGACGCATCGCTAGATATGTTACTCGCAAGTCAGCAGCACAGCGATATCCACTTTCATTCACTTCTGGCTTCTTGAATGTTTGGGCAAATTGTGTGAGCAATCCGATCGCTGGGTGGTTGTTCTTGCCAGCCCGAAAGTAAACCCAAAAGTTCAGATTTGAGAATTTCTAAGGCTTCGATTTGCTCTGTAATCGCCTCTACTTTGAGCAGTAAATGTTGCTTCACTGACCCACAGGGCAATTCACCGGAGTCGTGGACTTCTAGGATGTCGCGAATCTCACTGAGGCTGAGTCCTAGAGATTGCGATCGCTTAATAAATGCGAGTCGATTGAGGACTTGGCTGTTGAACAGGCGGTAGCCAGATTCCGCACGAGTCGTTGTCGGTTCGAGGAGACCAATCTCTTCATAGTAGCGAATCGTTTTGACCGACATACCTGTCAGATTGGCAACTTCGCCAATCTTAAGTTGATGAGGGACACTCTGTGCAGCATCGTTGCGCCCTATCTCATTCTTCGACTTCGGCTGTGCATTAGAGGAATTCTTCCCCTTCATCTGGTGCTTTGCAGTAGGGGGAAAGGGTTGAGCGCGTTTCGCTTCACTATCGAGAGCAGAGTTGCCCATCGTTTTTTGAGTTAGGGTGAACGAGAAGCGTTAGTGAAGCGCTTGCCAAGGCTGAGCCCTCAAAGCCCGTGCCAACAACGGCCTGTTTCTGAAACGATCATTAGGCCATTGCTTAGCGAGGCGGCTGACGCTTAGCAGCGCTCAGTATCGGTAAGGCAGGTCGTGACGAGGATGGGGGAAGATAGTGTGTCACGGGCTGATCGGCTAGTTCAGTCTCTCGACGTTGACTTTGCCACCAACGAAGTGCTACTGCTAGCACCATCATCATCAACCCAAAACTGAGCAGCGACCAGCGCTCACCTACGCCGCCAATCACAGCATCGACAGCTCCGACAATAACAATAAAGCTAGAAATTGGCTCTTTGCGGTAAGCCGCCTTTAAAATTCGAGGCAATAAAGCATTCATCACGGCTTGTTACTTACTCTATTTCACTAAGTATTTAATCTACTTCCAGGTTATCTCATTCGCGTCCGCACAACGAGCAGCAGCTAGAGGTCTGATTTTCTAGATTTTTTATTGTCTTATCACGTCTGACAATCCTAGTCACTGGGTTAGGCAGCGTCATAAATTTTCTGAGTTCACCTAGAAATAGATTGTTGACCTATGGTTAGTCTGTTCAAGTTTCACAAGACGGATGAAAGACGTTAGGAGTTTCTCGTGAGTCAGAGTCGAATTGTGATTCTATTTCAAACCCAGCCAGGTTAGCAGTCCTTGGCCTGTTGAGTACTCAATAATCACAGTCAAGATAAAACCAATCATTGCGGCTCGACCATTTAATCGCTCTGCGTAATCGTTGAAGCCAAACTTAGGCTCTTCTAGTTGGGGAGTTGTGGTTGGTTTGGGCTGCGTCATTATTTTATTACCTCACGTTCCTTAGTTACAATACTTTAACAATTTTAATCGTTCTTTAATAATGAATCCTTGTCAAGTCTAGATTTTGGGATTGGGGATCAGGAAAATTTTCCTCAGTTCCTTGCCGCTAGCCGCTTTCTAGCTAGGAGGTTATTCAGTCCAGAAATTTTCATGGTCATACTGGTATTTAAGACCTCTTGAAGATAGCAGCCGTCTGCTCAAGGCTCGATCCCACAAGGAGTGTTTGAAGGCGGCTGAATTTGTTCATGTCTTGTACTAGATATGCTAGTCGTCTAGACGTTTTAAGCCGAGCGATTGCCTATAGCATCGCCCACAGGGCATCGTATAGGTGAACTGGATTTGTGTCGCCGCCGACTAGACGCTGTCGCCAACTGGTGCAAGATCAGAGTCAGTAAGTCTTACAAGGTGTCCGAATTAATTATTCACCGTTGCGGAATGCCGTCAGGAAAAGCAGCGGTAGTTAATAGAGGTAAAAAGATGGAAATAGGTGTCCCTAGAGAAACGAAAGACCAAGAATTTCGTGTCGGTTTAAGTCCCAGTAGCGTCCGGGTGCTACGTGAAGGTGACCATAGGGTCTTTGTTGAGCAGGGTGCAGGGGTTGGCGCAGGTTTCACGGATGAAGACTACCAGCAGGCAGGAGCCAGCATTGTCTCGCAGGCCGCCGATGCTTGGAATCGAGAACTGGTCGTCAAGGTCAAGGAACCACTAAAGCCAGAGTACCAGTTTCTGCAAAAAGGACAGTTGCTGTTTACATATCTACACTTAGCAGCGGATCGCTCTCTAACAGAACACTTGATTGATTGTGGCGTGAGTGCGATCGCCTATGAAACTGTCGAACTTCCTGATGGTAAACTTCCCTTACTTACCCCGATGAGCATCATTGCAGGTCGCCTTGCGGTGCAATTTGGAGCCAGGTATCTAGAGCGCCAACAGGGAGGGCGGGGTGTTCTTTTGGGTGGGATTCCCGGCGTTAGAGCCGGTAAAGTGGTGATTATCGGTGGTGGTGTTGTCGGCACGGAAGCTGCTCGAATTGCCGTGGGGATGGGTGCCCAAGTGCAAATTTTCGATGTGAATGTAGATCGCTTGGCTTATCTAGAAACCCTGTTCGGCTCCAGAGTCGAACTGCTCTACAGTAATTCTGCTTCTATTGAAGAAATGGTTTCAAAGGCCGATTTGCTCATCGGTGCGGTTTTAGTCCCAGGGCGTCGGGCACCCATCCTGGTGCATCGGAGTTTAGTGCAAAAGATGCATCCGGGTTCGGTGATTGTTGACGTTGCCGTAGACCAAGGCGGCTGCATTGAGACATTACGACCAACATCTCACAGCAATCCCACTTATGTGGAGGAGGGCGTTGTCCACTTTGGTGTTCCTAATATGCCGGGAGCCGTACCTTGGACAGCAACACAGGCACTGAATAACAGCACGCTTCCCTACGTCCTCAAACTGGCGAATCACGGATTAGGCGCTCTAAAACTCGACTCTGCGTTGGGTAAAGGCCTGAATATCCAGAACTATCAGCTCGTTCACCCAGCCGTACAGCAGGTGTTTCCAGATTTAGTGGGGTGATGTAGTGACAGCAGGTTGCAAGTAAATAGAGTACATTGTGCCAACGGCTGTGACTGTACTTGATAAACCAGCAATCTGCTGCAAGCGTCTTGCTGCCCGTGAACCGCCCTCAACTCGACGAGAGTGGCAGGCGTTTGCTACCACTGAGTACCTCTTCAAAGGCGGAGGCAGATAAAGGAGGACTGAACCAATATCCTTGAATCTGATCGCACTGATGCCCATAGAAAAACGCGAGTTCAGCTTCAGTTTCCACCCCTTCCGCAACGACTTTTAGATTCAGACTTTGAGCCATTTGCAGAATCGCGGTTGTAATCGCCGCGTTTTTAGCATCCTGTGTCAGCGAAGACACAAATGAACGATCAATCTTCAAAATATCGAAGGGCAATTGTCCTAGAAAGCTTAAAGATGAATAACCTGTGCCAAAATCATCAATGGAGATTTGAATACCAAGGGATTTTAATTCACTCAAAGTTGCGATCGCCACTTCAGGATTTTCCATTACCGTACTTTCAGTGAGTTCTAACTCTAAATACCTGGGATCAAGTCCAGTTTCTGTGAGGATCTCGACGATTAACTCACCTAGATGGGGTTGACTAAACTGATGTCCCGATAAATTGACCGCGATCCGGATCGGGGGTAAGCCCGCGGTTTGCCAGCCTTGAGCTTGAACACAAGCGGTCTTGAGAATCCACTCTCCCAGTGGGATAATGAAACCCGTCTTCTCCGCCAAAGGAATAAATTCAGACGGCGAAATAAAGCCTCGCTCTGGATGAAGCCAACGCACCAAGGCTTCTGCCCCTTCAACCTCTCCTGTTCGCAGATTCACCTTAGGTTGATAGTAAACTTGAAATTCTTGGCGTTCCAAAGCTTGACGCAGCTCAAGTTCCAGTAATAGTTCTTCTTGAGATTGAGTACCAATTGAGGCGAGGTAAAACTGATAAGGCGTCTTGCCCAACTTCTGGGCTTCTTCTCTCGCTGCACTGGCATGTTTAATTAAGGTGTCAATATCCCGCCCATCGCGTCCAAAGAAAGCAATCCCAATTCTAGCTCTGAGAAAAAGTTCATGAACATCCACAGGCAATGGTGAGGAAAATGCCTCAATCAGGGTTTCTGCTATCTTAGCCACCTGCCCACGATGAGTATTCGGGGTCAGCAGAATCACAAATTGAGCTGCACCTAAATGAGCAATGGTGTCTAGTGGACTGACACAATTCTGAAGACGTTCTGCAATGGCTTTGAGTAACAAGTCGCCACTGGTGGGTCCGAGGGTATTGTGCAGCCGTTTGAGTTGCTCAAAGCCGACGGAGAGTAAGGGAATCCGGCGCTGGCGGGCATTACCTTGAGTGAGTAACTGATTAAACCGTTCTTCCAATAACACTTGATTGGGCAAGTTGGTCAAATGGTTATAACGCAGTAGGTAGTCTAGTTGAGCTTGTGTCTGCTCTAGTTCCAGGCTATGCCGCTGAGCCAAAGAAGCTTTTTTTTGCAATCGAGTGGCAATCGCCTCTAGGAGTTCAGCCCTGGTAAACGGCTTGGTGAGGTAATCATCCGCCCCTAAAGTCATGGCCTGACGCCAATCGGCCCGATCCGCTTTGGCGGTGAGAAAAATGAAGGGAATGGTTGCGGTGGTTGGGTCTTGTTGCAACGCCTTCAAGACACCGTAGCCATCCAGAATGGGCATGAGAATGTCGCAAATAATCACATCAGGCTGTTCACGGCGCGCTAGCTGCACCCCACAGCTACCATTCTCTGCACCGATGGCCTGGAACCCTTCGGCACTCAGGAGTTTAAGTAGATTAATCCGAATCGATCGCTCGTCTTCAATTACGAGAATTTTATACATCGGTTCTGGTCCTTGGAATAGGTTAAATTGACACGATAACGTGACAGAAGCTCTTTGTGGCTATGAAGTAAGCTGTTGATTTAACCCTGGATTGACAAGAGCGGACTTCATCGGTTAAACGATTTGACTTGTGTCTCCAAATCGTTTGGGTTGGTTGATGCGAGGTGACACACGATTCAGCATGGGAAGAGAGAAATGGTTTTTTAAAGGCAGTGACACGGTAAATCGAGTTCCTAGCCCGACTTCACTGTTGACGCTAATCTCACCCCTATGTAAGTCAACACAGGTTTTAACAATCGCTAGCCCTAATCCTGTTCCTGCGATCGCGCCGACATTTTTCGCCCGGTAGAAAAACTCAAACAGTCGGGATTGATCTTCTCTCGGTATCCCTATACCCTGATCTTGAATTTGAAAAATCGCTTTGTCATCCTCACAAGTCAGTTCAAAGTGAACTTGACCACCTGCGGGAGAATACTTAATCGCATTGCAGAGTAAGTTACTCAGCAGTTGTCGCAGCAGCTTCTTATCCATACAAGCTAAGAACCTGTGACCTCGACATACCAACGTTAGGCCGTGTGGGATGCCTGAGGGCGTTGGGTTTAAACTCATCCCTCGCTGAATTTCGGTGACTAACTCTTGGCAGAACTCATTGAGTACTAGCGGTTCTGGATTAAATCGGACTTGTCCAGCCTCAGATGTGCCAATAAACAGCAAATCTTCCAATAACTGGAGCATGTGTTTGACCGCATCTTGAATCAGATGCAACTGCTCAATCTTGTCTTCTTTTGTCCATTCGTAGTATTCCAGTAACTCCGCCGTGGACATGATCGTCGCTAGTGGTGTCCGGAACTCGTGAGACGTAATAGAGATAAAGCGAGACTTGAGATCGCCCAGTTCTTTTTCTTTTGCCAGGGCATTGAGAATCTCGACTTCCGCTAACTTGCGTTCTGTCACGTCCTCCGCAATCCCTGCAATTCGTGCAGGTGAAGCAACTTTGTTCAAGATGTGGAAGGCACGTACCCATACCCAACGAACTGAGCCATCGGGTCGCACAATCCGATATTCTTCATCAAAATCTTGCACCTGTTGGATATGGGGAGTCAAGGCAGCGACTACGCGATCGCGGTCTTCTGGGTGTATACTATCTAACCAAGATTGAGGCTGCTCGTATAAACTCTGGGTTGTGCGTCCCCAAAGCTCCTCATAGGCAGGACTGATGTAAAGGATCTGGCTCAGATCAGGAAGCGTCAAAAAGAAAACCTCATGGATGTTTTCCGTTAACTGGCGGAATTGCTCTTCCCTTAAGCGCAGATCTTCCTGTGTTTTTCGGTAATCCGTAAGGTCCACGAGTACGCCATCCAAACACAGCAAACTACGATCTGCGGCAAATACGCCTTGACCTTTCTCGTAGACCCATCGTGTATTTCCGTCTTTTCCGATAATTCGATACTCTATCACGTAAGGCTTTTGGAGTGCGACACACTCGGCTATAACCAGCTCAACCCTGGCTCGATCTTCAGGAGCAATCACACTAGCAAATGTCCGGACTTGATTGTGGAGAAAGTCAGCCGCCGAATAACCTATCATCTCTTCAATGACATCGCTGATAAAGTCGATTGTCCAGTCTGCATCGTAGGCACGGCGGTAAACGACACCAGGGATATGATCCACTAAGGAACGGAATCGCTCCTCGCTCTCGCGCAATGCAGCCTCAGCCTGCTTCTGCTCAGTCACATCACGCCCCATCATCAGGACTTCATCTTCACTATAGAAAACACTGCGAATTTCATAATGACGCCGTTCGCCCTTGAGCTGTATTGGCACTTCTGAAACTTGAACCTTACCCGTCGAGAGCGTCGCTGCCACATCGGCACTCAGTTTAAGCGCTAATTCTGGTGGCAACAACTCAGCGATTTTTTTACCCAGAAACGCCCGAACCGAAATCGGCGTCTGGCTATTTTTTGCTGGGATAAAGTCTAGATAAGTACCATCTCGATGGATTCGCACTAAGGCATCGGGAATCGCCTCCAGTAAAGCACGATTGACCGCTTCGGTTTGGCGCAGTGCTTGTTGTGCCAAAAAACTTTCGTTCCACAAAGACACTGCTGCCGCTGCGCTGGTGAGCAAATCTATTTCTGATGCCTGCCAAGAAGAGTTTTCCCTACAATTGTCAAAACCAATAAACCCGAAAAACAGGCCATTCACTGTCAGGGGCAAAACTAGAATTGAGAGGATTCCCTGAAGTTCTAAAACGATACGTTCCGATTCGGGAAATTCGGTAACAATACCTGCAATAATTTCGTTTTGCGACAAAACTTGGCTCCAACGAGGGAAAACGTCCTCATAAGCTAGGTTTTGCACCCACTGGCTATCCATTTTTGCCTGAATTCCTGGAGCGCACCACTCAGCTTTCTGACTCATGAGCAGACGTCCTCGCTCATCCCGGTGATTTTCAAACACGTAAACGCGACTAGCATGGGCAACTTGCCCCAACACTTCGAGAATCTCGTTGTAGGACTTTTGTTTGATGAACCCCTGTTGAGTGTCCCTCTCAAACGCTAATAACCCACGTTGCACTTCGACTAAGGCGGCTAAGTAACGTTCCCGCTCGGCCAATGCTGCTTCGCCCAGATGGCGCTCCGTGATGTCGTGAAGGGTGCCACAAGTGCCCGTAATTGTCCCATTTGCATCCAACGTCAATTGCACGAATACTTCGAGCCATCGGTAGGCACCGCTTTGAGTTCGGTAGCGAATTTCTTGACGGCTGGATTCTTTTTTGCCTGCAATTAAGGGTTGAAATTGTGCTAAGTTGCGTTGCCGATCGTCGGGATGAACGTAATCTAAGAAGAATGTACCGAGACTCTGTGCGATCGCAAAATCGGTAATTTCACTCCAAGCCGGATTCAAGAAAGTCCAATATCCATGAACATCGGTCTGGAAAATGACTTCTTTGACGTTGTCCACTACGGATCTATACTGTTCCTCTCGCTCTCGTAAAGAGGCTTCCACTTTCTGGCGTTGACCGATTTCCCATTGAAGCTGGAGGATAACATCCTTCAGCTCTGATAAGGCTTGTTTTAATTCTTGGGTTCGCTCTTCAACCCGTATCTCTAGCTGGTTTTTGGTGTGTTGCATAGCCTCTTCCGCTTGGGATGGATTTGCGTTTTCCAGGTTGAGGCGGTTTGGCAAGGCTAAAGCTTTGGGTATCGAAACCAACTCTCTAGCCATGGAGCAGGCTACTCCAGCAGCAATTACCTTGAAGAAGCTAGATAACCCGTAATCGAGGTGCCATAAAGTCCATATGTCCAGCAGGTGAGTGGTACCGCAGGCCATGATTAAAGAACAGAACAACCAGAAGAGCTTCGGGAAGGGAATCTCAGGGCGCTGGCGTAGGCAATGAACCAACATCAGGAAAATTGACAAACAGGAAACGATCATGATGAAATCACTGGCTACCTGAAGCCTAAAGATGCTCGATGCCCAGAGACGTTTATATTCATTGGAAATAAAATTTCCATCAAAAAATATCTGTAATACTTTGAGCATCATCTATTCGTGATTCCAGTCAATTCAACAATAAGTTTTAGCTCTAACGTAGCTCAAAGTAAGTTGAAAAAAATATTTTACAGAAAGAATTATGGAAGCTTTATTGTTACGATAAAAGAAAAAATGAACTAATTAAATAGTTAAGAGATAATTTTAGGGTTAGCGCAGTTATCCTCACCTATCCAACATTCAGACGAAAGGTTTTTCCGTGAGTACTGAAAACAGCCAATGTAAGCTATTCCACTTTGAAGGGGCATGATGAGGACGAGCAGGATGCCCATTTCACAACAGATTCAACACTAATAATAGTGCTTGCCTAGATGGGGAGCGATTGATGGTCAAAGTGCTAACAGCTTTTTACCATCGAAATTCTTCATGGATGGAACTAATGGCTCAAGAGATTCCTTGTACTCCAAAAGAATAATTATGCGTGATTTTCTTACCTGACGAGATGTAAAAAATTAAAGTTTTAGTAAAGTTAAGAACGCTTAATAAACTATGTCTCTATTAAAAATAAGCAACAATTAAGCTAATTATTATAATTTTTCAATAAACTTAAATATAATTCTGTTTAATAAATTAAATTTCTTTGAAAAAAGCACAAACAAAGATTAACAACATGAATCTTAATCAGTTAGGGGGAAAAATTGAAACGTAAGGTGGGCATGGCCTGATAGCGGCGCTCAAATTCATGACGGGTGAGGCGAGCGCCACTTCCTAACGGAGACATCTGAGAAAAGTCATTCGCTCACCCGCCAATGGATATAAGGGCGAGAAGCAGACACTCTTTTATACAGAATTTGGGTGTAAGCATCTGCCCAGCTCATACCCAGACGGAATATAGACTTTGCCATTGCAAAACTGGAAATCGTAGGCGCGATGGTTGTCAGAGCTAAGAGGTAATTTTTTCATGAAAGGCGATCGCTACTAGCACTTTTTCTGTTAAATGAACAGAGCAAAGTTCTTGAGCGATCGCACTGTTGTGATTGGGATGTGAATGGCTTCTATCACTAGGATGACTGACAACAACACCCAATTCCCTCGTACAAGTGGATCACCCAATCGGGTGAATGGTTTGGGATTTTGTCCTCAATTCTTCTTAGGGTTGCAAGAGCGCCTAAATACTGTTAGAATTTAACATAAGGATTATATTCGGTTGAAAAGTTTGTTTTTTAGATGCAAACCCGTCTCCGAATCTAACTCTCCACACCTTCTGATTTCGGAGCTGCTCTATGTCAATCTATGTCGGCAACCTCTCCTATGATGTCACGGAAGAGGACATAAGAGAAGTTTTTGCCGAGTACGGAACTGTAAACAATGTTACATTGCCTAAAGACCGAGAAACCGGTCGTAAGCGGGGCTTCGCATTTGTAGAAATGGGAACATCAGAAGAAGAAACCGCTGCGATTGAGGCTCTTGATGGTGCTGAATGGATGGGCCGAAACCTGAAGGTTAATAAAGCGAAGCCTCGCGAAGAAAACAAGCCCTTCGGTGGTGGCAGTCGCTCCAACAACTTTAAATCTTCTCGACGCTACTAATGAGTTGAGAGAGAAGATCAAACTCTAAAGTCTGAAGGGCAGGCAAAGAGTCTGCCCTTTTTTGCTGATGACCGGCTGGACGCTTAAGCGCTAAGCTGGCTAATAATTCACTCAATCAGAGGAGGAAACGGGATGGCTCAAGTGATCAGAGGCGAACATGAAGGGATTGAGGCAACCTTACGTCGCTTTAAGCGAGAAGTTTCCAAAGCGGAAATTTTTCCAGACATGAAAAAGCATCGTCACTTTGAAACGCCTATTCAAAAACGCAAGCGCAAAGCCGTTGCCCGACAAAAGCAGCTTAAGAGGATGTCTCGCTACAGAAACAAAAGACGTGATTAATTAATTGTAAGTTGCATTCATACAACTTATGCTCTCTCCCCATCCATTTTTCTCTGAAGCATGGATTTAGGGAGTTTATTTGTTTATTGCCCTTTATGGTTCTCATGGGGCTTCAATACGCTCAGTACACTCGGCACTATCATTGACGGGTTTATTCACTGCCTTACTAACTGCGTAAGCCGTCATTTCTTCCGTTGGATAAGGACGCAGTAAAGTCTCCAATGACTCCCGTTGTTTCATCTGTGGGTTCAACCACAAATCGTAGCTTGTTGGGTCAAGAATGACTGGCATTCGGTTATGAATAGGACGCATCAACTCATTCGCCTCCGTGGTTAAGAGAGTACAAGACTCAATCGCCTCACCATTGGCTTCTTGCCAGCGTTCCCACAAGCCAGCAAACGCAAAGGGATATCCATCCTTCAAGCGAAAATAATACGGCTGCTTTTGTTTTTGATTCTCCTGTTGCTGCCATTCATAAAAACCATCAGCTAGTACCAAACATCGCCGTTGCCGGAAGGCACTGCGAAATGATGGTTTCTCAGCTACAGTTTCTGCTCTGGCATTGATTAGCCGTGCCCCCATTTTTGGGTCTTTCGCCCAACTGGGAATCAAACCCCAATGTAACATTTTGAACTGCCTGTCTTGGTGGTCTGGAGTTTGTAAAACCGTAGCCACCGACTGAGTAGGTGCAATATTGTATCGGGGTGTCAAGGGAGGAACAGCCACCTGAAAAACCTGAGCGATTGTTTCTGCTGATTGGCTCTGACTAAATCTTCCACACATGTTTTTATCCTATGGCCTGTATGATGAAATCCATTTTTTCTATATATAGTATATCTGTACTGATGTGAATCAAAAAATCAACCATTTTTTTCTTTTTACTAGCCTGTTTTTCAGGTGGAGAACTAGCAAAAGACACCTGATAGAGGTAATCTTTTTTTAGCTGGTCACCGTGTCACTCAGAAAAAACAATGAATCAGGGTGGTAGAGCCGTCATTTCTGGGAATGTGTTAGAAAAAACGGTTGAAACAATCTTACAGGTACATGGATATACCGAAATCTGTCGAGATTTGCCTAAAAAACGACGACGCGACTGGCTGTTATACTCGAATGAGCCAGCCAAACGATATGCTAAACAGGTTTATATTGGTTCGGGAATTTATGGAACAGCGATTTACGTAGATTTTTATGTTTTTAATTCTGTAGCCATTCCCAATGGTCTTATTGTTGAATGCAAATGGCAGCAAGCTGGTGGTTCAGTTGATGAAAAACTTCCTTACCTTAATTTAAATATACAGACTTGTTATCCCTCTCCCGCTGTCGTCTTGATTGATGGTGAAGGAATGAAAAAAGGAGCGATCAATTGGCTAACAAGACAAGTAGATTCTAATTCTAATTTACTGGCTGTACATAACCTAACCCGTTTTATAATTTGGGCTAACAACCATCTTTAATTAATAAGAGGTGATTAAAACCTCAGAAATTTTTCCTCGCTTACTGGCTTTAGAGTTAATTAACCGAGTGGCTGATATTGAATTAATTTTAAAATCACGGTAGAGTTCTCGGATGAAATTACAATCCGAATTAGAAAGCATAACTTTGACACCCCGTTGAGCTAGCTCGGCAAAAACTTCTTTAAGTTTTATCTGATCATCCGACCTAAAAGCATAACGGCTATAAGCTGTAAAATTACTCGTAGGACTGATTGGATAATAAGGGGGATCAAAATAAACAAAGTCATCACAGCTATCCGCATAGTCAAGAATGTATTCAAAAGGCTTTACATGAATTTGAGCATTCTGAAGTGCAAAACAGGCTGACCTTAGTAAAGATGGATTGCAAATTCTAGGATTTTTATATTGACCGAGGGGAACATTGAATTGACCTTGAGAATTCTCTCGATATAAACCATTAAAACAAGTTTTGTTGAGATAGATAAGACGTGCAGCTTTCTCCAGATTAGTGATGCCATTACGTTGACGTATATCATAATAATATTCTTTACAATGGTTGCTCTGATGTGCATCCAAAAGAACAATCAACTCCTCAACATTGTCTTTGACGCATCGATAAACATTAACAAGTTCGGCGTTAATATCCGTTAAAATAGATGATGGTGGATTAAGATAAAAAAAGACAGCACCTCCTCCGAGAAAAGGTTCATAATAATTCTTAAAGGCTTTAGGGAAATAATGTATATATTGCTGAATAAGCTGACTCTTCCCACCCGCCCACTTTAGGAATGGCCGAGGCACAACAGTTGGCTGAACAATAGTATGCATTGAGCTAAAAAACAGTGATAAGTGAGTAAAAATTTATTTTTTCAGTTTTTATCCTTTGTTTGTTCCGTAACTAGATAAACTTTATAAAATTATTTTTTGATTCTACTAAAAAAATGCAAATATTGGCAAAAACTTATGCTTCAAATTTATATCTCTTTATTTTAGTAACTTTAGTCTATTTCATCATTAATATTTTAAGCTATAGATTAATCAAAAGCAAATTATCTATTCCTAATGTAAAAATTAGCTTGATTGTTTCTCGTATTCTAATCACTAATTACATTTTTTTATTAGTCTTCTACGCTACACACAATAATTTTTTTGACCATGCAGAGGCGAATATAGCTACTGTGTCCTGGCTTTTTCAAATAGGCAAGCCTATTTATCATGAATTAGAATCTCCTGAGCGCTACAGTATTCCCTATGGCCCAATGCTATATGTTATTAATGGATTTTTCTTAAGTCTACTTAAGCCAAGTATATTTTCTGCAAAAATTGGTGGCACCTTAGCTGGCGGTCTGAGCCTGTTGTTGATATTCTATACTTTAAAAAAATTGGTAGGTTCTCAAATTGCAACTTTTTGCTTAGGTTATATAAGTTTAATTTTTATTTCAACTTATTTTTATTTCGCCGCAGCAACTTTTTGGAACAGAAGCGATTCTTTTCTCCTCATGTTCGTATCACTAGGGTTGCTAACGGTAGTTAGAACAACTTCATTGCTGGCAATCTTATGTTCTTCCTTATGTATAGGTATTAGTGTAAATCTCAAAATACACGCCATATTCTATTTTTTACCTGTTTATATTTTGTTGTATTTTCGTCATAAAATTTCTTCTCTTCTATTTTCAATCTTAGCTTCTCTAAATCTGGGAATTTTCCCTTTTATTTTCCTGCCACAAGTGTCTCTAAAAAACTATATGCTTTGGCTACAGGAGTTTGGTAGCCAAGGGCTATCACTGAACTTATTAAAGGGAAATATAGTTTGGTCTATCTACTTATTAGCACCTATACTATTTTTGTTTATTTATTTTAGAGTTATTAATCAAAATGAATTTAATATTTTCATTAAAAAGCATAAATATTTTATTTTCTCCCTTTTTATAAGCCTTCTGGGTGTAGCAGTAATAGGTTCTAAACAGGGTGCAGGAATGAACCATTTACTTCCCTTTGTACCCACAGAAGCTTATTTATTCGCATTGACTTTGTCTCAAGCCATGGCGGTCGAAAAAAAGCAAATTTTTCAAGATATCAATAAATATTATTATTGTTTTTATATAAGCTTAATATGTGCTTTGTTAAGCGTTACTCTAGTAAGAGGAACAATCAATGCAAGCAAACTCATTGAGTTATCAAGAAAATACCAGAATGAACCCATTCAGGAAATTAATAAAGTTGTTAAATCTTATCAAGGGATTACTATTGGAATGGGCTATGGGGGTGATTATGATTTAACCTACTATCGACCGATTTTAGCATACCAGGGAAATCCTTACTTACTGGATGCCGTTTCTATGATGGATTCGGAGTTTTTAGGCAAAGAAACACCGATTGCCACATTGAAAGCTCTAAGCTCATGTCAAACGGATTTATGGTTAATTCCTAAAGGAAGTTCGCCCTTTGAACTCTATAATTACTTTAATCAACGGCAAGTTTTTAGTGAAAAATTAAAATCAACTTTTTTGTTAAACTATGAATTAAGGAATCACACCAAACATTACAACTTATGGTTTTGTAAAACAAAAAAATGACAAAACACTACAATTAGAGAATAATCTAAAGACTCTAGCTGGAATAAACTATCACAAGCAGTGCAGCGATGATAGCAAGCCACTAAAATAACCTCATGGCTTGTCGATCTCACTCACAAGTGCTAACAGTAAACAGTGACCTCGTAAACTTTTTTAGGAAAATGCAAGATTTTTGGGAGAATGTCTCTCGCTACCCCCGTTTCTTTATCACCTTCACCTTGGGGATCTTTTATTTCTTATTCGAGCGACTGAAGCCTCTATTTGAGCGCCCTCTCACAGCGATCGCCTTGACGGGTATCCTGATCGCAGGCTTTTTCTTCATTGCTTTCACTCTCCGGGCTATGCTAGGTTTGAGTCCTGTTTAAAGAGGGGAGTTCACATAACCGCAAGTTAGAAGAAGGTATACATGACGCCCTCTCCCTTTGGACTGACGTTAGAAAAATTCAATGCCTGTCAATATTATTCTTAGTGAACTACTATAGCTCGTTGGAAGCGACTGTCTGTAGTGTAACAAAGGGGGCGTTATGCCTACAAGTCGCCGTGTTTCTCGCGTTGCCTCGCTGATTCAGCAAGAAGTCAGCCAAATGGTACTCCACGAAATCAAAGATGACCGAGTGGGGGCTGGTATGGTTAGCGTTACCGATGTGGACGTATCTGGCGACCTCCAGCATGCAAAAATCTATGTGTCAATCTACGGCACTGATGAAGCAAGGGCAGAAACCATGGCTGGGTTAAAGTCAGCCACAGGTTATGTCCGTCGCGCATTGGGTCAACGAATTCGCTTACGCCGAACACCAGAGGTTATCTTTATTGAAGACCGAGGGTTAGAAAGAGGCGATCGCATGTTGGCACTCCTCGATCAGCTGAGTGAAGAGCGTCAGAGCAAGGAGTTGGAAGACGATATCCCTGAGGCCGAAGATTGAAATTTGCACTGAAACCTCTGCCGGATTTCAACGGCTTAGCTCTCGCAGAACAGGTTGCATAGATGATTCTAGTGCGATTGCCTAGCAACCTGTTCCAGTATCTAGCGTCGGCACCCTCAGCATGGAAGTTTTACTATAGGCCAGAGTTGGGCTTTGGGGGGTGATAGTGGTGGGAAAGAACATCATAGACTTGCCCTTGGTCTCAACTCAATTACGAACTTGAATGCAATAACCGTCATCCCACTCGCCATTCACGTCATTTTGTTATACTGATTCATTCTGAGTAGCCCATTTGAATGGAGTGCTGGACAATCATCTGTGCCGAAAGAATAGCTTAATAATTTTTTATGCAACGATACTTTACACCCTCTCATAATCTATGGCAGCCCTTATTTTGAGAGTTCTTTCTACCTAAGTGGCTACATCTAGGCGTTTCTTTAGGGAAAAATGGCCCAGGCTCAGGTGATCCCCACTTAAAACCATGTGCCGTCAGGACTCTCCAAATTAATCTACTGACGCACTTAGGTTAAGTTTTGTTTAAGTTTTCAATAGAGCTTTTACATTCTTAGCTGGAAGACACGCTAGCCTGGTTTCCTGTAACCCTTACAGAGAGGGCGTTTCATGCTTGGAAGAGATAAAATGTGGTTTTTACCTTTTCTTAATCTTTTGCGATCTTTATTTAAAAAGAGAATTCATTCGTAACTTTCTATACGGAACTAAATTTATTTTCACGCTAGCGAATATTCGATTATATTTAATCGTAGCTTTGTTATTTCCCTGCCTATTACCATGAGCATTAACACCGTGCCTTCTACACCTACGATTCAGTACTCCATCGATGTCATCCAAGACGAAGCGCGCCACTTAGTCGAAAAAGGCATCATTAGCCGCCAGCAGCCTATCTACGTCCTTTGCCAGTACATTCCCGCACGGGAGTGGGTTTGTGTCGAGTGTGAGCTAGAGCGGTGCGACTTCTTGCTCAGAGACCGCATTGCCGATTTGATCGGATCTGAAGAATGGGATAACGATTAATATTTTTTATGGGAAGGAGAACAAAAACTGATGACTAGGAAGACTTACCTAGTCCTTGGCAAACCTTGAGACACCTAAGCGTGATCAAAAAGACTTTTAGGACGATCTAATTGGCCAAAAATTATGGGAAAAGCTTGAAACGAACTTTCTATCCTATTAAGCTTTAATAATTCAGTCCGCCCTTTAGGGCGTTACTTATTTTAGACGGCTTGAGAAGAATCAGAGAGCACAGTGCCCAGGCTGCCCCAATCTATAGAAAGTGTTCCCAATTGCCTCGTGAGTGAAAGGTAACAAATGTAACAGCTCGACTGACTCGGCGTCTAACCCTCAACTCATCCGCTATATCGGCTAACAGACCTCCTTGAGCAATTGCCTCTAATCCGCGAAAATCAAACAATCCTGATCAGGGCGGGAAGTATTGAACTTGCTGCTAACAACCCTAAGTCACCTAGCGCCAAACCTTATAGGTTATGGCGCAGCATTTTTGTTCTTTTTGCTCAACCTTGACCAACGCAGAGCGAGTCTAACTATCTAAGTCGGAGTTCCGCAACTTCTCTAACTCAGTGCGGATGGCGGCAATTTGTGCCGTCAGTTCTTCTAATTCCAACTGTGTATTGGGTGGGGCAGGGGTGGTTGGTGGTGTCGCAGAGATATCACTCGCTGTTTCTGTTGTGGAGGAACGCCCTGGAGCACTTTGTTGCCTCCACATCTGCTCAATAAAACTTCGGGCTTCTTGCTCAGTGATTGCTCCTTTCTCGGCCCACTCAGTGACCCGTTGGCTGAACTCTAACCTCAGTTGAGACAAGCTTTCTTCACGCTTTTGAGAGTCACCGAGCGTTTCGACGAGGGAGGTCGTTGCCCCCAACGAGACACGCAGTCCAGTTTGTAGCAAATCTAGGAGATTGTTGGAGTTCATCTAAGTATCCAGTCCGGTTGCACGAATGACTTCGTTTATAATGTATCGTTTTTGGCGAATGGCTAAGAGGAGAAGGTAATTTGCAATCCTAGGACTTATGCCAATTGACCTGTTGGACTCTATTGCTAGTCGTCAGGTGGGCATCGCCTACCCTAGATTTTCTGTGTATGTTCTCAATCTTTCAGCCCACTTGCTCCACATATTGATTAACATCATCGATCACGCGCGTCAACTCCGCTTCTGTCGTCAGGCGGATGCGCTCGTCACGGAGTGTAACGAGGACTTTAGCCGCAAAGGGACTCGGCCAGATATTAGGGTTGCAGAAAATTTCTAGAAAAACATCCCCCGAATATCGGTACTCCATGGGTTTTTGAGGCGTGGGTTTGGCACCACCACCGATGGCCTGGGTCGCGGCTTTCAGGCTCTGCATCAATTGGGCGATCGCTTGCTGTAACTCTCTAGCCGCATCAGCCGTGAAGGCAAACGACACAGAACCTTCGACAAGATTAAGTTTTAGTGGAGTAGGAGCCATATGTCATGAATCTTAATATTAGGATTTTAAGGCAAGAAGTTGTAATTGAACTCCTGGAAAAATTTACCAGACAATCGGGTTCATCGGTGCATTTTTATTAAAAATACTCTCAACAAGTCCCCAAATTGACACAATGATAGGGAACCCAACTCCCCTAAAATCAGTAGGTTTCAGCCATTTTAAAGACTCAACTAAATGCTAGAAATATTAATTCAATGGGGTAGCATCTGTGGTGCAAGATAACCGAGCTGAAGTTCGTAAAGCTTTTTAAGCTTTTTCAACTGGATAGTTATTTCCGCCATGCTGCACTAGACTGCTAGTTTTCCACAGATAGGGGTACTTTTCCACAGAAAATGGCGAGTTTTCCACAAAGATAAAGAAAAGATAATCATTGCCATCGCTATTCTTAACCCAAGCTCACGCCAGATTTTTGCAACTCTTAGCTAACGCATCCGTCTGAAATTAGTTTCGAGATTACTTCCGGCTTGCCGATTTCTCACGCTGAACACTGGCACCTGTTGGCACCGCTAAGCTGTTGAAATAAAGTCCGCCAATGGTGAACATAAACAACAGGTAAGCTACGGCTTGAACCAGATAAATTTTTTCCCGATAGCCAATTAAGGCTTTAAGCACTACACCGGGAAACTTATCATCAGGTAAAATACTGCTCGTATTCCAAACGATGGGGCCTAAAATACAGGAATGGTATTTGGCAAACCGTTCATAGTAGAAGCACAACGATTCTGAACTCCGATCCATTTGAGCTAAAGTATTGATGGATTGGTCAAAATGTGCTAAAGAAGAAACCACTAAACCAGCAACAATCAGAAGTAACAAAACCCCCATGACCTGAAAGAAGAGGCGGATGTTAATTTTGACACCCCACTTGAATAGCAACACACCAATTCCGGCAGCTACTGCGATTCCAGCAAGCGCCCCTAGGGCAGGTACCAACCCTTGTTGAAATTTGGCAACGATAAACAGAACCGTCTCAAACCCTTCTCGTAGGACAGCAATCAGAATCAGGGTGAAGACGCCCCAACCTGAACCCTTCCCTTGTTGAATCGCAGAAGTGACAGCGCCTTCAACTTCTGATTTCAGGTATTTGGCCTGTTGGGTCATCCAAATCAGCATCCAACTCAGCATGGCGATCGCAATCACGCCAAAGACAGCCTCCAGCAACGGCTCAATCACAGGTGCATACTGTGGATAGGTCGTGCTCAAGGCTTGAATCCCCCAGCTAAATAAGACGCCGACCAAGGCACTAGCGACGAGTCCGACGGCGACACCCGCATAAACCCAAGGGTTCAGATGTCCAGCTTTGGCTTTTTTCAGGCAAGCCAGAACAATTCCCACCACAAGGGCGGCTTCAACGCCTTCGCGTAGAGTAATGACAAAAGTCGGTAAAGCAGCACTAAAATCCATTAGTCATTAATCCTTAGTCATGGGTTATTAGTGAGTCTTTTGTTAATAATCAGTGGTCAGTAGCCACAGACCACTGACTACTGACTCTTAACGACTGACCCCTTAACTAAAATCGCGCAACATTTTTTTAATTTCTATGTTGTGCATTTCTTCTTGACCAATCATGGTGCGGGCGTACTCTTCCAAATAAACACTGGAATCATTTACGGTTTCTAGTAATTGCTTGTAGAGATTCAGGGCTTTTTTCTCATGGTTGAGGCTTTCTTCTAAAATATCCCGTACTGAGTGCTTGTAAGTTTCCTCAATCGGAGCAATTCGCTGGCTGGGATGTCCTTCTAAACCGGTGAGAATCTCTCCTGCCTGTTGAGCATGGAGCAAGGATTCTGTGGCTTGGGCTTTGAAAAAATCCACAATCGGAGTGCGGTAGGGACCCGTCACCATCAGGGAATAGTGGGTATAACGGACTACCCCAGCCAGCTCAAATTCCATGATCGAGTTGAGGATGTCAGTGGTGCCTTTGAGATCGAGTTCCTTCATGGTGAGCCTTTGGTTTTATGGTTGTTGAAATTCTCTCATGACGATCTAAGTGCTTGTCTCAAGGTTCACCACGAAACAAAGCACTAGAGGCGAGAGCCATGCCCTGAACGGAAGTGTTTTTATCTAGGTGGGATCAATCCTAGAACGCAAACCCTTAAGGGCTTTTTGTGTATTCCGTCACGGCTTGCGAGAGGGATTGAAGGGACGTGATGGCTTTGGCTTTGTCTGGATTGGGCGGCTGTATCACCGTATTAGTGACTTGCGTAACACCTGATGCCAGTTTGTTGTAGGCTGATTGAGATTTGTTTTTAACCTGAAATTGGATGATCTTCTGCTGCCAGTTATCGCTAAAACCCTTGGCATATTGTTTGGCTTTGGCAATATCGTTAGCTTGCAATGCCTTCACGGCAGCGGGCAAATAGCCATTGAGCTTGGCTAATGTTGGCTTGGCCCCATCATTGGTTTTAGCCGTAGCCTTGGCCGTATTAGCGGGTGCTACGGCTGTCTTCCCTGTTTTTGGGCTAGCAGCGGGACTAACGCCAGGACTAGCTGCTGGATTTACAGCCGCTGTGGAATTGGGGGGAGCGGCCTTTGGCTTTTTCGGTCTTTTTACAATTTGGGGTGTTGAGACCACTGCCTCATTAGACTCTTCTTGGTTACAACCCGCTATCCCCCCAAGCAGCAGGATACTGGCAATTACCACAGCATTGAAACGCATCATTTCTAACTCCTCAAAAATTCAGGGAATAATTCTAGACGGTCTTGGTCTAATAACGAAGCACCACAGCTACGGCTGCAACTAGAATTGTCAGCTTCATCAAGATAGTAAATTACAAAACTGACACCTGAACAGAATTACTTGAGGAGAATTAACGAACCCTGAAGACAAATCTAGCGGTTTCATTAGGTTTGATTTTTCTTCGTCGCTAGAAATTAGAGGGCGTTGGATTGAGCTTAGCCGTCTGAAGCTTAGGCTTTAAGAACATTTTGAGCGTTCTGCTCAATGGTCTTGATGAGCTGGGAGACTTGCTCAGGAGTCATCACAGGTTTGGCTGGGGCTTGCGCGGAAGGCCATGCGGTTTTTAGTTGAGTCATGCTGTCGGCGATCGCTTTTTGGGCTTCGGGATTGGATTTTTTCAAGGGGTCGGAAATTTGGCTCAATAAGCTATCCGCATAGTTGACAAATCCTCGCGAGTCCTGATACTCAATTACGGCGGCTATTTTGCCATTGGCGATCGCAGCCCCATATTCTGAGTTCGCTGCATCCAGTAACTCGTTGATCACCTCTAGCACGAATTGAGGCGATTGACGCTGTTGTTCTGGCAAAACTTGAATCGCCTGATCGACTGACTGCATGGACTGATCGAAATTCGTTGCGACTTTAGCATCCTTAGAATTCGATTTCACTAAGTCTTGCAGGCTGATCAAGGTCTTCTTAAATTCTGGGACTTTCCGCTCATTGAGCTGCTCTTCCACATCGACGTAAATTTCTTCGACTGGATGACCGATGTGAGGTTCAGCTTGTTTGGGCAATTGTGCGTCTAGGAGTTCTTTTGCCACCAGCAGATGACCTTTCATCAAGCCCAGCTTACTCATGTAATCGACATCTTTGGCTTCCCCAGTGAGCACGATATCCTCAACGGTGACCATATCCTTAATTTGGTCAAACTGCTCTTGAGCAATTACCTTTTTGGACACCAGTTCATCAGGACTGCCATAAGGACGACTGGCCTGAATTTTATTAGATAGGGCTGGAATCCCTAATTTGGCTTCTAATTTGTCTAAATCGGACAAAATTGCGGTATTGATGTTGATTTTATCCTTGGCATTGCTTGAATGATGAGTGCTTGTTGCCGTCGGACTGGAATTGTTAGCTGGAGAAGAATTTGAGGTTACACCAGACTTTGGTGAGGGAGCGCAGTTCGTCAGAACGACCAACAGCGTACTGGCAACAACAAGAGCAAGGAAACGGAAAATAGACTTCATTGTAAGTTCAGAAATTTGTAATTTGAGATCAGATCTTTAGTTGCTTAATAAAATTCTTTTGCAACATCAATTTAGCTTTTTATTCTCTAGCTAATAGGAATCTTTGTCAAATAATGACCAAAAAAGTCACTAGGCTTGAGCGATGACTTCAAAATTTCCCATGCAACCGCTTTCCGCGATCGCATCTTGGTGAGGATGAAACATATACTTACCCGTGTAAGGATAGGCAAATTCCAGGATGTGCCGTTCTGCGGTCCCCATCGTAATCACATCACTTTCCTGCGTTGGCTTCAGAGTCATCCCGGTGGGATAAACGCGAAAGAAGTTGGCATGAGTATGAAAGGTGACGGCCGCGTCGAACTCAATCATATTGAGCAGATACAATCGCACGAGCTGGTTTTGGTAAATGGGGATTGGATGCTCCATATAGTAATTCGGCATCCCGTTAAAGGCATAAAGTTCATTTTTGTTGTCATCGTTAATGTCATAACCGCCCATAATCATCACCATTTCATCAGCAGGGGGACGCCCTTGGGGAGGGTCAACGATGAACATGCCATATAATCCTTTGCTGATATGGCGTGTGACGGGTGCCGTGTGGCAATGGTAGAGATGAACGCCGTAGGGTTCGGCATCAAATTCGTAAATCGTGGCCGCACCATGACGTATCGGTTTGATACCATCAGCCTCAGCCGGGTGGATGCCATGAAAATGCATGGAGTGAGAATGTCCACCGTTGTTGAGGAAAATAATCCGGACGCGATCGCCCTGTTTGGCTCGTAGAGTTGGCCCTGGCACACGACCATTGAAGTTCCAAGTCACGAAGGATACAGCACTATTGAGATGAACAGTACTGTTTCCGGCAACAATCCGAAATTCGCGAATTGTCCGTCCGTTGTCTTTTTTCACGGTGCCATAATCAAAATTTCGCAGCATTGCCATAGGGCTAATCCTGCTATCCTCTGAGGAAGAGGCGTCATTGGGAAGCAGTGGCACTCTAACCTTCGCCGTTGAGTGGCGCGTTTGAGCAAACTGTTGCACAGCCAAAGCCGCTCCCGCCACGCCAATTCCTGCTAGTCCCAACTTGAGAAGTTGACGACGATTCCACAGAGGAGTTTTCTTAAGCAGAAAGGGGTCTGGCATGAATCGCAAGTTATTGAAATAATTGTCTAGTTTAGAAGAATAATTCTTCAAGTCTAACTGTTAATTATTCTCAACAGACTGAACAATAGCCTAATTACTCTCAACTGTTGAAAGCAGTATGACCTAAATTAAGAGTACGTATTGTATCAGTTAAGAAGAAAATCGTGCGGGCTTTGATGTTTCGGTGCTGCTACAGCACGCATAAAATAACCCAACTAACCAACCCGCTAGCAAAAACTGACTCAATACTTGCGAATGATTACAGGTTAAACTTGCGAACGGCTTCCACGTAGAGGGAGATGGCTAAGTCTCGGATGATCGTTTCATCTTCCAAGCGATCGCCAAACTTCCCCTTAGCGGCTTCAATGCACATATTCATTAGCTCTGCTCTCTGTTCCACATGGGCGCTAATTAACTGCTTTTGCTCCGGCGTCCACGGCTGTTGGGTAAGGCTTGAAATTATTTCTGGCAATTCTTGGCTCTCTAGCTCTTTTCTTCTTTCAACTTCTGTGGAAAAGCCAGAGGCAATGATTCCCGCAGGTAGTGCAAATAATCCAATTCCAATAAAGGCAAGTATTGCACCAAACAATTTTCCAATCGCCGTAACTGGGTAAATATCCCCGTAACCTACAGTCGTTAGAGTAACAACGCCCCACCACATAGCCGCAGGAATACTAGGAAATGCTTCTGGCTGCGCTTCTCTTTCCGCAAAAAACATTACACTCGAAGCAAAAATCAATAAAATAAAAACAGCTACTAGAGTCATTATCAATTCATCTTTTTTAATTTTGATGACTCGTAATATAGTTCGTAAAGCTTCTGAGTATCTAATTAATTTAAGTAAGCGCAAGAGTCGAAATAAATCTGTGGATTCTACTAGAGCAACGCCCGGAAATAATAGCAGTAAGTAAAAAGGTAGAATAGCCAACAGATCGATGATGGCTAAAGGCGTGCAAGCATACCTTACCCGGCCCCAAAGGGAATGATTATAGCGGATATCAGTGGTGCATGACCAGAGGTGTAAAATGTATAATATTGTAAAGCAGACAACAGATACTACTTCAATATCAATCAAAAAAATATTAAACTCAAAACCAGTAGTTTTGGCAGTTTCTAAGATAAAAGCACTCACATCTAAAATGACCAATAAGGTTACCCCCCAATCATCAAGATTACTGAGGAAATCATTAGGATTAGAAGATTCTAATATTTCATAAACTCGTTGTTGAATTCTTGGCTGAATATTGCTCATAGCCAGAAGGAAATTCGTGAAAATATTGGGAGATATTACCACATCTTTTGAACGACAAGATGTAATAAATAGAAACGGAACATAGTCTTCCAGCAGAGTGTCATGATCGCTGGACGGAGATTAGGCGTTAGGGTAGCGAAACAAAGTCTAGCGTACCAACCCAACTCATCGTACTCTGTTCGTGGCGGTTGAGCAGGAGCTAGGGCAGCACCAGGCAACAAAAGTATTGCAGCCTGTACCGCTGATGCCGAGCCAAATTTAGGGAGAACCAGGCTAACTGAGAATGTCACAGGAAGGTCATGCCCTAGTCACAGCAATTTCACCCCCAGCGGCTAGATTTCTGAACAATTGATTGCAAAACGTGTAAATGAAAACAGACATTATTCTCAAGAGCCTAACTATTTGTGTCATCCTATCTTCACTGGTTGCGTGTTCAAACAACAAGAGTGCTGAATCCAGTTCCCTGAATCATGCGCCCACTCAGACTTCTCCAAGTGCGATGAACAGTTCCCCAAAACCCAAGGAAACTGTTAAGGGAACAAAGATTAACGTCACGGCAAAGGAAATGCTGTTTCAACTCTCGTCAGCAACAGCTCCACCTGGATGGGTTGAATTTGTGGTTAAGAACGAAGGCCAAAAGCCACACGAATTTGTAGTTCTGAAAAATGAATATCCCGCTAAAAAACTCCCACTCAAGGGAGGAAATTTGGCGGAAGACGCCAAAGGACTCAAAAACGTGGGTGAAATTAATGAAAGTAAGCTCACAAGTGGAGCAACACAAACCCTCCAGCTCAATCTCACGCCAGGGCGCTACTTACTGGTGTGCAACTTACCCGGACACTTTCAGGCGGGTATGAAAACTGAGTTTACAGTTAAATAATCTGTTGTACATGAAGCTTGTGACTAAATAAGCCGTAGATTGAATCTGGGATGGGCGACAAGCCCGCCCAGACTATATAAATTAGATGTTTAGCCTCCCGGAATTTAGGTTGTCAGCGTTGAAGTTGATAAGGGAATCGCGAGTCCAGTCGTCCTTGGATGTCCTAAGTCTGACTGTAATCGCTAAGTAAAACTGACTAAACCTTAAAAGCCCGCTAAACCATTGACTCATGCTCCAGCAACCCAATCATCCCGATCGCGAAGATGAAGTCCTAAGGCTCTATTATGAGGAACTGGCTTCAGAATACGATCGCTCCCGTTTTAACAATAGCTATGGTCGTTACATTCACAGCCAAGAGCGAGAAATTTTAAGCCGTTGGCTGGGTAGCGTCCAAACCCAATCTATACTCGATTTAGCCTGTGGGACAGGGAGATTCCTTTCTTTTGCTACAGCAGGGCTTGATTTAAGCCCCAAGATGATTGAAGTTGCCAAAACTAAATATCCAGATAAACAATTCATCCAAGCCTCAGCTTCCCATATTCCCATTGAGTCGGGTCAGTATGATGCTGTTTTTTCCCTACATCTTTTCATGCACTTAAGCCAAGCTAAAATTCAGGCTATTGTGGATGAATGTTATCGAATACTCCGTCCCAATGGAATTTTAATCTTCGATATTCCCTGCGCTTTACGTCGGAAACTTATAGCTTATAAAGCGGAAGACTGGCATGGCGCGACTTCTTTTTCCCTGAACGATATTCATCAGCTGTGTACTGGAAAATGGCAGGTAGAAGAATTAGTTGGCGTTAATTTCCTTCCCATTCATCGGTTTCCTAACCCAACTCGTTCTCTTTGGCTACCTGTAGATAAATTTTTAAGTCACAGCTTTCTCAAATTACTGGCATCTTACTATTTCGTTAAACTGATCAAGCTCTGAGCTATAATCCAAGCTCCTTTCTCAAATTTACCCCAAGCCTTTATTTCCTAGCAACGAAAATGGAGATGGATTGGGATTGAATGTCAAATTCTGAGCAATTTAGTTGATGTTTGGTATGAAGCACTTAATTCCCTCTGGATTAAAACTACACTTAAAGTTATTCCAAAGATACCAGTTAGATTGGGTCAATAATCACCAAGATAAGTTTGTGAATTTTCAGCCAATCAATGAGGGAGATAAAATTTTATTTCAACCCAGAATTAGCATCTCTCAAGCTATCAAACAAACCCAGCATTCGGAAAATAAAAAACACAATTTTAATCTAGCGATCGCAAGGATTCAAGATGTAGCCATCCAGCCAGGTGAAATTTTCTCTTTTTGGCATCTAGTAGGAAAACCAGACCGAGCAAGAGGTTATCGAGAAGGGCGATCACTGGTAGCTAACCAACTGAAAGCTGAAGTCGGAGGGGGATTATGTCAATTATCAGGACTGCTCTATTTGTTAACCTTAAAAGCTGGGCTTACTACACTCGAAAGACATGCTCATTCTCATGATATCTATACCGAGTCAACCCGATTTGCACCTTTAGGGTCAGATGCTACCGTTGTTTATGGGTATAAAGATTTTAGATTTCAAAATAACTTATCGATTCCCGTGAGTTTTCGATTTAGTATACACGAAGAGGAAATCCGAGCAGCTTTATGTTCTCCTCAGCCCATTCCCGAATATCGAATTGAATTTAAAGTAGAAGACTTTGACGGTGGGGCTAAAGTGGATACAGTTCGTTTTGTTCCACAAAGTCATACAGTTGAAGTCATCAATACCACAACCTATGAAAAATTAATATCAAATCCTCATCCTGCTCACTAAAGGTTGTCTGCCAACTTTTGTAAAGACGAAAAACTCAACCTCTCTCTTTCTTACTCTGCGCCCTCTATGCCTCTGTGGTTAGTTAAAAATAAACTAACAAGACACCACCCCCAAAAGTTAAAACTAACTCATCAACGCCATGGCAACAGGGGCATCTTTAAGCTGACAATAGGGACGACTATAACTCAAAGGTGACTCTAAAGCGTGCTGAACCAAAAATTCTGGATTACTCATGACTTGCTCAGTTTGACCATCGAATACAATTTCTCCCTGACTTAAAACAACCGTGCGATCGCACAATTCCAAAGCTAAATCCAAATCGTGCGTTGCAATCAGTTGGGTTAACGGCAAACTGTGCAATAAATTAATTAACTGACGACGAGAACGGGGGTCTAATTGAGCAGAAGGTTCATCAAAAACCAACACCTGCGGATTCATGGCTAAAACACCCGCGATCGCAATTCGTTTCTTCTCCCCCCCCGATAAATTATCCGTATTGCGTTGACCATAGTAATCGGGGTCAATACCAACCGCTGCCATCGCTTGGCAAACGCGATCAATCAGTTTTTCATCTCGCAAACCCTGATTCATCGGGCCAAAACTTACATCATCCCAAACCGTAGGCATAAAGAGCTGATCATCGGGGTTTTGAAAGACTAATCCCACAAAATTGCGAATCTCTCGTAAATTCTCCGGCGTGACAGACCATTCTCCAATCGTTACCGTTCCTTCCTGGGGCAGAATGATCCCATTTAAGTGTAATTGTAAGGTAGACTTGCCCGAACCATTAGCTCCTATTAAAGCAACCCTTTCACTGGCTTTGATGGAAAGATTAATACCCCTCAAAGCATGAGTGCCATCAGGGTAAATATAGGTAAGGTTTTCAATTGCGATCGGATTATGATGCATGAGGCTGTTGAACGTAAGAATTGTGGCTCAAGGGTATGGAGTGAGAGCTTCAGTGCGGCCTACAACCCTAAACGTAAGTAAACCGCTTGCCCCAACACTATCCAAATACTAGTTATAGTCAAAGCCATGATATCCAGTCGTCCGCCGGATGGTACTTTTTCCACAAGCGGCACGCCTTGATAACCCCGTGCCTGCATCGCTTGATAAACGCGATCTCCCCGTTCATAGGTGCGGATGAACAGAGAACCTATCATATTGCCAATGACTCGGCGCTGCCATTGATTGTTACCACTCAAATTGCGAGATGCTGCCGCCCGCCGCATGGCGTTAAACTCTTCAATCAAGACATTGATGTAGCGATACATGGATGCCAAAATCGCGACTAACAGGGGCGGAGTTCGCAGGGCAACTAAGGCATTGAGCAATGCTGGAATGGAAGTGGTTAGGGTCAATACATTCAACATCATCAGGGAGAGTAAGGCTTTGAGCGTAACACTCCCCAACACCGTTAACCCCACTGTCGTAATTTTCAGCACACCCCAAGACCAAAGTACCTCGCCGCCCTCTCGAAACAACGTACCCAACAGCACAACCCCAACAAACGCAAACTCAACGGCGATGCGCTTGAGCAACACGGGTAGAGTTACCCGACTCAGCAAGATAACACTTAGCACAGCTAAGGCATAAATCCCCCAAGTCCACCAACGCCCATTGGGGGTGAGTGCGATCGCAAATACTAAAAGCAGCGTACACAAAAGTCGGGTACGGGGCGCTAATAAGTGCCAGCTCGTCGTTTGCTTGCTATCAATATCGAGATGAAACGCCCCTATGTGCAGCAGCATTCAGTTAAGTCCTAACTAATCGAGTGGCTGATCTGAAGGTTCTGAATCAAGAGATGCCTGATCATCCGTAGACGATGAACCCGAACCCCGAACAACGAGTTTGCCGATTCCCCAAGCCAAGCCAAACGTGGCTAAAGTTCCGGCTAAACCTGCTAAGGGAGTCGCCACAGCTTCGGGTACCCCTTTGAGGGCATACTCATCAAAAACTTGAGCAAAAGGCAACTTCCTGGCTGGTGCATCTTCGGCTGCCTTGTGATCAAATTTTAAATCTTGGGCAACGCGGTCTAAGCCATCTGGGTCTGAACTGGCAAAGGGAGAGAGAAAAACTGCAATCAGCAGGGCTACACCTAAGCCAGCAATGAAAAAAGCTCGGTTACGTGAGGGTGAAAGGTTCTCACTCATATGCGTTTAATGCCTATCTATATTGATACAAATTCTTTAACGCTGCACGAACGAGCGCGAATCCGATACTCTCCGCTTACGGGGCGGATCGTAGAGCATATCAGGTCGAGTCCGCCAAATAAAACTCACTGTTACCAACGTAATCAGCGCTTCTCCAATCCCAATCAGTAAGTGCCAGAATGCCATTGCCGACATCGCCACTGCCAAGGGTATAGTTCCCGATAGGGCAAGTTGTACGGCACATAAACTTGAAGCGATAAAAACACTAGTCCAAGCTGCAACGGCTGTAGCAACCGCCATTCCCTTCCAGGTATCACGACCCAAAGCCTGACGAATCGCACGATAGAGATAGTAACCGCAAAACGTACCAATCAACCCCATATTGGTAATGTTGGCTCCTAGCACCGTGATGCCACCATCTTGGAATAGAACCGCCTGCACGATGAATACCACCACCATCACCAGTGAACCCGCCCAAGGGCCTAACAGAACTCCTGCCAGCGTTCCACCTAGGAGGTGACCGGAAGTGCCGCCGGGAATGGGAAAATTAATCATTTGTGCAGCAAAGATAAAGGCAGCGCAAACGCCCATCAGGGGAACGACTCGTTCCTGGTATTCTGCCTGTGATCGATTTAGAGAGAGTGCAATTAAAGCGATCGCAATCACCCAAGTAACCAGACTAATGGGTAGGTTCAAGAAGCCATCTGGAATATGCAAGGCTAAGTGCGGCTGTATCATCCAATGCCGCAAGCTGTTGGATGAGATGCTGTGCAGCACAACTGTAACCATGATAAAAAACTGTCCTTAGCAGCCAGATTCTTCAGTAAACGTAACCCTCTAATAAAACCTGTCCCACATCAAAAATACAATGCCGTAGGGGGGGATTTTGAGCAAAATCTAGAGAATTTCTTTAGAATTGGCGACTTTATTCCATTATGTCTTGAGATGGAGGTTTTATTCCAGAAATCTTTGTAATACGCTAAATCGGCTCATAGTTCATAGTTCATAGTAGAAATTGCCATAAACCATGAACCATGAACGTGACTTGCAGTTGTCTGTCGGTTACTTCACTAACCTGCGATCGGAACGTCAAGCAGTATTAAGGAAGTGAGTATAGATAAACACAATGATGTGAAGACGCAGTAAACACGTCGGCGCGTTAACGACGCGAAGCGTTGTGCATTGCTGTTCGCGATTCTCAATAGCGAATTATTCGCTTTCCACGGCTGTCAGTAGTACGACTCTGGGCGAAATAGCTTCACTTGCTGCCCTTGACGAGCGCCCTTGTACTTGAGTATATTACGGTAGAACATTTGTTCTAGTATGGAAATAAAATTTTCGGTGATTCCGAATACCTGTTGTGAAAAATGCATCGGCTAACAGTTGTTGAAATAATGGCTTGAAAAAACAAGTCAGCGTCCGGAAAACTGTCACAGGCTCGTGTAGTTAAACACAGCAATTAGCGTAAAACGTTTCTCTTAAAAGCATTAGCTTTTGGAACTATAATACGCCAGCTTTCGAGTGCCGCTGCATTACTCGTTGTTGAGTTAAATATTGTGTAAGGAGAACCATCATGGTTGCAACCAAAGACAGCAAAGAACAGATTTCTAAAGCGTTTCAGCAAATCCTTACAGATCGCAAAAGAATTGACTCAAGAATTGCCACCAAAGAAGAGGAAGCCGACAAAGAAAAGAATAAGCAAATTTTACAGGTTGCTTCAACTTATACCATTGATGGGATTGTCAAAGGACTCGCCGATCTGCAACTTGAGTTTGGCAACATTGTCAATGGACTTTCTGAGAAATTAACTCAAAAAGTCTCCAATTTAGATGAGTTGCATCGTGCCATCAGCGTTGCAACTCAGAATTTACAAGAGCTAAACTCAGTTCGAGTCGTTGCCGATGCCCTACACCTTCTCACCCAGGAACATCAAGAAAAGCTCAAAACCCTGGAGCAAAATGCAGCCAATCAGCGAGAAGCCCTTGAAAAAGATATGGCTGACAAGCGTAAAAATTGGGAGAAAGAACAAGAAGAGTTTGAAAATTTTGTGCAACAACAAAACGAACTATTGATTAAAGAAAGACAGCGTCAAGAAGCTGATTATGAATACGAATTAGAACGCGACCGTAAAATCGAAACGGATGATTATGAAGAGCTAAAACGCACTCAAGAAAGAGAATTGTTAGAAGCGAATCAAGAAAAAGATAAGCAATGGGCTGAGCGCGAAAAAATTCTCGCAGAGCGTCAACCCTTGTTGGAAGAGTATCAACAAAAAGTTGAAGACTTCCCCATTGAGATAGACGAGGCTGTGAAGAAGTCTAGAGAAGAAGCGATTAAAGACATTCACCAAGACGCCAAGGTGAAAGCTGAATTAGTTAAGAAAGAGTGGGAATCCACGAAACAGGGTTATGACTTTAAGATTCAGTCTCTAGAGCAAACCATTCAAAAACAAGTCGAACAAATCGAAAATCTTTCTGCTCAGCTTCAAGAGACGATGAAACAGGCACAATCTCTTGCCATGAAAGCCTTTGAGAGTTCTTCAAATTCCAATTCTAAAGAACAACTCAAATAAAGGGTTATTGGCAGATTGCAGGTTAACCGAACATCCAGTTATTTTTAACCTCCAATTTCACTCTTCAACCTTCAATCCGTAATCAGTAAATCAGAGGTTTTTGCATGGCAAGAAAACTGAGTGATAGAAATACAAAAGCAGAGCTTCTAGAGGGTTATGCTCAGTTGCAAGAGGAAAAAAAAGCATTAGAATCACAACTCAAGCTGCTTCAGAAAGAACCTAAAGACAAACCTCCCATTGCTACTGATAAACAGTCTCAACCCCAAGGAACTGCCATGAGCCAACCGCAAACTGTTAAAGACAAAATGAGCTATACAATTGATAGCTTGGTTAAGCTGCAATTGGGGTTTGGTAGTGCGATTAGTGATTTATCTGAAAAATTGACTTCAGAAGCTGAAAAACTGGAAGAACTGCGGCATTCTCTCACAGAAGAAATGCAACTACTTAAAGAATTACATGAGCTAGAAGAGATTAAAGACGATACACTGGATGCTTTAATCCAAGCTTATGAAAGTAACTCGAAAGCATTTGAGGAAGAATTTGGTCAACGGCGCGAAACGTTGGATCAAGAAATTCAGGAATTGAGGAAAGCTTGGGAGAAAGAGCAAGAGGAGTACAAGCGCTCAATTAAGGAACGCAACGAACAGCAGAGCAAAGTACGTCAACGGGATATTCAAGAGTATGAATATGATCTGACACTACGGCGTAGCTTAAATAACGACGAATACGAGCAGAACCAAAAAGGCTTGTATAAGGAACTGGAAGAAACGAAGCAAGCGCAAGAGAAACAGTGGGATGAACGGGAAAAAGCGATCGCAGAACGGGAGAAGAAGTTTGAAGAGTTAAAATTCAAGGTGGAAG
Organism: Microcoleus sp. AS-A8; assembly: GCA_039962225.1. NCBI lineage: Bacteria > Bacillati > Cyanobacteriota > Cyanophyceae > Oscillatoriales > Microcoleaceae > Microcoleus > Microcoleus sp. AS-A8. The sequence goes on from JAMPKV010000003.1 coordinate 79,127, forward strand.
CCTTTGAGAAAGACAAGGAAGCCGCGATTAAAAAGGCAAAAGCTGAGGGTGAAGGAATCGCAAGAAAACAGGTATCTGTACAGGAAGATTTACAGAGCAAGGATTTAGAAGGCCAAAAACGCAACTATGAGTTGAGGATTCAATCCTTGGAGCAAACAATCCAGAATCAGGAAGCGCGAATTCATAACCTATCGAAACAATTGGATGGGGCGCTCAAGCAAGTTCAAGATTTGGCAGTCAAGGCGATTGAAGGGGCTTCTAATATTAACTCGTATCAGGCGTTGAAAGAAATTGCCATGGAACAGGCCAAAGCGCAAACGAAGAACAAGTAATATCATCTCCATACAACATTAATGCAGGGGCACGATCATGTCGCGCCCCTAACTTTGTGAATCAGCGATCGCGCCACGTCAGTTATCAAAACTTTACTTCTTCTTTTGCCTTGACGAAGACTAAACATGATATGTATGGAGTCACGCTAGTAAAAACGCAGCTTTTTTCAAGTATCTAACGCAGTAAATTGGGTCACTCATAGAGACCCGTCTTGAGCTTTTGGTTTGACCCCCTGAGCTTCCCATTGCAAGGAGTGTATTAACTTATGAGTCAATCATCCGATACCTACAATGTTCTCTCTCCCACGAAAAAACTCTCCCAACTGATCGCGCAGTCATGGCTGGATGGACAAAAGCTTACTATTGATAAAAATTTTCTGGTTGAAAACGATATTGTCTCCGTTGAGGAAGCTGACTATTATAAGTATGAGATTATGGGAAAGAAGGAGCCGCCCTACGTCATTCACATCGATACGGTACATGTCGATCAGGAACAGAAAGGTACGATTCAGATAACGTATAGTCCTGAGCGACCCTCTGAAGTGACAGAGGAAGAATTGAATGAGTGGGTTAATAGCGACACAAACTCATCGCCTTGGTTTGCGCCTGGTAATTTGCGGCACTTCCTTCCCCACTTGGAAATGATATTAGGTCGTTAGTGAGCAGCCCTGAAAGTCGGTTGTGATTATCACAACATTAAACGGATTCATTTTCATTGGTTTGAGTTGTGTTCTAATTTCAAGGAGTGTACAAGTTATGGCTTACAACCTTCTCAGTCCCAATAAAAAACTTTCCCAACTGATTGCCCAGTCTTGGCTCGATGGGCAGCAGCTTTCTTTTGATACACAATTTCTGATTGACAATCATCTTCTCTCTGAAAATGAGGCTCAATATGTGGAAATTAATGTCGATACAACGCCATGCGGGCCTCCCTACATCGGTAAAATTGAGGGGATAGTAGGCGGAGACGGATACTCGATGTATATACCCTATCCTAATCGACCGACTGAAGTGACAAATGAGGAGTTAACTCAGTGGGTTGATAGCCCAGTAGACTCAGCACCGTATACTCCATTTGAAATCAGTCAATGGATACCTTATAGTTGCTAAAACTAGCGCTGTTCTATTCTCCTAGAATCTAGGTGAGAAAAGGGTTTCAACGGGAACTACTCGAATCCATTTAGGATAGAAGCTTGGGAGAGAATTATATGAAAATGCTCTCTCAGCTTTTAGTTGAGCTTTAAAGCAATAAAATCATTAGTATCTGATGATATGCTGAATCAGCCGAAGTTAAAAAGCTGTTTTCACTTTTTTCAATTTGAAACTATAGGTTCAGAAGAGACATTTCTCCTGACTGAGAGAAATTCTGTTTTGCTCAACAGTCGTCTAGAGCATCTATTAATCCCTTTGCTGGATGGTCAGCATACGGTTGACGAAATTGTTTATCAACTAAAAGAAAAAGTATCTGCTGCTGAAGTTTACTATGCTCTGATGTTGATGGAACAGAAAGGCTACATTGCTGAAAGCGATGAACCTTTGCCATCTAACTTAGTCATCTTCTGCGATCATTTAAACATCAATCCTAAAGAAGCCCACAGACGTTTGCAATCAACTAGAGTAGCGGTGAAGTCCTTTGGTTCTAATCTTCCCACCTCTGAATTCAAACGAACGCTTGAGTCTCTGCATATCCAAGTCTCTGAGGAAGGAGAGATTGAGGTTGTATTGACTGATGACTACTTGCAAGACGGCTTAGAGACATTTAATGAAAAAGCCTTGCAGCGATCGCACCCTTGGATGCTGGTTAAACCTGCGGGCACAATTGTTTGGATAGGGCCTATATTTTATCCTGGAAAAACGGGTTGTTGGCAGTGTTTAGCTCAACGCTTGCGAGACAACAGACCTGTTGCAAGATTTATCGAAAAACGTAAAGGGATTTCAACCCGTTTAACCTCCCCTCTCGCTTCCCTGCCCTCTACATTGCAAACCACATTAGGGATGGCAGCGACAGAAATTTTTAAATGGATTGTTCAGGGAGAAAATCAACGTCTAGAGGGGATGTTAGTTACCCATGATACTCTCACTTTAGAAACTCAAAATCACATTCTAGTTAAGCGTCCTCAGTGTCCAAGTTGCGGAGAACTCGTTAATGGGTTGAATCGCAAACCCTTGCCCATTATTCTGGGACATCGGAAAAAAACATTTACAGCGGATGGAGGACACCGCTGCTTTCCACCGGAAGAAACCCTGAAGAACTATCAACACCACATCAGCCCTTTAACCGGAGTAGTTCGAGGATTAAGAAAGAGAGACCGAAACTCCAATGGTTTAACTCATACTTATGTAGCTGGGCATCATTTCGCCACGATGTTCGATGATTTAGATGCCTTACGCCAAAATATCGGGGGCAGAAGTGCAGGTAAAGGAAAAACGGAGCAGCAAGCTAGAGTAAGTGCTTTCTGTGAAGCAATTGAGAGATACTCTGGCGTCTTTCAAGGAGATGAAATCAGACAAAAAAGCAGTTATCAACAACTGGGGGATAAAGCCATTCACCCCAATGAATGTATGAATTTCAGCCAACAACAATACAACAATCGTCAGGAATGGAATAAAAGTTGTTCTAGCGGGTTTCAAAAAGTTCCAGAACCCTTTGATCAGGAACGGGAAATTGAATGGACGCCCGTTTGGTCAATAACCAATGAAGACTTTAAGTATCTGCCAACGGCTTACTGTTATTATGACTATCCCCAACCCTCAAAACCGGATTGCTGGGCGAACTCCAATGGCTGCGCGGCTGGCAATACCCTAGAAGAAGCTATCTTACAAGGGTTTATGGAGTTAGTGGAGCGAGATTCTGTAGCCTTATGGTGGTATAACCGCCTCAAGAAACCGAGGGTTGATTTAGGTTGTTTTGATGAACCCTATTTTCAAACCCTGGAGGACTATTACCAAACACTACATCGCGAACTCTGGGTTTTGGATATTACCAGCGATTTGAATATTCCAACCTTTGCCGCCATTACTCGCAGAATTGACCAAGAGGTTGAAGATATCATTCTTGGCTATGGTGCTCATTTTGACCCAAAACTTGCGGTTAGTAGAGCCTTAACAGAGGTCAACCAAATCCTTCCTAACGTTTTATCCGCTCATGCGAATGGTAGTACTCAATATCCTCCATCCTCCGATTCCCTCGTGATCCAATGGTGGAAAACGGCTACTGTAGAAAATCATTCTTATCTAGTTCCCGATGAAAATGTTCCACCCAAAGGGAGCGCTGATTATTCCCAATCTTGGAGTGACGACTTGCTAGAAGATATCAGGCTTTGTCAGCAAATTGTAGAAAAAAACGGCATGGAAATGTTGGTATTGGATCAGACTCGACCGGATATCGGACTAAAAGTCGTTAAGGTTATTGTTCCCGGTATGCGCCACTGGTGGAAAAGGTTAGGACAGGGACGGCTGTATCATGTTCCAGTTAAAATGGGTTGGTTGCAAGAACCGATACCAGAAAATCATCTCAATCCATTTCCGATGTGGATGTAATCAGGAAGTTAAAAGTATTGTGTAGGGTGGGTTAGGCTAGGCGTAGCCGTAACCCACCAGATGTTCTGATAGAGAATGGTGCGTAACGCTGTCGTTAACACATTCTACTAACTGAAAGAAAATCGTTTAATTAACATATAGACTAATGATTAACAACTATAAAATCATTGATGCAGATTCCCATGTATTCGAGCCTCTGGATATGTGGGAAAAGTATTTAGAACCTGCTTATAAAAGCTTTGCACCGTCACCGGATATGAAAATTAGAGGTGAGCCGATCTACTACAAAGCTTCTCAGGAAATTGTTACCCAATGGACTAAGCAGATTCTGCAATCTTACCCGATGGCTAGAGTCAATGGCTTTACGAATGAGCTTCACCTGCTGACCATGAAGCAGATGAAGATTGATGTGTCATTTATTTATCCGACTCTGGGATTAGCCATATTATCCATTGATACAATGGAGCCGCAATTGGCGGGAGCCTTTACCCGTGCCTACAACAATTGGTTACAAGACTTTTGTAGTTATGACCCGCAAAAACTGCAAGGAGTAGGACTGGTTAATCGTCATGCTCCCGATGAAATGGTTGAGGAATTGCATCGAATCGCCAAATTTGGCTGGAAGGCTGTAGTGTTGCGCCCCAACCCAGTTAAGGGACGACTGCTGAGTGACCCCGCCTATGAGCTATTTTGGACAGAGTGTGAAGCACTGGGAATAGCGGTATGTATTCATGAAGGCACTCATAGTCGCTTGCCCAGCGCTGGCGCAGATCGTTTTAATACCCGTTTTGCCCTACGCGCTTGCTCTCATCCGATGGAGCAGATGATGGCAATGCTTGCCTTGATAGAAGGAGGGGTGTTAGAGCGTCATCCTAAACTTAAAGTCGCTTTTCTGGAGTCCGGTTGTGGCTGGCTACTCTACTGGCTGTGGCGGCTGGATGAAGAGTATGAGTGCCATTATTGGGAGGTTAAGGATAATGTGAAGATGAAGCCTTCCGAGTATTTTCGCCGCCAGTGCTTTGTCGTGCTTGAACCGTCGGAACCCTACATCGATCGCATCATTGAGTATATCGGTGCAGATAAGTTGCTCTTTGGTTCTGACTATCCCCATGTTCATTGGAAAACAACGGAAAACGACCAGGATATTTTAGATATTAATCGGGTGCTTCAGGAGCGGCTACCGCAGGAGACAGTGCAACAGATTCTTTGGGAGAATCCCGCTCGATTCTACGGACTCGCATGAGCCAGTGTTTATAGATGCAGGGGACACTCTATCGCTGTTTTCAAATTGAGTCGCCATAACCCGCTACACACCTGCAATCCTTCCAAGGGGTAAAACTAGCTCAGCGTGAAGAATCTTCTCAAAATCCCCTTTTTAAGCCGGAGCCGAAGGTGAGGAGATTTAGGGGGATCTGACTTTTGAGACATCCTCTCAACGCAACCTATAGCAATCCTCAATGATTCGTAAACGCCAAGATCCCCAACTTCTTGAAGAAGTCGGGGATTTGAGCAGCCAAAGTTTGTAACTTAAATAGGATTGCTATACTTGCTTTGTTACTGACTTCAAAGCCATACGCTACACTGCGTTAACCTATTCTAGCAATTGAAGATTCACGTTATAAATTAGCTTTCCGGAAAATCTAACTATGAATACTATTACTAACTACCAAATTATCGACAAAATTCATGAAAGTGCTAATTCATTAGTCTATCGAGGTATCCTCACACAAAATAACCAGCCCATTATCTTGAAAATTCTTCAAGCAGAATATCCCAATCCATCTGTCCTCACCCGGTATAAGCAAGAATATGAAATCACCCGTTCCCTGACTCTGGATGGTGTTGTCAAAGTTTATGGCTTGCAGAGATATCAAAATAGTCTAGCCATGATCTTAGAAGATTTTGGCGGAAAATCCTTAAAGCTATTAATGGCAGAGCGTAAGTTTACGCTAGAAGAACTTCTTACTATTGCAATCAAGATAGCTGAAAGTTTGGGAGCAATTCACGCGGCTAATATTATTCACAAAGACGTTAACCCCTCTAATCTCGTCTACAACCCTAAAACTGGACAAGTTAAACTTATCGACTTTGGCATTTCCACCGTTTTATCGCGGGAAAATCCGACAATTCGCAATCCCGATCGCATAGAGGGAACTTTAGCCTATATTTCGCCAGAGCAAACGGGCAGAATGAACCGTGCGATCGATTACCGAACTGACTTTTATTCTTTAGGTGTCACGTTATATGAACTGTTCACCCATCAACTTCCCTTTGCAACTCATGATGCGATGGAGTTGGTGCATTGTCATATCGCTAAACAACCTGTACCGCCCCATGAATTTGTAGGGGCGAACGGCGGTGCCCCCTTACCAAGCATCGTTTCAGATATTGTGATGAAGTTGATGGCGAAAACGGCAGAGGAGCGATATCAAAGTGCCTGGGGATTGAAAGCCGATTTAGAAAATTGTCTGCATCAGTTACAAACTAGCGGTCAGATTTTAGAGTTCCCCCTCGCTTGTCAGGATATTTCCGATAAGTTTCAAATCCCACAAAAACTCTACGGTCGGGAAGAGGAAGTCAAAACTCTACTCGCCGCATTTGTTCGCGTAGCGTGCGCGGAGCGCAAACGAGTCGCCGCAGGAAGAACACAAGAACAGGAAGAGACTGTAACTCAATCCGAAACTCACTCCCCCCAACCCCCCCTTATTAAGGAGGGGCAAACAACACAGTCTTTCCCACGGGGGCAAGGGGGGGTCGAATTGATGCTCATTGCTGGTTATTCAGGCATCGGTAAGTCAGCTTTAGTCAATGAAGTTCATAAACCGATTGTGCAACGGCGCGGGTATTTTATCTCCGGCAAGTTTGACCAATTTAAGCGCAATATTCCTTATGCGTCCCTAATTCAAGCCTTCCAGGAATTAATTCGAGAGTTGTTAAGTGAAACTGAAACACAGTTGCAAACTTGGAAACAGAAGATTTTAGATGCACTGGGTAGCAATGGTCAAGTCATCATTGATGTGCTTCCCGAATTAGAACTGATGATTGGCAAACAACCGTCAGTGCCGCAACTTGGGCCAAGCGAGTCCCAAAATCGATTTAACTTAGTGTTTCAAAAATTTCTTGGTGTTTTCACGCAACAAGAACATCCCTTAGTCATCTTCCTGGACGATTTGCAATGGGCAGATTCAGCGTCTTTGAAGTTGATTGAACTACTCATGACGGATAGTGATCGCCAATATCTATTGATGATTGGAGCCTATCGAGATAATGAAGTCAGTCCAACTCATCCGTTAATGCAGACTTTAGAGCAGATTCATTCATCTGGTGCTAGGGTCAATACTATCACGCTTCAACCGTTAGCAATTGACCACGTTAACCATTTAATTACCGATACCTTAAACAGCTCTACAGAAGAGACAAAATCCCTAGCTGAGCTAGTGTTCAATAAAACGAACGGTAATCCCTTTTTCTTGACTCAGTTACTCCAATCCTTATACACAGAAAACCTACTAATTTATAATCCCTCTCAGTCCTTACCCTTCCCCCTTAAGAACCGGAGTTCATACGAGGAGGTTTGGGGGGGTAAGAAGACCAATCAAGGGGGGTGGCAGTGGGATATTGAGCAAATTCAAGCCATAGGGATAACCGATAATGTTGTCGAATTAATGATCGGCAAGATTGAAAAACTCGACACAAGTACGCAGAAGGTCTTAACGTTAGCGGCCTGTATTGGGAACCGATTTAATTTAGATGTTCTCTCTGTTGTCAATGCCAAATCTTTATCCGATACAGCCACTGACCTTTGGCCAGCGCTTCAGGAAAGCTTGATTATACCGCTGAGTGACGACTACAAAACTCCTCTGCTTTGGAAGTCAGAGCTAGAGTCTATTGACCACTCAGATACGTCCTCTTTTTTCGTTCCCAAGACTCCATCAGCTATACCCTACAGATTTTTGCATGACCGCGTTCAGCAAGCTGCCTATGCTTTAATTCCGGAAGGCCAGAAAAAAGAACTTCATCTAAAAATTGGTCAACTCCTGCTGGAAAATATCAAGCCTGATGAATTGGAAGAGAATATCTTTGATATTGTCAACCAACTCAACATAGGGCTAGAATTAATTACCCATCAGGCGGAACGAAATAAGCTTGCTCGCTTTAATCTAATTGCTGGCAGAAAGGCGAAAAATGCAACAGCGTATGAACCTGCCCTCAGATATTTAGAATTTGGTCTAGAACTCCTATCAGCCGATAGCTGGAAACATCAGTATGACTTAACGCTAGCTCTCCATTTAGAAACGGTAGAACTCCAGTACATAAATACTCAGTTCGATCAAGCGGAAAAACTTTCTGCTGTTGTCCTAAATCACGCCCAAACACTCCTCGATAAAATCAAGGTGTATGAGCTAAAGCTCCAGTCTTATATAGCTAAAATTCAACTCCATGACGCTATAGAGACTGCACTTGAGATTCTGACACAATTAAGAATAGACTTACCCCAAAAACCCAGTAAACAGAGGATCGAGGAAGAACAAAAATCCATAGAATTGCTCTTGAGAAATAAGCAAATTGAGGATTTATTCGTTCTACCAGAAATGACCGACCCCTATAAACTTGCGGCTGTCAGGATTTTACTGATTGTCACAATGCCAGCATTTATTACAAATCCTCCGTTATATTCTCTGGTGACCTTGACGGCAGTCAATCTCTGCATCAACTATGGAAATCCTCCCCAAGCGGCTGGCGTGTATATTTTTTACGGCAAGCTGCTGTGTGGAATCATGAAAGATATTGATTCTGGTTATCGCTTTGGTCAACTGTCATTAAGGCTGTTGGATAAATTTAATATTCAAGACTTTAAATCTCTCGTCTTACATTACAGTAATGGATTTATCCGACCCTGGAAAGAATCCGTCCGCAACAGTGACATCATCCCCATGTTGCAGACAGCCCTTAATGTTGGTCTAGAGACGGGAGATATCGAACATGCGTCTTATAATGCCTCAGCCTATTGCCTGTTCTCAATGTTTACTGGCTGCAACCTGGAAGAATTGAACCAAAAGTATGAAGAATACATCAATTTGGTTATCAAATTAAAACAAGAGTATACCGTTTACTACATGACAAATTGTAGTAAAACAGCCATTAATTTACTCAGAGGATATGAAAATAACTTTTGTTTAGTTGTCAGTGACACTCAAGACCAAGAAGAGAGCATACTAGAGCAATGGACTAAAGTAAAAGCAGCTTGGTTGCTGTTAAGTGCTTACTTAGCCAAAACGATTTCATATTACTTTTTTAAGGACTATAACCAGGCGGTCAATAGCGCCATAAAAGCCGATAAGAATGTAGAGAGTTCTGCCGCTTACCTGGTTTCAGTGCAACATAATTTTTACTATTCTCTGGCTTTACTGGCAAGTTGTCATTCTGCTGAAAACAAAACACCTAATAAAGTTCCCAAGCAAGTAACCGTCAATCAGAAAACGATGAAAATGTGGGCGGAGCATTGCCCAGAAAATTTTCAGCATAAATATGACTTAGTAGAAGCTGAAAAAGCGCGAGTCTTGAACAAAAGTTGGGAAGCCTCAGAACTCTATGCTCGCGCCATCCGAGGAGCTAAAGAACAAGGATACATCCATGAAGAAGCCCTAGCCTACGAACGCGCCGCCGAATTTTACCTCTCCCTTGGCAGAGCAGAAATTGGTCAATTTTACATGAAGAATGCCCATCATTGTTATACTCGCTGGGGAGCAGTGGCTAAAGTCAAAGCCTTAGAATCTGAGTATCCACAAATATTAGTAGGAGCAACCAGCCGAAAGGGCGATAAAAACACCAGCACGATTGTCACCACATCTGAGAGTGATGCTCAAGCGCTGGACTTGGCAACTGTAATTAAAGCCTCGCAAACCCTAACCAGTGAAATCTTGCTGGGCAAATTGCTCTCCAAGTTAATGAAAATCGCCATTGAAAATGCCGGAGCGCAAAAAGGCTTCCTGATTCTCGGTAACGATAGCAAGTGGGTAATTGAAGCCGAAGGCGTTGTGGGTAAAGATGAGGTGAATGTGATGCGCTCCATTCCCGTTGACGCGGTTGACTCCTCCATCGGAGTTCCCCTTGTCTCCAGTGCCATCATCAACTTTGTCGCTCACACTCAGGAAAACGTCGTCTTAAATGATGCCACCCATGAGGGACAATATACCCGCGATCCCTACATTATTGCGACTCAACCCAAATCCATTCTCTGTGCTCCCCTACTTAACCAAGGCAAACTTAGCGGCATACTCTATCTAGAAAATAACCTCACGACTGGGGCATTTACTCCCAAGCGAGTCGAAACCTTAACCATCCTTTCCGCCCAAGCCGCCATCTCCATCGAAAATTCCCGCCTCTACAACCAATTAGAAGAATACAACCGGACGCTAGAGTTCAAAGTCGAGGAGAGAACTCAGCAATTACAAGAGAAAAATCAGGAGCTCGCCTCCACCCTGAAAAAACTCAAAGCCACCCAAGATCAAATTATCGCCCAAGAAAAATTGGCTTCTCTCGGTGCTCTCACAGCAGGCATTGCCCATGAGATTAAAAATCCCTTAAACTTTGTGAATAACTTCGCTGAACTTTCTGCCGAGTTAACAGAGGAACTGCTCGAAGAGATTGAAAATCAAAAAGATAAGTTAGATACAGAAACAACAGAATATATTGAGGAGATATTAAATGACTTGACTCAAAACGTCAAAAAAATCAATGAACATGGTAAGCGAGCAGACAATATTGTGCGTGGCATGTTAATGCACTCTGGGGGCAAAGCCGGTGAGCGACAACTCACTGACATCAATGCCTTACTAGCAGAGTATGTAAATTTGGCTTATCACGGAATGCGTGCTAAAGATTCTTCCTTCAATATCACCATAGAAACCCACTATGACGACACGATTGGGTTAGTGAATGTTGTCCCACAGAATATTAGCCGAGTCTTTCTGAATGTGATTAATAACGCTTGTTATTCGGCCCACGAGAAGAAAAAAGAACTCGGAGAAGGATTTTTACCCACACTTTCAGTTACTACGAAAAACCTAGGTGAGCAGATAGAAATCCGCATCCGAGATAACGGCAAAGGCATAACCGATGAAATTAGGGATAAAATATTCAATCCCTTTTTTACCACCAAGCCCACCGGTCAAGGAACCGGGTTGGGTCTATCGATCAGTCACGATATTATTGTCCAAGAGCATCAAGGCGAACTCAAGGTGAACACCGAAGCGGGCAGCTATGCGGAATTTGTGATTGTTTTGCCAAGACGGAGTTAAGTCATGAAAATCATGGTTGTGGATGATGAAGAAGATGTTCAATTATTATTTCGGCAAAAATTTAGAAAGGAAATCAAACAAGGTCAAATTGAATTTCAGTTTGCCTTCTCGGCAAAGGAGGCACTGGAATACTTAAATAGTCAGCCAGAAAATTGCGTTGTCCTGATTCTCTCAGATATTAATATGCCAGGCATGAACGGTCTAGAACTGCTCAAAATTATTAAAGAAAAATTTCCTAATTTAAAAGTCTTTATGATTACCGCCTATGGAGATGAAGAAAATTACAAAGTCGCGATGGAGTATGGAGCGGACGAATATCTACATAAGCCTGTTGAATTTGACAACCTCAAAGACAAAATTTTGAATTATTAGCTAAACCTAACCGGCAAATAAACTATGCCAGCAAGCAGGGAAAAACAATGCCAGCGAAAATACTGGTTGTGGATGACGAGCCTGACTTAGAATCCCTGATCCGCCAGAAATTTAGAAAAAAAATTCGGCAAAATGAACTTCAGTTTGTTTTTGCACAAAATGGTTTGGAAGCCATAGAAAAGGTACAAACTGAACCGGATATCGATATGGTATTAACCGATATTAATATGCCCCAGATGGATGGGCTAGCTTTGCTCACTCGGCTTTCAGAGCAACATCCCACTATCAAAACTGTGATTCTTTCGGCCTATGGGGATATCGACAATATCAGGAAGGCCATGAATTTGGGGGCATTTGATTTTCTGACGAAACCGATCGATTTTCAAGATTTAGAAATTACGACCAACAAAACGCTGCAACATGTTGATCAGATGAAACAAGCGCTGCAAAAAGAGCGTTTAGCTCAGCAGGCTCAAGCCGAATTATTGAAAAATCTCCAGCAAGAAATTGCCGAACGCCAACGTGCCCAAGAGGCTCTACGCATTAGCGAGAGGCGGTTAGCTCAATTTTTGGAAGCATTACCGGTGGGCATATTTGTGGTGGATAGTCGTGGTAGAACCTATTACGCCAATCAAACCGCACAGGAGTTACTGGGTAAAGCGATCGCGCCGGATGTCACGACTGAACAATGGCCGATGGTGTATCAAGCCTATGTCGCAGGGACACAACAAATTTATCCCATAGAGCAACAGCCCCTTTGGCGAGCTTTAAGAGGAGAAAGAGCCACTGTGGATAATATGGAGCTTCATCAAGGCGATCGCATTATCCCTCTAGAAGTGTGGGCAACTCCAATTTTTGATGAAACGGATCAGGTTGTCTATGCAATCGCGGCCTTTCAAGACATCACTCAACGCAAACGAGCGGAAACTGAACGAATTCGTTTCACCCAAGAACTGGAATTCAAGAATACTCAATTACAGCGCTTGGATCAAATCAAGGATGAGTTTTTAGCCAATACATCCCACGAACTCCGTACCCCGCTCAATGGCATTATCGGCATTGCGGAATCCCTCCTCGATGGTGCGGCGGGTGAACTCAATGGCAGGCAAAAAGCCAATCTCTCCATGGTCGTCTCTAGTGGGATGCGGCTGGCCAACTTGGTTAATGATATCCTTGATTTCGCCAAACTGAAGAACCGAGACATCGAACTGCAAAGGCAGCCTGTAGACTTTCGCCAGATTACAGAGATTGTTCTGAGGGTTTGTCGTCCTCTGGCGGCGGGTAAATCCCTAGAACTGAATAACGCGATTCCAGAGGAATTAGTTGCCGTTGAAGGTGATGAGAATCGGCTGCAACAAATTATGTACAATCTGGTCGGCAATGCGATCAAGTTTACGGAATCTGGAGCAGTGACGGTATCTGCGATCGCTCTCGACGGTATGGTAGAAGTGACCGTTGCCGACACCGGGATTGGTATCTCACCCGATAAATTCGGCGATATTTTCAAATCCTTCGAGCAAGTGGATGCCTCCGTCTCCCGTGAGTATGGTGGAACCGGACTCGGACTAAGTATCACCAAACAACTTGTGGAACTGCATGGCGGTACAATCCGCGTCGAGTCAGAACTGAGTCAGGGTTCCCGGTTCCTTTTTACGCTACCCATGAGTAGCCAAACACCAACTCGGACGTTAGATTTCAGCCAAGCCGTGGCTAGAATGCGGGAAAATGAATCACCGCCCCCCGAACTTCTTGCACCCATTGTTCAATCAAAGGGTCAATTAACAATTTTGGTGGTAGATGACGAACCGATCAATTTGCAAGTTGTTGCCAATCACCTATCCCTGCAAAACTATGGCATTGTCCAAGCCCACAGTGGAATAGAAGCATTAGAAAAAATTCACAACGGACTCCGGCCAGATTTGATTTTGCTCGATATTATGATGCCGAAGATGTCTGGCTATCAAGTCTGTCAAAAAATCCGCGAACAGTTTCCCGCTTCGGAAATGCCCATTGTGATGTTGACGGCCAAAAATCAAGTTTCAAACCTCGTGGCTGGCTTGGATGCGGGGGCCAATGATTATTTGACCAAACCTGTCCTGAAAAATGAACTTTTAGCGCGAATTAAAACCCATATCAATCTCTCTAAAATTAATATCGCCTATGGTCGGTTTGTCCCCCATGAATTTTTGCGCTTTTTGGGACATAAAAGTATTGTGGATGTCCGTTTGGGTGACCAGATTCTTAAAGAAATGTCCGTGATGTTTGCTGACATTCGCGACTTTACCGCCCTCTCCGAAGAGATGTCTCCCAAGGAAAACTTTGATTTTATCAATTCTTACTTGAGCTGGGTAGGGCCTGTTATTCGCCAGCATCATGGTTTTATTGATAAATATATTGGGGATGCGGTGATGGCGCTGTTTCCTGAGACTGCGGATCAGGCCGTAAAGGCTGCGCTCGATATGCAAAAACAGGTCTTACTTTATAATATCAAGCGGCAAAAAGCTGGTTATCCGACCCTGGCGATCGGTATTGGCTTGCATCGGGGGAGTTTGATGCTGGGAACCATTGGCGAAGAACGGCGCATGGAAAGCACTGTGATTGCCGATGCGGTTAATTTAGCGTCTCGTCTAGAAGATTTAACTAAAGTTTATGGGGCTTCCATTCTCATCAGCGGACCGACTTTATTTAGCCTGGAAGACCCCACGCTGTATCACTATCGATTCATCGGACAAGTACAAGTTAAAGGTAAGAAAGAACGGGTTTCTGTTTTTGAAATTTTTGAGACAGATCCGCCTCAACTTCAATCTCTCAAACAGCAAACTAAAACCTTGTTTGAACAAGCCGTCATACTTTATAATAGTAATCAAATTGCCTCTGCTTATCAAATATTCAAAGATATTTTCCAGATAAACGCCCAAGATAAAGCGGCTAATTTCTATATCAAAAACTGTGAAATTTTTTTAAATTAAACCATGACCTGAGCCTATTAACCCAACTGTCACTCGGCTCAAGTAGGGACAGCTCTCTAATATTGATTTCTCTAACTCGAATCTAAACAAAAATGTCAAGAGAGCCAACAGCTACGTGGAAAGCTAGACTGTTGGCTGTGGATGAAATAGGGTGCGGACAATACGCCATAAGCTTCCTTCACGGCGTGCGTCTCTGCCAAATCCCGAATTTGACCCATTTCCTCCTGCTCACAAAACGTCGTTACACTCATTGGGCAAGAAGAACAGGTATCTAGTTCAACCCATGGGCAATTGAGCGGGTGCAGCACCAATTACTGGGTAAGGCAGAAGGCCATCCCATTCGCAGAGCCTCCGGACAGATGGTATGAATCGTGAGTTGGCAGTCAATCATCTGTAAACCCTCTCGTTCCACCTGCTTGACCCCTTGTTTGAGAATCGAATCATTCTTGAATTCAATGGTTCGGTTGCACTGAATGCAGACTAAATGATGGTGATGATTCGGGAAAGGCTGATTGAGTTCGTAATGTTTATGTCCTTCCGCCAATTCTAGTTCCCGTAAAATACCCATCCGTGACATTAACTTGACGCTGCGGTAAATGGTCGATAAACTAATCGGCTCTCCACGCTGCTGTAACAGCTCGTGGAGTTCCTCCGCACTCAGATGGTTGCCTCTGGGTAAATTTTGAAAAACATGCAGAATTGTTTCCCGTTGTGGCGTTAAACGCCAACCTCTGGAATTGAGTTCGGCCTTGAGTGAAGCGGCTGTGTAAGGAGGCATAATAACTCTCTCAAAAAAAACCGTTTATTGACAATGCATTATTGACAATAATAGTTACTGGCACCTCGGACTTGCAACAAAATCTAATAGTTGAGAATAAATCTCAGTGCTTTATTGATAAATATTGAAAAACCACCGACGGATCTAAGGAGGATGAGATTGTTCTTAGAATGGTATTAAGACCAATTGCAGTCTAAACTGGATTCTCTCCAGTGAGTGATCACAAATGGTTCGTCGGTCATGGGGTTGGCATAAAACTCCGCCTCAAGCCGTCATCCCTATGCCTTAACAAACCCTTAACAATTGCAATTTGGTAGAATGATCGTTTTTTGGGTTATTTCAGCAAGATAGCTGCTCCTTTGACTGGGAAACCCAGTCCCATCACAATGAGTAGCATCTGATTTCAGACGCATAGGGCAAAACTCCTTTTCTCAAGGGGAGCTGACACCGATATAGCCGCACCCAGCTAAAGCTTAGGATGCTGCTACCACCTCAAATAGCGATAATTTTTATATGTCCAAATACGACTCTTATCTAAGATGTTCCTTTTGCGGTAAGTCCTCTGAACAGGTACGCAAATTAATTGCCGGACCCGGCGTCTATATTTGTGATGAATGCGTGGAACTGTGCAACGAGATCTTAGATGAAGAACTGTTCCACTCCTCCAATGACACAGCCATTCAACCCGCTCAGGACGCTGAGCCTCCCCAAAAGCAACCTATCCCAGTCAGCCATCGAGCTTGGCATCAACTGCCAAAACCGATAGAAATTAAGCAAGCTCTAGATGAGTATGTCATCGGTCAAGACCAAGCCAAAAAAGTTCTCTCTGTGGCTGTTTATAACCATTACAAACGCCTCAGTGTTGACCCAAGCGAGAGCAGCAAGACGACCCTTGAGGAGAGTGTGAAGCTCTCTAAGTCCAACATTCTTCTGATTGGTCCTACCGGGTGCGGCAAGACCCTTTTGGCTCAATCCCTGGCAACTCAGTTAGATGTTCCTTTTGCGGTTGCGGATGCCACCACGCTAACAGAAGCCGGTTATGTCGGGGATGATGTGGAAAATATCTTGCTGCGATTGCTGCAAGTCGCTGACTTCAATGTTGAAGCGGCTGAGCGAGGCATTATCTACATTGACGAAATTGACAAGATTGCCCGTAAAAGTGAAAATCCGTCCATTACGCGGGATGTTTCCGGAGAAGGGGTTCAGCAAGCTCTCCTGAAAATTTTGGAAGGGACGGTGGTGAATGTGCCGCCTCAGGGTGGACGTAAGCACCCTTATCAGGAGTGTATTCAACTTGACACCAGTAATATTCTCTTCATCTGTGGCGGTGCCTTCGTTGGGTTAGACAAAGTCGTAGAGCAACGCATCGGGAAAAGCTCGATCGGCTTTGTGCAATCCGGTGAAGTACAGTCTCTGCAAAAGCCGACAGCCGAACTTTTCAAACATCTAGAGCCAGAGGATTTGGTGAAATTTGGTCTAATTCCAGAGATGATTGGTCGGTTACCTGCAATCACTTCCGTTGAGCCACTCGATGAAGACGCCTTGATGAGAATATTGACGCAACCTCACAATGCTTTGGTGAAGCAGTACCAAAAATTACTGAAAATGGATAGTATTCGTCTAGAGTTTCAGCCAGATGCTCTAAGAGCGATCGCCCAAGAAGCCGTTCGCCGCAAAACCGGAGCGAGAGCACTGCGGGGCATCCTAGAAGAGCTGATGCTGGAGATTATGTACGAATTACCCTCCCGCAAAGATATTCATCGCTGCACGATTACCAGGGAGATGGTAGAGAAACGCTCCACGGCTGAACTCCTGACTCATCCCTCTTGGCTGCTAAAATCCGAATCGGCCTAGATTGTTGGAGCCAACGGTGATGAAAATCACAATAATCACCATCGGTTTCTGTGGCGATGTACAACCCTGGAGTGAACGGGTTAGAGAGAACGGACAGACTGTTCCAGTTTTGTCTAGTTACAGCCAGCAGGTTGTCCCTCGCCCACAGGATTAGCCGGAGCAAGCGATCGCACTTCTTGAACAACGCCCAGAACAACGAGATTTCGTTTCAGTGTGTAAGTCCTAGTACCATCAACTAACCATTGCTCTAGGTGAGAAGATTTGCGCCTAAGAGGGTGTAGGGCAAGCCGTGGCCTGGATTAGCGATCGCCTATTTTAATCACAAGCTTTCGCCAGTTAACTTTAAAGACGCCGAGACTTCGACGCGGGGGGTTGATCCCGAAAACTAACAATCAGCAAGCAGATAATGCCAATGTTAATAAAAACATCAGCGAGGTTGAACACGGGGAAATGAATCAGACGAAAATCCAAAAAATCTACGACGCACGTTAAAAGCTTGCCGTCTACGACGCAACTGTTGAAAAAACGGTCAAGACCATTGCCCAAAGCTCCTCCCAAAATAAAGCCGTAACCTAGCTGCTCTATAGTATTTAACACGGGGCCAAACAAAGCGAACGCGATTAAACCAATGCTCACGACCAAAGACAGCCAGCGTAACCAAACTTCTCCCTGAAAGACACTAAAAGCTGCACCAGGATTTAAGACATAGGTAAAGTGAAAGACACCCGGCCAAAGACCTAGAGTTTGCTTCAACTCAAAATTCTGCACCACTAAATATTTGCTTAGCTGATCCGAAATCAGACTGATCAAGGCAATAACCCAAAAAAAGGGGTTTTTCAGGGGCTTGGTCATGGGTTATGAGTCATTAGGTTGAAGGTTAGAAGGTTGAGCGTTGGAGAATTGGGCTTTTTGAAGATAACTTTCAACCTGCACCCTGTCAACCTGCAACCTTGCTTGAACTTGAAGACAAACAGCTAGTAAAACATCAGTTGTCGCAAAGCAAACGCTAAAGCTGTAACAGCACAAGTGACTACCATTTGTCCTGGCAGTGGCTCAATCGAGTATTTCATGATGGCTTCCCAGAGGGACAAATTGCCAAAGGTTGCCAAACTCAGGGCATGGAAAATGATCAAATATCCTATACCGTAGAGATGAATCGTCGAAAGACCACACACGCAGCTAAAGGCGAGAGATTCGATGCGCGGCGGCATCCGAAAAGCTAAGAAGCCACAAACCCAAGCACCGGCGATAAAGCCCAGTAAGTAGCCAAAGGTAGGCTCCTTTAGATAGCTAAGACCACCACCCTGGGTAAAAACAGGCAAGTTCAAACCCAAGACAATATAAGCGATTTGAGAAAGGGCACCAGCACTTTTACCGCCTAAACACCCCGTGAGGAGGACAGCCCCGATTTGATAGGTAACACCAAGCGATACTGTTTGGATGCCATGCCCTGACCAATCCCAGGGCGGATTAGTCACAAAGGCTTCCACAAAAGTGCCGCCGATTGTCAGTAGTAAGCCAATCAACGCCCACAGAAGTTCATTGGGAACAGACACAGTCAGCAAGAGGCAAAGAGCCAATATTGTACAAGGTGGAAGGCATTTATTGTAAAAGAAAGCATGTCTTCTGTTTTATTTTCCAGAAGATTTGCTGGTTGCCCAAAATCTTTATATCTGAGGAAAGCCTGACTCTCCGGCAAGGGGCGCGTCGTTACCCATTAACCGCAGAAACTCTGGCATGAGGGGATGATGGCATGGGGGGCATCACCTCACATTAGGGCACAGCCAGGTTAGATACCTGTTTCAACACTGCTCTGTAGCCACGATGGAAACTTTGCCCAAAATCTCCCGTTAAGGTGAACGCCTGCTAGATTTGGTGAGATAATTTGGGATAAATTTGAGGGTTTTGAACCCTTCTTAAGAATCCGGATAATTTTAGGCTATATTTGGTTTTTTAAAGCTATTTTTTGATAAAATCACCTAAAAAAAGCTGATCCGCTTAAGAGAAGCACAGATGTTTCCTGATGAAACCGATTAAAGCTCACAAGACTTAGCTAAAGCATGAAGAAAAAAGCATTAAACTAGGTGCAAAGAATATTATAAATTTTACGAATCGAGTTGAATTTTCCTTGAATTCAGCTCATCCATAAGCTAGAACCAAGCTCATCTTTCTTCATTGAACTTCCGTTAGACTGAATGAAGTGAGCAGTAGTCAGAAATCTTAATCTTCCCTTTACGTCTAAGCGCTATTCTTTTATAGGTTTACTGATAAAAGTAAAAAAAATTAGATAACGATGCTTGTCCGGATCAATCTCACCCATACTACTCGTCTAGCGGCCTCAATCGCTGTGGTTGCTATGACAGTCGGCTTAGCGGCTTGTAGTGGGCCGCAAGGCTCAGAGAAAGCTGCCGATGGCGGTACTTCTTCCGACGCATCTAAAAATGCTGGATCGGATAAACTCGCCCTCCAACAAGATGTACAAATAGTCGGTGCTGGGGCATCATTTCCGGCACCGTTGTACCAGCGTTGGTTTCAAGACCTGAACGGTCAATATCCCAAACTACAGGTTAATTACCAGTCAGTGGGGAGTGGCGCAGGCGTTGAGCAATTCACGGCGGGTACCGTAGACTTTGGCGCTAGCGACACAGCGATGAAGGATGAAGAAATTCAAAAGGTGCCAGCAGACAAAGGAGGGGTTCTCTTACTGCCGGTGTCGGCAGGCGGTATTGTTCTGGCATACAACGTTCCAGGCGTTGATGAACTGAAACTACCTCGGCAAGTCTATGCCGATATCTTGCTCGGTAAAATTAAGAAGTGGAATGACCCTGCGATCGCAAAAGCGAACCCAGACGCCAAGTTGCCAGACCAAAATATCACTGTAGTACACCGTTCTGACGGAAGCGGTACAACTGGTGTTTTCACAAAACATCTCAGTGCAGTCAGCCCAGAATGGAAAACTAAGGTAGGAGAAGGTAAGACAGTACAGTGGCCTACTGGGGTTGGTGCCAAGGGGAATGAAGGCGTCACGGCCCAAATTCAGCAGACTCCAGGGGCGATTGGTTACATCGAGTACGGCTACGCCAAGCAAAATAATTTGAAGGCTGCCGCCTTGGAAAACAAAGCCGGTAAATTTGTTACCTATAACGACCAGTCGGCCTCGAAAACACTGGAAGCCGTGCAACTGCCTGAAAACCTCAGAGCGTTCATTCCCGACCCAGAAGGCGACGAGTCCTATCCCGTCGTTAGCTACACTTGGCTTCTTGTGCATCAGAAGTATTCCGACCCAACCAAAGCTAAAGCGATAGAAGGAATGATTGAGTATGCTTTAACTGAAGGTCAGAAAGTTGCCCCAGAGCTAGGGTATGTTCCTCTACCCAAAAACGTTGCTCAGAAAGTCGCTGCGGCAGCCGATCAAATTAGCGCAGACTACAAAATTACTGTTGGTCAATAGCCTCGAAGGGAAACTTGAAGCTAACTCAAAGGTAATTCCATTGTTGATTTTGAGTTACAGTACGCTAGATTTGACGGTTTAGTGATCCGAAGTTGCATCCAGTTGTGGTATCCGATACGGGAAGGGGGAATTGACAACCAACTTATCCGTATCGGTCACTGCATTTGAGGGCAACTTGGTAGAATATTCGCTCCCACTTTTTTCTCATCCGTTTGTTCGGTAAAGTCAATCATGGCTACACAAGCTCAGAATTCTCCAGCTGGAATCCAGCCTCGCTCCAAGACCGAAAAAACTCTGGATCAGGCTTTTGTCTGGCTAACTCGCATCTTAGCGCTGGCGGTTGCCGGGGTTTTAATCTATGTAGCCGTTGTGGTTGGGATCAGGGCTATGCCTGCGATCGCCAAATATGGTCTAGGATTTCTGTTCTCTAGTGCCTGGAATCCCGTTAACGAGACTTACGGGGCGCTTCCCATGATCTATGGGACAATCGTCAGTGCTGCGCTCGCACTATTATTTGCCATACCGCTTGGAGTTGGCACGGCTGTCTTTTTGAGCGAAAATTTTCTGCCCTTATCTGTTCGGACACCACTAATATTTATGGTGGAGCTTCTAGCGGCTATTCCGAGTGTTGTCTACGGTTTGTGGGGCATTTTTGTTCTGATTCCTTTCCTGCTTCCAATCGGGGGATGGCTTCACACTAACTTCGGCTGGTTGCCTATTTTTAACACTCCCCTACGTGGCCCAGGAATGTTACCGGCAGCCATCATCTTAACTATCATGATTTTGCCGATTATTACGGCAATCTCTCGCGATTCTTTAGGTTCCCTGCCTCCCGATTTAAGGCAGGCATCCCTAGGCTTGGGTGCAACACGCTGGGAAACACTTTTCCGAGTCCTCATTCCGGCAGCTTTCTCAGGAATTGTTGGCGGAATCATGCTAGCTTTAGGTAGGGCGATGGGAGAAACAATGGCTGTTACCATGATCATTGGCAACGCCAATAATTTGAATATTTCGCTGCTAGCACCCGCCAACACGATCGCTTCCCTCCTAGCCAATCAATTTGCTGAGGCTTCCGGTTTACAAGTTGCAGCTCTCATGTATGCAGGGCTGGTTTTGTTTCTCATCACACTAATCGTTAATGTCTTGGCTGAGTTGATTGTTCGCCAAGTGAAGAAATTCTAGCGACTTAGAGAGCGTCGGCCCCATCCTGTGTAAAGTCTTCTTATATGTCAACTAGCGCTCAAGACCAACATTCTTTTGGTTCCCCTGCCAGTGGTATGACTCGGTCTTACACAAGTCCGCGAACGTTGTTCGGGATTGTGATGACCCTACTGGCAGGTGCCTGCTTAATCATTGCTCTCATCCCTTTATTTTTGGTTCTGTTCTACGTCCTCACTCAGGGGGCGAGTCGTCTGAATTTAGACTTATTTACCAAGCTGCCTCCGCCTCCAGGATTGAAGGGAGGAGGGGTTGGTAATGCCATTATTGGTACTTTGATGACGGTAGGAATTGGGACTCTGATTAGTCTACCGTTTGGCGTCTTAGCCGCTGTTTATTTATCAGAATTTAGCAAAGGTAAAACAGCTCGCTGGATTCGGTTTGCCACCAACGTTCTCGCTGGCGTGCCTTCCATCATTGCTGGCATATTTGCTTACGGGATTATCGTTGTCACCATGGGAGGATTCTCAGCCGTCGCGGGCGGCGTAGCCCTAGCGGTGCTAATGTTGCCCACGATTGTCCGAACGACCGATGAAGCGCTACAGATTGTTCCCCAAGATATCCGGTGGGCATCGGTGGGAGTGGGAGCGTCTAACTACCAAACTGTTCTAAGGATAGTCCTCCCAGCAGCAATACCTGCCATTATTACAGGCGTAACTCTGGCAATTGCTCGTGCCGCAGGCGAAACAGCCCCGTTAATTTTTACGGCGCTCAATTCACCCTTCTGGCCGCGAGGGATATGGAAGCCAACTCCATCTCTTTCTGTTTTAATCTATAACTTTGCTTCAGTGCCCTTTGAAGCCCAAAAGGAGCTGGCCTGGGCGGCGTCTTTTCTCCTAGTTGTCTTAATCTTACTGACCAGCATACTCGCTCGCTGGGCAACTCGTAAGAGCGTGTATTGAAGAAACGTCGAACTCAGAATCTTTAGGAATTAAGACGGTTAAGGAAGCAACATCAAAATGTGGTCAAGTCCCAATTCTTCACGAATTGTAGGCAACACCCAAAAAAACCATTTCTATTGGAATGTCAACTAAAAATTCAGGTGAGATTGTTATGACTTATAACCAGCAAAATACACAGCGAGATCGGTTTACTGTGGAGGAAACCGAAACCGTTCTACGGGTAGAAAAACTTGATATCTACTATGGTAAGTTTTTAGCGGTTCAGGATGTTACTATGAACATTCCTAAAAATCGCGTAACGGCTTTCATCGGCCCCTCTGGTTGTGGAAAAAGTACGTTGCTGCGATGCTTTAACCGCCTCAACGATTTAATTGATGGATTTCATATAGACGGAAAAGTTTATTACCATAAGCAAGACCTCTACGATAAAAGCATTGATCCAGTAGAGGTACGCAGGCGGATGGGTATGGTGTTCCAAAAACCCAATCCTTTTCCGAAATCAATTTATGACAATATTGCCTATGGGGCACGGGTGAATGGCTATAAAGGCAATTTGGATGAGTTAGTAGAGCGATCTTTACAGAAAGCTGCACTCTGGGATGAAGTCAAAGACAAACTGAAGCAAAACGGACTGGCACTATCCGGTGGACAGCAGCAACGTTTGTGTATTGCGCGTGCGATCGCGACCAATCCTGATGTTGTGCTGATGGATGAACCTTGCTCTGCCCTTGACCCCATCTCTACGCTCAAGGTCGAGGAGTTGATGCACCAGCTCAAGGAAAACTACACCATTGTGATTGTGACCCACAACATGCAACAGGCCACGCGGGTCGCGGATATGACCGCCTTTTTCAATGCGAAGGCAACAGATAAGGGTGGAAAACAGGGCTACTTGGTGGAATATGATCGCACCGAAAATATTTTCCAAAACCCACAACAAGAAGCCACTCGGGACTATGTGAGCGGACGGTTTGGGTAAACGACCCGATGTTCTGCTTCAGGAGAAGTGGGCTTGTGTGGTCAAAGGGGAATGCCTGAAATTGGACTTACATCCCCGCCCACAGAGCTAGACGGCAGTTCTATCCGTCTGAGGTGACTCAATAACGGCTCACTGTTCACTGTTACTGAGTCATCTGTATTACGCTAATCGTCATCTAAATTACATCACCGCATCTTTTGAGCAATCTGCATGATGCAACTTGAAGACAAATGAGTTTACGCCGCGACCTGAGGTTTTTGCACGGATTTGACCGCTGATTGAGCCAGCAGTTTACTGTACACAGAAGTGAGCCGATAAGCAACGCTCTCCCAACTCATGGCAATTTCCACCCGTTGCCGACCGATTTCACCTAATTGGTTTCCCCAAGCCGGATTGCTCAAGATACGGTCAATCGCTTGAGCAAAAGCCGCTTCATCTTGGGGTGGCACCAGTAATCCCGTGACTTCCGGCACGACCGTAAACTGCAACCCTCCCACTTTACTCGCCACAACAGGTGTAGCACAAGCCATGGCTTCAATCGCCACCAGCCCAAAGGGTTCATAATGGCTGGGAACCACACACACATTGGCGGCGGCATAGTAGCTGGGTAACTCGGCATCCGTGAGTCGTCCAGGGAAGGTAACGATCTCGTTTAAGCCGAGTTCTTGAACAATTGCTTTGATGCGATCGCACTCCATCCCATCACTCTGCCCTGGACGATAACCTCCTGCGATCATTAACCGCAAATCGGCATTGCCCTGCCACCTAGATTTAGCGATTGCCCTGACTAAGGTTTCAATTCCCTTGCGCTGATCAAATCGACCCACGTAGAGCACCACCTTGGCTTCCCGTGGAATCCCCAATTGTTGCCGTGCGTCTTGGCGTGCGATCGAACCCATCCGCTGAATATCCGTACCACAGGGAACGATTTCAATCATTCCTTTCCCAGAAACCAGATTTCGCATGTGTTCTTCTTCTTGAGGACTTGTCGCAATAATCCGATCGGCTGTTTCTAGACAAGCTTTTTCCACCGCTAAGCGCGTCGAAGCGATCGCGGGAAGATTACTCACACTACGATACTTAACAGCCCCTAACGAGTGGTAAGTATGCACCTGTTTCAAGGGTTGAAGTTTTTTCAGTTCCATCCCCACCCAAGAAGATAACCAGTAATTGGTATGGACTAAGGGATACTGGTATCCTTCTTGTTCCTGGAATGCCTGAAATTGCTTGACAAACTCTGGCAGGTAGCCAAAGGCATCATCTCGATTAATAAACTGAGCCGGTCCTGCCGTTAGTCGGATTGTTCGGCAATTCGGTGCATGTTGAACAATATTCGCTTGCTCAGGATCGATGCGGCGAGTAAACATATCCACACGCCATCCCTGTTTAGCCAGTGCTAATCCTACTTGACGCACATAAACGTTTTGCCCACCGGCCTCTTCTTGACCAATTTCTGCGGCTGGGTCGCCACTAACAGAAATCAACGCAAGACGGCCCTTGTCATTTATAAGCATGATAGATTTTTCACCCCATGAGTAGCGACCCTGCCTTGAACCCAGGAGGTACAATTGATTTTTCATCTTCTCAGAGTCAAGGACAGGTGCAACGAATCGGACTAGTACCAGCCAAGGACACTGACGAAAACACAAACATTAATTTGATAATGCTGAGCTTTCAGTCTCTTCTCGATGCCGACGGGGTTAGCTGACGGGCTAGGACTGAGAGATGTCCCTCTTCTTTACATCTCCATCATGAGGAAGAGATCATAGAAGATACGCCCCAGAAATGGTTCCCCCGTTCCAGTTTCAGCTTTATATATGTATGGGTGCCTTTATACCCCTGAAACTGAATTAGGCTGACTTACATGCAATACGCTTGAATTACATTAGACTATCATTGTATTGCGCTTTTTTGAATTAATCAATATCTCAATCGGTATTATTTTATAACAATTTATGACTAAATATTGCTATATTGTTTACTAAGAATTTTTAGGAACATCAATCTGAAAAGTCAAAAACAGTCACTGCTGTTTGATGAAGCAGAGAGTCAAAAGTCGGCTTCATACAGGAAAAGGCGATCCCCGAAAGCGTCAATCCAAGATACGATAAGTTTTAATTTTGAAAATCCGTTTGTTGTGAATCATGCTGATTAAGCGCTATATATCACGTTTGGTTGCCCTCGTTTTAGTTGTGGCGATTGGTCTTATGGGGTGTTCCTCAACCACTGTTTCCGGTTTGAGTGGAGATTACCGCCAGGATACGTTGACCTTATTGCAAAACTTGAGAACAGCCATTGAATTACCGGAGGGTACGCCCGACAAAGCAGAGGCTCAATCCAATGCGCGTCAAGCCATTAATGAGTTTGCCTCTCGCTATCGGCGAGATAGCTCAGTGACTAGCCTCAGCTCCTTCACCACGATGCGAACGGCCTTGAATTCTTTAGCCGGTCATTATAGCTCTTACCCGAACCGTCCCTTGCCACAGAAGTTAAAGAATCGCCTAGAACAGGAATTCCGGCAGGTCGAGAGTGCCCTCAAGCGAGGCGCTTAAGCTGATTGGCCTTTGAGTTGCATTGTAGTAGTTCGCCAGAACCCTGAGGGGACACTCTAGGTGTAACTGAGGTGACGATTCGTTGAGTACAGCTCGAATTGACACTTCTATGGGGCGTTAACGCGAACACGCACCTATCAATGGCACGGGTCATCACCCTTGTTTTTTATCCTTTAAGGGTTTGATCCGTCAAACCCTTCTTTTTTATTGGCGAAATCTCTGATACTATTTCTTTTTTTATCTGCTATGTAGGACTACGGGGTCATGAGTTAAGAGGTAGGAGAACAGAAGGTTGAAAGTTAGACGGTTACTGGAATCTGAAGCCGGACTTTCTGACCCATCAGCCCATCTGTCAGCTTAACTTGGAGAACCTTTGTAGTCACTCTTGAGTCAAATGGTATGAGCAATTGTCCGGAACGATTGGCAACAGAGCTGAAAGCGGAAAATAGCTGAACTCTATAATTGTCGATTTGTTAGCAGTCTGTGAAGACTGAGGACGCCCACTCTCTGTTCTTTTGTGGTGTTTGTAGGAATGTCTAACAGTTTTCTCCAAAAGGCGCGACAGCGGAGGCGTCTGCATCGCTATTTGGTTACCGCGCTCTTGACGAGTACTAGCCTAGTGAGCCAGTGTGGCTTGATGCAAAAAGTTCAGGCTCAAACAACGGCTTATTGTCAGTTGCCTAATGAGGCGATTTCCCAAAAAGAAAACTTACGTATTGGCGCTCTAAAAGGTAACTCAGACTCTGAAAAGCGCTACAAAGCCCTTGTCAAGCAACACGCGGATTACTTACGGCAATGTCGCTCTCGAACGTGGCCTAATAACCAGTCCATTTGGCTGCGATTATACCCCTGTGATGCTCGATCTGGAGCGATTGATGATATCCTCGACCGTCTGGTTAACCGAGGCTACAACCAGGTCAACGTTGAAGTGTTTTATGACGGTCAAGTGCTCTTACCGATGTCCGATAACCCAACAGCTTGGCCGTCCGTAGCGCGGACGCCAGGGACGGATAAAATCGACCTGTTAGCCCAGATGATCCAAAAAGGACATGAGCGGGGGATGCGGGTTTATGCCTGGATGTATACCATGAATTTTGGCTACTCCTACGCTCAGCGCCCAGAAACTCGAAAAATGCTAGCGCGCAATGGTCGGGGAGAAACGAGCTTGTCCTACGTCCCAGACGGTTCTCAAGCCTTCATTGACCCTTACAACATGCAAGCCAAGACAGACTACTACCAAATTGTTCAGGCTGTCTTGAAACGACGCCCGGATGGAATTTTATTCGATTACATTCGGTATCCGCGTGGCTCTGGGAGTGATTCTGTGGCTGCCAGAGTTGAGGATTTATGGATTTATGGTGATGCCGCCAAACAAGCTCTGTTTGACCGCGCGCTCAACAGCAAAGGACGAGATTTAATTCAGCGCTATATTAGCAAGGGTTCGATTAATGCTAGTGATTTGGCGAGTGTCAATCAACTTTATCCGGAGGAAGAGACTCCCCTGTGGCAAGGTCGTACTCCCTCACCGACAGACTCCTTAGCATCTCTGCAATGGCAACTGTGGCAGCTCAGCGTTGCTCACGCCGCTCAAGGCATCTTGGACTTTTTAAATCTAGCAACTCTGCCAGCCAAGCGTGCCGGGATCAAAGCGGGAGCCGTCTTTTTCCCGGATGGCAATCAAGCGGTGGGTCAAATGGGGTATGATTCTCGTCTACAACCTTGGGATCGATTCCCCAGTTCCTTGGAGTGGCATCCGATGTCCTATGGGGTCTGTGGCAGTACCAGATGCATTGATGATTTGGTCAAGCGAGTCATGAATCGGGCGTCCCCTGGTACTCAGGTGATACCTGCTTTGGCAGGAGATTGGGGCCGATCTGTTACCAATCGCCCATCCCTAGACGCTCAGATGAGGGCGCTCCGCCAAGAAGTCCCGCAGATTAACTCGGTGAGCCATTTTGCTTATTCGTGGCAAGACCCAGGCTTTGACCGCGATCGCAAATATTGCCGATTGGATTAAGGTGCTAAGTCAAGTATGAAATTACCTGGCCTCCACACTCTTCTATCAAGAGATGGGGGCCAGGTATGTATCGAGCTTTGTTTCATGCTTATATTCTTGAGCTGACTAATACCCAAGCTTCTGGTGATGCAATCTCAGCATTCGCTGGGCTACGTCAAAGGGTATATCAGCTTGCTCAAAATCCTTGAACCCAAATATTCTACTACTAATATTCATGAGTTGCCAGTAGCCTTCTTTTCGGATCAGAATCGCTTCTCCTCTAAGCTCTTCTATCGACCAAGTTACAATGGCATACGGCTCCTCAATTGTTACTTCTAGGAACCTAACCTTCTCTTGCTGTTCACCCCACTCATTGACCATATAATCAGTCACCGCTTCCTGGCTCTCTTTAATGGCTATATGTTGGGTTTCTGCCACTACAGATGCGTTCTTTAGCAATACTGTTAGCAAATTTAAATGAATATTTAAGTGGTAGATCATTGCTCCGAGTTGACGGATGTAATGAACCAATTTCTCATCAACATGAATTAACCCACAAAAATGTTCGTTTTCTATTTCATTATTTCTCTGTTCAAGATATTCGTTATATTCCCTAATCAATCTAAATATACTGTTATTTTGATTTTCCAGCATATAGACTATATATTCATCCACTAAGATTTGATGGGGAGGTAATTCATGAACTATTTTTTTGAATTTATCCTCATTAATAGGGGGAATTAAGGTATTCTTAAAAACTTTAATGTTCTTGTTTCCAAGAATATTAAGTTCACGACGAATAATCTGATCTGCTTTTCGTAAACTAAAAAATATATCGTCTACTTCAAGAGCCAGAGAAGACAAGAATATATTATCTTCTTTGTTCTGGATCTTCTCGTTATTTTGGAGCATTTGGTTCGTTCTACTCTTCATTTCGGGGATAAACAGTTGTTCTGTCATACAAGTTTTTGTTGGAACAAAACGGTTACTGCTCATAAATTTTTTAGTCATTATGTAGAGAAAAATTTGTCTTTATATGCTTTCTCTAGGTACTCAATCCTGAGAGTATCTATATAACCGTACAAATACTCTGTGTTAGCCCAACCTTTGTGGAGAGTTAACAGTAGTGAGTCTGATGCTCGTTTTAGGTTGCTGTGCTTTGTACATGCAGTTGGTTAGGATTACCTCTGGCACGACTCTGTTTGCAGAGCTTTGTTCCCCTATCGCGTAGGAGAAACTGTAGCCAAACTTAGGCGAAGAGCAAGAATCAGGGAGATAGCCTGAGGATTCTTCGTAGTAGCTCCTTCAGAGCTAGCTGTCTTTGAAGAAAGAGAAATATACTTTCCGAGGGTTCGCTATGCAACCGCTTCAACCACATTTCAGATAAAACTCCACAAATTCAGTACAGAATTGCCCAAGTTTATAGTTAACTAGGGATGATATAAGCCCT
The DNA here is from genome assembly GCA_039962225.1 of Microcoleus sp. AS-A8. Taxonomy (NCBI): domain Bacteria; kingdom Bacillati; phylum Cyanobacteriota; class Cyanophyceae; order Oscillatoriales; family Microcoleaceae; genus Microcoleus; species Microcoleus sp. AS-A8. The sequence continues at coordinate 108,821 of JAMPKV010000003.1, forward strand.
CACCATTCAGTGAAAAATTTCACTACGAACTACGGCAAAGCTGCATTTAGGACTCCAATCCTCGAAAGAATTGAAGATTGATTAAATTGAAGCTGAAAAAGTAGATAACCCTATATAAGCCCGTTGTGCTGATTGGGTAGCACACAATAAGCCGGAAAGCTGTACTTGCCAACCTACGGCTTAGATTCTGTAGATCTTTAACTTGTCATACAGCGTATGACTTGTATTACCTATGTGCATCCTATTGCAAATTGCTGACAACAGCAACAAATTCAAGGAAACTTTATTAAGTCTTTAACAATAGCCGAGTACAGACTTCTATCGGTTTGTAGTGAAATGACATTCTGCGGCAACCGGGTATACGCTTGGATTAAAGCTATATACCCAGGAAATAACTGAAAAGCGAGCGTAAGACAAACTGTAATACATAGTTGTTCCGCACTCGTGAGTCCTGAAGGAGCAAGCACGATTCAGTCGAGCCAAAGGGAGTAGCTACCACGTCAGCACAATGGCAATGCCGAAGGCCGCATGACCTTGTGGAGAGAAGAGAAAAAGCATCAATAATAATGGCTTGAAAGTTGGCGGTAATCACTTTAGGCGATAGCTGAAAGATATTACATTTCTTTACTTGACCGGGCTGGAGCCTTGAGCAGGAGCTTACCACTTCCCAGACTTGCCAAGAGATTCCAAGTTAAACTAAACCGCCTTGATGATTTTCACCGACACTGCAACCGCTATAGCTGCCACCGGAACGTCACAAAGCATCACAGCATTCGCATCCATCTTCGCGTGCTTACCAATACTCAGTGGATGAATAATTGTTGCACCTGCACCCATCAGGCTCTGCCGCAGAAATGAGTGGAGTTGTTGGAGATTCAAGGAATTTCAACCTTGTCTGTTGACTGTGTTGTTGACCTCATCTCCGTTTGAGTTTCAAAATCTAGGCTTGGGTCTTCTTTAAGCTGTTGCCAGAATCTCAGCCGTATAGTTTCTGGTTCGTTCCCATTGGATAATCAATCTGCTGATTAGCCTGATCGACTTAGAGAAATCCATCGGTTTTTTAGAATAAATGAACTCTTAACCTATCCTAAGTTTGTCAATCGTTTTTCTTATATCTTCTCTAAGGGTTACATTCGTTAATACAACGCTTTGCCTCCCTGTTTTTATGTACAATAGTTAGATTGTATATGCAACTATAAAAATAAACTATAAAGGAATTCTAACAAAGATTAAAAATTGAAATTTAAAGAGAAAATTATGAAAACAAAGTCTCTAAATAAGGAAATAGAAAGATTTTTATCGGTAGTTTTTTGGGGATTATTTTTTTACGGTCTATTTTTTATAATTTACTTTCCCAAAAGTGGGCTAGCTGAACAGGAAATAAAAGATGGAGATTACTGGGCCAGCCTGTGTGCATTACTAAAGACTGAAAAAAAATATGAAGAATCTCTGGCAGCTTGTGACCAAGCGCTCTTGATTAATTCCAAAGAGGCTGTCACTTGGACGAATAGAAGTGATGTCTTACTGAAGTTGAAAAAATATCCAGAAGCGTTAGTTTCAGCAGAGCAAGCGATTCGGATCAAATCAAACTACTCTTTGGCTTTGGTCGATCGCTGTCAAGCCCTATCTGAATTGGGAAGATACGAAGAAGCGATCGCAGCTTGTGACTTAGCCTTGCGAGGAGATGGTAATTGGGAAAAAAGTTCACCAGCACTCGCTTGGTATCATCGAGGTTTGGCACAGGCGAAGTTGAAACAGTATGAAGAGGCGATCGCGTCTTTTGACCTTGCTATAGAGATTAATCCAACTTACTCCCTAGCATGGGCTGATCGCTGCCAAGCCTTAGCGAATTTGGGTCGATACTCAGAAGCGCTGTCCTCTTGTGATCAAGCGGTGCGAACCGATGGAAAATGGGAAGATGGTTCTCCGGATTATGCCTGGTACAACCGAGGGATGGTGCTGAAAAAGTTGGGACGATATGAAGAAGCGATCGCGTCCTACGATAGAGCAATCGCCCTGAATCCCAATGATGCGACAACTTGGACTCATCACGGTTCCGTGCTAGAACTTTTGGGCAAACACGCCCAAGCCCTGACTTCCCAGGAATGGGCGGTTAAAATTAATCCCAAGTATTCTCTAGCGTTGGCTAACCAATGCGCGACATTCAACCGGTTGGGTGACTACGAAAAAGCGCTTGCCGCTTGTGAAAGTGCCTTGCAAGGGGATGGAAATTGGGGGGAAGAAAGCCAGGGTTTGGCTTGGGATCAGCGAGGAAATGCCCTCGCCGGACAGGGTAAACAGGAAGAAGCCCTCGCCTCTCATGAACGTGCGATCGCACTAAACAAAGACTATGCTGAAGCCTGGAACAACCGCAGCGTCACGCTGTGGTACATGGGACGATATGAGGATGCACTCGCCTCAACAGATCGCGCGGTGGAAATCAAACCGGAGTACTCTCAAGCTTGGTACAACCGAGGGCGAATCTTGAAGACGTTAAAACGGTATGCTGAGGCAGTTGAGGCTTATGATCGAGCGATCAAACATTGGGGAAATGGGGGCGATAACCGTGCGGCGGCAGATATTTGGGCGAACCGCAGCGTCGTCTTGTGGCATTTGCAACGATATCCAGAAGCCCTCGCCTCGACAGATCGTGCGATTGACATTAATCCCGATTCCTTCCAAGCTTGGTACAACCGAGGTATTGTACTGACAGCATTGGGACGCCAGCAAGAGGCACTTACCGCTTACGATCGAGCAATTCAGATTAATCCCAAGGACGCTAACATTTTAGCGGCTAAAGGCTTGGCATTAGCGAAGATTAAACGACTGCAAGAAGCGATCGCTACCTTTGAACAAGCTTTGAAACTTGACCCCAATAATGGAGTCGCTCAAGCTTATCGAGAGGCTCTCATGCAACAGTTGCAACAGTTGGAGCAAAAAAAGCCAAACGATTTGCCCAAGCCGATAAGATGATTAATCTTGCGCGATCGGTTTGACGACAACCCGACCATTCTCAACAACTGTGCAGTATTTTGGCCTGATTTTATCAGTACTCGCTGAATTTTGGTCAGCCAACGACTTGCAGTGGTCTATATTAGTTTGCTGTTGCTGATTCAAGGTAACCGCGCAACAAGCGGTGGTATTGGGAGACATATCGAGCCTAAATAAACTCTTAGTGTTATTCTCTCACCAATCTATCTTTATTGGCGTCCCTCAAAAAGGTGATGTGATGTTATTGCTGTAGCCATAAAGGTTAGGACTTTCTTTAACAGCCTAAACGACCACATAGCAGTAATAACCCTTCTGCCTTCTGTCCTCACTAAAGCTCCGGTTTGCCTTCTGCCTTTTGCCTTTTGCTATATCACCAAGGACTACCAATCATCGTAAAAGCAGACCAGTAATAAGGATGTGAAAATTCCTTATTATCGATTTCTGCTAATTCTGGCGGGAGAGGAATGGATTCACCCTGCCCAATGCCTCGGAGTTGCCCTTCTTCTATCCGCACTTGCCCTTTAATCATGGCAATTTGTGCCTGTCGCAATGCTTCTGCTTTAATCGGTGCCGTCTTCAACTGTTGATAAAATTCCGTGATTAGCCCCAACGTTCCCTCATCACTGACGTACCAAAGACTGGCGATGGCTGACTTCACACCCGCCGCCACCGCTAACCCACCAAAACCGAATTCAGCATCTTCATTTCCTAATGCTGTACGACAAGCACTTAAAACTAATAACTCAACGGGCGGATTATTCCATCCCATCTGTCGCAGTTGATCTAAGCGCAACTTGCTATCCGACAATTGAATATATGAATTTCTGGGAGCACCCAAATTAAATTCTCCGTGCGTTGCCAGGTGAATCACTCCAAATGGCGTTTGATCACGTTGTGCCTTTAAATTAGCCAGCGTGAACCCTTGGTTGAGGAATGATTTTCCCGTCCACAAGCCTTGAGAGGAGGATTGGTTTGCAGGTAGTAATTCCCGGTTTTCTGCTGCCAAGTTTTGTTTTCCAACTAGGGTAGATAACTCGATTGGCACCGCAGGTAAAGGGTCTTGCTCCGTAAATCTCGATGCCCCCATCGCCAAAACTTCAGTTGTTTTCACATCTCCATAACGGGTATCGGTGAGATTGATACTGGGAATTAAGCCGATACTGTATTTTTCTACTAAAAACTGTTTCCCATCGTATAACGCCGCCATTGGGATTGACCGGAGTCCCCCATCCATCGAAAATACCAATGTATCAATCTTTTTGGCTTTGAGTTCAGCTTCCAAGGGTTCAACTAGCCATTGATAGAGTTGTTTTGCTGTTTGTTGGTAGCCTGTTTTGCTTCTAGGTTCAGTGACTTGAGAGCGGAATTTTGCTGCTGTTTTGAGCAGGGTATCTTTATTCGCTTGGTAGACAGTTTTGAGCAGCGGTTTATCTTTAGGAGTGACCAAGATTAGTTGTAATTGATCGGGTTGGGTAAACACATAAATAACGGCTGGTGTTTTACCCGTATTGGTGGCAATATCACTGAGGACAGCCTGAGTTTGTTCCACCGAGCCTGACTCACCGGTATCACTCGTAAGATTGCCCTCAAAGTGATTCTGAAACTCTTGCATTCTCAGTTGCTCAACCAGTGCGATCGCTTTTTCGACTTGTCCGTCACTGATGGCCTGGTCAATATCTTCCCGCACAATGGATGTTGTATTGAGTAAAACGATCGCTGATGCACTAATCGTATTTATCCCTTGAGGAGCAATATTTTCTCCCTGAATGTCTTTTGGGACTCGATTGGTGTCTGGTTTGGGTGAGGGTGAGGGTGTTGCTGGTAGCAGCGTTGGCGGCTGGGGGGATGGTGGTGGGTTCTGAGTAATGATTTGAATGTTGCCTTGGGTGTATGCACCAGGAAAGGATTGCAAGGGCAAAATCGAATTGGCTGAACCTGTTGTGATGGCACCCGCCGTGCCGTTGATTGTTGCATCGCCCACATTAAAGGGAATGTCTCTTGCTCCCCCGTCGTGCCGGATGATGATATCGCCACTTCCTGTTCCTCCGGCAGTGGAAATGCTGGCGTTTATGCCATTGCGATCGCTAAAAATCCCCACAGCCCGGAAAAACTGATTGGTAGTAATGTCAACTGTTCCCCCCTTGCCAGATGTACCGCCTTGTGCATTAATCGAGTCAACTTGGATATCTCCAATCGGATCGAGCAAGACATTGCCGCCATCTCCTGTAACGGCACTGGAGTTGAGCTGTCCAGCCGTAATTTGCTGCTGAGCAATGACGGTGATATTTCCACCGCGTGTGTTGCCTGAAGCATCCAGGTTAGCGCTATTAATAATCCCTGTTTGGCTGTTGAGGGTAATATCGCCACCAGCACCAGTATCCGAATGAGAAGTGAGGTTATTGGTGGTGATGTTATCTAGGGCTGAAAGTGAGATGACTCCTCCATTAGCTGTAGTAGAACTAGAGTCTAGAATGCCTGCACTGGTGTCAATCGTGCCATTGCTACTGATGATGGTAATTCCAGGATTAGCGGTAATGTTACTCGTGGTGATGTTTTGATTTGCTTTTAGGGTAATTGAGGCATTATCTAATCCGGTAATTGCACCTGTGGCGTTGATGGTGCCTGCTCCTTGAGGTGCTTGAATGGTTACTGGGTCAAAGAAGGTAACTGGATTGAGGATATTGATGGCACCACTGCTGTTAGCGCCTCCAATGGTGATGGAGTTAAAGCCATTTTGCAAAGCAGCGATGTCTGCTGTCGTGATGTCTAAGGTTCCCGTACCGCTATCGGTAGCACCTGCGATCGCAATATTTTGACTAGGTGTAAAGGGTTGAAGGACAAGGTTACTAGCACCTGTTACAGAATTAGCACCCCCGGCAAAGTTAATCTCATCTGCGGTGAGTGTCAGTGCATTGCTCCCTGTTGCCAAACTGGAGTTAAAGCCAATCGTGCCAGTTCCAGCATTAAATGTGGCATTACCTGTTACTTTAACAGGTTGGTCGAAGGTGAGATTGTTGTTAGCGATTGTTATATCACTGCCGACAAATACTTGGGAGCCATTACCACCCGTAACGTTCAAGTTCCCTAAGGGATTAATTCCTCCTACCGCATCGCCTAAGGTGACTGTACCCGTTCCTACCGTCAAATTCAGAGATTGAACACCGGGAGTTGTACCGTTAATCGTACTGGAAAAATTGATGTTCCCTGCACCTAAGCCATCAGATATACCAGTAGTAATGCTTGTATTATTGTTAGCGAGGGTTACTGGGCCAGACAGAGTAATGTCACCACCGTTAGGATTAGGGCTGTAGCCGTAGTAAGAGCTTCCCATAGCGGTCAGATTACCGAGAGTAATGCCACCAGGAGCAGTAATATTGATGTCTCCTCCACCGTAGTAGTCGTCGCCAGTGTCGATTGTGGTGGCGCTGGTGTTGATTTGATTGCTAATTAGGGTGAGGTTGTTTCCATTGGTTCTGATATCGCCTGGAGTTGTTGTGATTGAACCTGCCCCAGTTGAAGTTTGAATGATGGTTGGGTTATCGAAAGTAACTGGGTTCAGTGTAATATCACCACTGCCATTACTCCGTCCAATTGTGAGAGAAGTGAAGCCACCTCCGATTGCAGCGAGATCCGTTGCAAGCAAATCTAAGGTTCCAACACCGCTATCTGTAGCCCCTCCAATTGCGATCGCTTGACTGGGTGTGAAGGGTTGTAGTGATAGCGTTCCATTCCCCTGGACGAAAGCGCCTTGTGCAAAGTTAATCTCATTGCTGGTGAGGCTAATATTGCCAGTTCCAGACAAGCCTCTAGAGTTGATGTCTCCTGTGGTAATGCTGATAGGAGCGCTGAGATCGATATTACCGCCATTGCCAAAAGGAGAACTGGTATTTAAAATACCTGCACTGGTATCAATAACCCCACTGTTACTAATAATGCTAATTCCTGGATTAGCGGTAATGTTGCCTGTTGTAATGTTATTGTTCGCCCTTAAGGTAATCGAGGCATTATCTAAGCCAAAAATTGCTCCTGTTGCAGTGATTGAACCAGTTCCCACTGGTGCTTGAATGATGACTGGGTCGTTAAACGTGACTGGATTGACTACAGTGATAGTACCACTGCTGTCAGCTCCTCCAATAACGATGGAGCTAAAACCATTTTGCAAGGCAGCAAGGGTTACCGCTGTAAGTCGCAAAGCATCCGCTTGGCCAGAGCCAGCAATCTCGATATTTCGATTGGGTGTTGCAGGCGCAAGCACAAGGGAACCTGTACCCCTTACCGAATTGTTTCCCCCTTCAAAACCAATACTTCTGTTTGTCTTTAAAGTCAGTGTGTTGCTGCCTATATCCAAGGTGGAATTAAAGAAGATTCCAAACGAAACTCCTGAAGAGAATGTTGCATTGTTAGTTAAGGTGACTGGACCTTGAAAGCTAATTAGTCTGCTGTCGTTATCACCACCAGTAATGATGTCGCCCCCCACAGAAACTGCACCCGTACCCGTTTGCCGAAACGCTCCGTAGGCTCTAATGTTTCCAGCCGTTGTTAGCACTCCGGTATGATTGACATCCACTGCTCCCCTCACTCCTCCACTATCATTATTACCAACATTAACGGAGCCATTGAAATTCACATTGTTGGCACTGTCAATCTGTAAGCCAAATAGCGGATTGACACTACCTACAGCATTATCCAATGTAATATTGCCCCCTCCTGCGGCTAGGACTAAGCGGCCTGTACCTGTTGCAGCGCTATCAACGGTGCCATTAATAATGATGTCGCCTGTAGTAGAACCATTAGTAAAAGTTGTAGCAGCAGGGAGAAGTACCGACCCGTTCAAGCGGATGTTGTTGTTTGTGGTAGTGATATTGCCAGGGGTAATGGTGTTTCGGGCATCAAGTGTAACTGAGCTACCAGCCGCATTAATTTGCCCAGTTGAAATTGAGCCACCGGGTAATGAGGTGTTAGGATTGTACTGATTTGTTAGAAAGACGACTCCTCCGTTATTAGTAATATTGCCGATCGAAATATTTGCACTTGTTGGAGTACCTCCAGTCCCAGGAACTCCCGGAGTAAAACCACCACCGCCGATAATGCCAGGAGTACCAAACGCAGTAGTTCCTGCTCGAATATCGAGGGTAGGTTGAGTTGCGCCATTAATGGCAAGCACTGTTCCATCGGATAAGGTAACGTTTTCAGCAAGTCCGTATACAGCATCAACACCTGTAATCGTGACGTTACCTGTAATCGTCACACTACCTCCTGCAAAAATGTGCAGTGAGGCTCCTGTGTAACTGGCGAAATTAACATCACCACTGGCGCGAATCACTGGATCATAAGGACTAAACAGATTTCCTAAACTCCCATCCAATGTTTCAATCCAAAAATTGCCGCCAGAGAAGTAATGAGCATCACCTCCTACAGTATTCGTGGAGCGTAGCACCATATCTCCGCCAGAGAACAACCCACTCGCCGGATTATTCAAAGCAAAAATATCAATGTTTTGATTCCCTTGAACTAACAGCTTCCCCCCAGCTTGGACAATAACAGGACTTGTCACACTGTCCCGCACCCGCACCGTATCCTGTGCCAGCAAATTCAAGTCTCCCGTCGTGGTTAGCCTAGAATCAACTAACGTCAAGTTGTTGTTAGCTGTCAGTGTCGCCTCTTGAGCTGTGACATTCTTAGCTACGACATCGCCATTTTCGATGATGATGTCAGAACCTGTGAGCACTGCCTGTCCATTGGCGTTCACAGAGAGTCCCGTAGCATTACCCCCACCCCCACCCGTCAGGAGTTGGGGCAGGGATAAAACAGGCAATGTCCACGGAGTGGGTGAATTGCTCCCCGATGCAGGAGGTAGAACCTCTAAACTTAATACAGACCCTGCTTGGCTCAGGCGAACCAGACTAGTTCCTGGTACGGCTGCCATCCTGATTTGCCCTGATGGAGCATTAACTTGCCCCGTACTCACAACCGTGCCACCCAAGAGCATCAGATCTTTTCCTGCACCTACCGCTAAGTTGCCGGAGTTAACAATGCTGCCCGGTTGAGATGTGGTGAAAGCAAAGGCATTAGGCGTATCGTTTAACTGGGTGTAATCATTGGTACCCGCCGCATTAAACCAGCCATCACCAATCCCAATACTCGTGGCTGTTGTAGCAACAAAAGATGCCGGAACATTCAAGCTGGCATTGGAGCCAAAGATAATTCCTGCTGGATTCATCAGATACAGATTGGCTTGGCTACCACTGACTTGGATGAGTCCATTAATATTAGAGGCATTCCCACTCACCACCCGACCCAAGATATTCTGAATAGTCGGATTTGACTGGAAATTAGCAGTTTGTCCCGTATCAACGTCAAATTGGGAAAAACTATGGAAGAGGTTGCCTCCATTAGAAGAGGTTTGTCCTCCAGTTATGTCCAATTGATTACCCGTCGTGTTCACCAGGGTATTCGTGCCATCAGCCGCAGGAAGAATTTGTGCTAAAGCCGGTGTGACACTGATTGCTCCTAGTAGGGGAAGTGCAGCTAGTGCATGACTAAGGTTCTTCGCTAGGGATTGGATGAAGCGTTTACCCATTCCCGAAACCCGCCCGGAGTTTAAACTCCGGGCTAATAGCTCAAGTCCATTGAAATGGACTAAAATCGCCCGATCTCTTGCAGTCGGTTGAAACCGACTTTGGCTACTCGCTGTGGAATTGATTCCCTGGCGGGTTTGGAGAGAATGAATCAGCCCTGTCTGAACAAGGGGGGCTATGTGTAAGTTCTGACTGGGTTGGGTGGAGAACTCAGCACCATTGAGCAATGTTACCGGAAAGTTGTCGGCATGTTGGCGGCGCTGGCGTGCCTGCTTGATGGCAACGAGTGCAAAGCGATTTTGCTCGGCTTTTTGCTGCTGGGAGATGCTCTCTCGGTGAACGCGGTAGTAGTAGAGTGGCTTACTCACCCGTTGTACCTGCGTTACTTCTGAGAGTCGCAGGCATAATTCATAATCCTCGCTGACGTAAAACGATTCATTAATACCTCCCACTTGCTCGAATACCGTGCGGCGAATTAGCCGAAAGTGGAAAGTCATGAATTTTCGCAGCAGTCCGGCTGGGGAATAGGGCAAGCGGCAGCGATTTCCGTAATCGGTGACTTCACCGCGTTCGTTCATCACCAAATAGTCGGTATAAACTAAACCCGTGGCTGAATGAGCCTCAAGTACGGCGGCTGTCTCTTCCAGTGCTGTCGGTGCTAGGATATCGTCACTGTCTACGAAGCCAATGTAAGTGCCTGTTGTGTGTGCGATCGCATCCTTTAGCGCACGTCCTCGTCCTTGATGTTGCGCCGCTACCACTGTTACCCGCGCATCTTGCCTCGCGTAGTTTTGAGCAATCTCTACAGAACGATCTGTAGAACCATCATCCCAAACCACTAACTCCAAGTCGCCACGAGTTTGTGCCAGAACACTTTCAATCGCAGCGCCTAGATAACGCTCCCGGTTGTAAACAGTGATAACGAGGGAAATCGGCACTAGCATAATTAATGTTCCAGCTAAAACTCAAGAGGACTGAGCCAAGGAAAAGGAGTAGAGCACACCGATAAACATTCTGTAGCTATCCTTACAGGATGAAGCGACGTTGGTACAGTACATCCTGGCAGGGGCTTTGAGAACTAGACTTTTGGCGAATCAAGCCATACTCCCATGAGGGTTAAGGTGGATTCTATAGATTGCCTTAACGGAATGAACACAGGATTATCGTCTTGATTTAGAGTAGACCAAGCTGGAAGAGAGCCTGTAATACAGCTTAAGGAAGTGTACTGTGTCCAAAATTGTATCGATTCACTCGTTTCGGGGAGGAACTGGCAAATCAAACTCAACAGCAAATCTCGCTGCGCTTGTTGCCCGTTCGGGAAAGCGAGTAGGTATTGTTGACACGGATATCCAATCCCCAGGGATTCATGTTCTTTTTGGTTTCAATGACGAGAAAATAAAATACACCCTCAACGATTACTTGTGGGGCAACTGTGCGATCGAAGAAACAGCCTATGACGTTAGTTCGGTTTTAAAAGAAAAAGCCAGTCAACGTAACAAAATTTATCTGATTCCCTCTAGTATCAAAGCTCGTGATATTACCCGAATCCTGCGGGAAGGCTTTGATTTTGGCATGTTAAATGATGGTTTCCAAGACCTAATTGATGAGCTTGAATTGGATTATTTGTTTATTGATACCCATCCCGGTTTAAATGAAGAAACCTTACTCTCTCTCACGATTTCCGATATACTGGTTCTGATTTTGCGTCCCGATAATCAAGACTTTCAAGGCACTGCTGTCACTGTCGAAGTAGCCCGTAAGCTGCAAGTCCCTAAAATGTTACTCCTGATTAATAAGGCGTTACCAGCCTTAGATTTTGATGCCTTACGACAACAGGTAGAGAAAATTTACAATGCTCCAGTGGCGGGAATCTTGCCCCTTTCCGAAGAGATGGTGCAACTCGCCAGCAGCGATCTCTTTTGCCTACGCTACCCCAACCACCCGATTAGCCAGGAGATGCAAAAAGTTGCTAAGCAAATTATGCAATCTAACTGAATAGCACTAAAATCAGCACATATCTGTTAGCCTGATATCTTGTCTCCTGGTTAGTCGCCGTAGAGTGAGCCATACCTACCCATGCTATGGCTGGATTGTTTCAGAGTTTAGACACGGCCTACCTTACATTAATCCAGTCTCTTAGGAAGGGTACAAGATATCAGTGAATGGAAGGGTATAAAACGGGTAGCCAGTGGCTGCCTAATTTTTCATTGAATTTAGTACACATCGCCAAGATCACTGGACATAGAACAAGCATTAAATCCCCAAAAAATAGGATACATTTGCTGTTTAATTGTCAGACATATGCGGGAGAGTACTAATTGCCATTTTGCAACTTATAAGGAAAGAATCTTATGAGCGAGAAGCCATTTAATCCCTCAGAAACCGGAGACGGAGAGAATGAAACTAACTCCGGTCTGAGCATGACTGATGTTCTGACGTTACCTGATGTTGAACAGAAAATCGTCACTTGGATCGTGCGAAAAAAAGAAGTGAGTCTGGCTGAAGTAGCCGCTTATATGGAACACGAAGAGGAAAGTATTTCCACAACACTGAATGCCCTAAAAGAGCAAGGCTTTGTGCAAGAATTGGAGGTAGAAGGAGAACGACACTACCGTCCTTGCCTTGCGCCTAAACAGAAGAGTCGGGCTTCTAAAAACCTTTGGCAAGCTCTAGATTAGAGGTATCAATCGATAGCAAAAATATGGGTTAAGTCGCCCATATCTCAGGAAATATAGTGATAATTTGCCTAGTACACCCATCACTGTGGAGGGGTTTGGGTTGTGGCGAAGAAAATTTTGCCATCTGTCTATCCGTTGATTTGGCTACAAAAGACAGTCTGTCTTAGCCAAGTGTCTGTGTGCAAGCATCGTTACAAACGAAGTTGGGCAAAAACCAGGGGATTTGTGCCCTTAATGATGGCTTTTTTAACCTCCCTAACACCGCTATGGATTTGTGCTTCTTTCTCTACATCCTCGGTTTTGGCACAAACCCCAGATGCCCAAAATTATCATGCAGATTTATTGCTGAATTTAGGGATTCGGCAACATAAAACGGGTCAATTTGCAGCGTCATTAGAGTCATTGCAGAAGGCGCTCAAACTTTATCAAAATTTGGGTGATGCTCAAGGCATTGCTCGTTGTTTCGGTAATTTGGGCGATACCTACTTTTCTATGGGGCAATACGGACAAGCTGCGGGGTTTTATCATCAGAGTTTGGTACTCAAAAAGGCAGTTGGCGATCGCACAGGTGAGGTTGAGGCGCTACTCGGTTTAAGCAAGGCTTATTTGTACTTAGGGCAAGAAGAGAGGGCAAAGAAGTTTGAGCAGCAAGCGCAAGTCATTCGGCGAGAGATTGGCAATCCCAGACGGCAAGCCGCTTTTTTGAACAATTTGGCTCTAGATTCCCAGTCACAAGGGCAATACCAAGAAGCGATCGCGTTTCATCTTCAACAACTCGCGATCGCACGGGAAACTGGCGATACAAGCTTAGCCGCTGAATCTCTGCAAAAGCTAGCACAGGCTTATGAGTTGTCGGGGCAATCCCAAAAAGCGATCGAGTTGTATCAGCAACAACTGGAGTTCGCCCAGAAATCAAATAATAATGCTTTGCAAGCTATTGCTCTAAGTCAGTTAGCAAAGGCTTACGAGTCGCTGGGACAACAACCAAAAGCGCTCGAATTGTATCAGCAACAGTTGGAAATAGCCAGGAAATCGGGTAATCCTGCTCAAGAAGCGATCGCCCTCAACCAATTAGCGATCACCTTCGAGTCTCAAGGGCAATTTTCCAAGGCGATCGAGTTATATCAACAACAATTGGAAGCAGCGAAAAAAACAAATAATCGTTTAGGAGAAGGCACAGCTTTAAACAATCTTGCACTCGCTTCCCTCAAAGCCAACAATCTCACCGAAACTCAGCCGAAACTTCTGGATGCGCTTCAAGTTTGGGACGCCATACGCTCCACACTCGGAAGTAACGATAATTATTCTGCTGAACAGACTAGAACGTATCGCTTACTACAACAAGTTCACATCGCTCAAAATCAGCCCGAAGCCGCCTTGGAAATAGCGGAACAGGGGCGAGTTAAAGAAATTGTTCAGTTACTTAATCTACGGTTATCTTCTGAACCCGTAGGAACAGGTTTAAAAGCGGCTCCTCCTCAAATTACTCTACCTACACTCCTAGAAATCAAACAAATTGCTAAGGCACAAAAGGCCACACTGGTTGAGTATTCGGTTATTTCTGATCAAGAACTATTTGTTTGGGTGATTCAGCCGTCAGGAGAAATTGCATTCCGCCGCATTAATATTAAAGAGCAAAAAACGGTCTATCCTATTTCCTCACTACAAAAGGTTGTTAACAATAGCCTGGAAGCGATCGGTGTCAAGAGTAAAAGCAGCACAAACGCAGCAGAACCAACCGATAAGACATCCCAGACTCAACTCTTGTTGCAACTCAATCAGCTACTTATTAAACCTATTGAAGACCTTTTACCCAAAGACTCCAAAGCTCATGTTATTTTTATTCCGCACCAAGAACTATTCTTCGTTCCTTTCCCGGCATTAGTCGATATTACAGGCAAATCCCTGATTGAAAAACATACAATTTTAACTTCTCCAGCGATTCAGATACTAGCCTTAACAAAAGAGCAGCGGAAACAAGTATCAGGAAATAAAGTCCTGGTAATTGGTAATCCAACGATGCCGAATATGACAGTAGGGGGAGGCGAATCATCGCAGTCTTTACCGCCCTTGTTGAGAGGAGAACAGGAATCCCTAGAAATTGCCCAATTCCTAAAAACTCAACCCCTGATTGGTAACCAAGCAACCAAAAGCGCTTTCTTAGAACAATTGCCAAACTCAAGAACGATACATTTAGCAACTTACGGATTACTGGATGACATTAAGCGTCAAGGTGTACCGGGGGGAATTGCTCTAGCACCAGCGGGTAATGATAACGGTATACTCACCGCTGCTGAAATCCTTAACTTGTACGAGCAAACTAAAGACAAAAAATCACCTTTACGGGCTGAACTCGTCGTCCTCAGTGCAGGTAACATAGGAGCTGGAAAACTCACAAGTGATGGCTTAATGGGTCTATCGATGTCGCTAATTGCTGCGGGTGTTCCTAGTATAGTGATGTCTTTTGGTTCCGCATCGGATGCCTCAACAACGGACTTAATGATTGAGTTTTATCGGCAGCTAAAGCAGACAGATGATAAAGCTCAAGCGTTGCGCCAATCCATGCTAACTACGATGAAAAAATATCCTAACTCTAGGGCATGGGCAGCATTTACATTGATGGGTGAAGCCAAATAATTGTTGTCATGCCTTAAAACCAGGCTATTAGGGTTCGCGTCAGTTTTCTATACGGAATCGGCAATCTTTAGCTTGTAGTGAATTAGGCACTGAGCAAGAAGCTGAGGACAAAGAGGAAAAATGAAGTTGAACCGGAATTGGGTTATAGCTTTTGGTTTGTACTTCTTGGTTTTGCTAACCATCATCGGTTTGGCTTATTGGGGGATTTTACCTGTCAAAGTTTCAGCTATCCCCTTTTATGACACTATCGGACACTTTATCTTATTGGGCAGTGCTTCTTACTTGGGTCATAAAGCGCTAGGGGGACAGATGATTACAATTTGGCTGTTTCCTTTTGCCCTTCCCTTAGCACCCCTTATCATTAGCGTTTTTGCCGCTGTGGATGAGAGTTTGCAAGCACTTTCGCCGCTTCGCACCAGCACTCTGTCAGACATGACGGCTAACTTAGTTGGAATCTGGGCTTTTTATGGGCTAGCCGTGTGGAAATAAGGGCATAGACGGAACTGAGGATTGCTTTCAAGGGGGTGACGACGGCTCAAGTCAAGTCGCTTTTGAACATTATGAGTATCTTGTTGGAATCTTTATAATACATCGGCTTAGCTTATCCTGTTCTTAATATTTTCTTTGCTATCACAGAAGTAGGCGAATAAAGAAATTAAGTACTTAATGAATACTTGCCTGCATTAAATTTTTTCCTAAACTCTCGAATGCGACGGGGTGGCTAATATGTCTACGCGCTATAACCAAAACCATTCTCCTCTGCAAAGAATTGTCTACACAAAAGTCAACGTCAACGGTAAAGTTCAGTTAGTGCCCTTAGAGCTGTATGCAGATGGCTCTGTGAAGCGAGCGAACTAACTCAAACTCGGTTTGACACTTGATAGCCTTTCGAGTTTCAACATTGTCCAGTAGAGATAGAAATAGAGATAGAGATATATATAGAGACGCGTGAAATGCTATAATCGCGTCTCTATTTTCTTTTGTATTAACCGGATTGAAGCAAGGCCGTGGGTGTAACGCAGACGAGGAGAGCCTCGCGCTCGTTAGTTCCCTATTGAGAAGAGAGCATTCCGACGGGCAGAGTAGAGCCTATAGTGTCACGTTGGAGCAATCTGAAAAATCGGCTAGCTTTAAGTGTCCGGATCGGATAGCCTTCATATTGTTAGTGAGAAGTGTGATGTGAGGATACTCAAGAACTGGGCTATGGTTGAGGCACCCAAACAATTTTCCGTGCTGGGTCTACCTGTTCACCTGTTAGATGACTATGACCACTGGCTAGGGACTCGTCTACACCAGAGGCTTGGCAATCATGTGGTGACCCTGAATGCAGAAATGGCAATACAGGCAGAACACAATGATGTTCTCGCTGGAATTATCCGAAAAGCAGACCTGGTGATTCCTGATGGTTCTGGGGTCATTCTTTACTTATGGCTTCAGGGTCAACGAGGGCGACGCTGTCCGGGAATTGAACTGGCTGAGTCTGTACTGCGGCAGGCTGGGGAATTAGGCAAGTCTTGCCCAGTTGTTTTCTACGGGGGTTCTCCTGGCGTTGCTCAAAAGGGCGCGAAGATTTGGCAAGACAAGCTTCCAGAACTGACGATCACAGGAATTGAACACGGTTACCTGTCACCCGAAGAAGAGCAGAAATTCAAGCAAACGCTCAAAGATCAGCAACCTGGTTTGATTTTGGTTGGCTTGGGTGTTCCTCGCCAAGAGTTGTGGATTGCCCAAAATCGCCACCTGTGCCCTCAAGCGACTTGGATTGGGGTCGGGGGTAGTTTTGATATTTGGGCGGGTATTAAAACTCGTGCGCCTGTCTGGTTGCGTGAGAATCACTTGGAATGGTTGTATCGGCTGTATCAAGAACCTTGGCGTTGGCGGCGAATGATGGCTTTGCCCCAATTTGCCCTGAAAGCGATTGGTCAACGCTTGGCTTGAACAAAATATTTGCCCAAAAATGGGGTTGGGTAGGGTTACCTGCCCACTTTTTGTATTAAGGTATTGGATTCACGATTTATTTCATTTGCGATCGCTTGTCTATGACGACCGTCTTGGGTCACCCCAGTAATAGCCCAACTCAGCACAATGTGGCTGCCAACGCCACAACCAGCCCAAATCCTGTAATGGTGAAGTTACAAGGAGTGACAAAAACTTACCCTAATGGCAGCTTAGGAGTGTTTGACCTCAGTTTAGAGGTGAAGCGAGGAGACTTTTTATTGATTACTGGCCCTTCGGGTGCGGGGAAATCAACATTGCTGAAGCTGCTTTATGGTGCGGAACAGCCTAATTCTGGGGAGGTAATCGTCGATGATTTGAATGTGGGGAAGTTAAGGGGCGATCGCTTATCGTTGCTGCGTCGTCGCATCGGTGTTGTGTTTCAAGACTATAAACTGATTCCGACACGCACTGTGTCAGAAAATATCGCCTTTGTCCTCTGGGCACAAGGCTACACCCGCAAGGAAATTCAGCGCCGTTTACCGCCAACCTTGAAGGTTGTAGGTTTGCAACACAAAGCGAACTGTTTTCCAGATGAACTCTCAGGGGGAGAGCAACAACGCGTGAGTTTGGCACGTGCGATCGTGGGGACACCTCCTGTATTGCTGGCGGATGAACCAACGGGTAACCTCGATCCCGATAATTCTCGGCAGGTATTAAATATTCTCAAGAAACTGAATGGGATGGGTGCGACGGTGATTGTAACTACTCATGATGAGCAATTGGTGCAGATGTCAAAACAGCCAGTTTTGCAGTTGCGAGAAGGGCGTTTGTATCGAAGTTTTTAAGGCAATGAGGTGGCTCGCTTAGCTGGCAAACTCAATCAGTTGGCTTAAGTCAGCTTGCTGTCATGCGATTAAGGGCAGCTATAGGCAGGACGTGAACAGATACTGGAACGAACGCCCTCTTAACTTTCTTATTGACTAAGTTAACGTTGATAGAGGCAAGATCAAGAGGCTATTAAACGTGAAGGCATCGGAAACCAAGCTCCGTGAATTGCTGGAAGGCGGTAAGCAGTTCCAAATTCCGCTCTTTCAAAGACCTTACTCATGGTCAAAGAAGGAATGGAAGGCTCTCTGGGAAGACATCATGGAGATATACCACGACAATGAAGACAACCACTTCTTGGGACCAATTGTGACTCAGGCAGTACCGGGTACACCAGATGGCATTTCTCCATTTCTTCTTATTGATGGGCAGCAACGCCTCACCACACTTTCCTTGCTTCTGGCTGCGCTACGAGAACACTTGAAAGAACAGGATTCTGAATCGGCGGCAGAATTACAAGAGCTGTATTTAATTAATAGATATAAGAAAGGTGATGCCCATTATAAAATTTTACCTACTCAGGCTGACCAAGAAGTCTATCAGAAAGTTGTTGAAGGGCAAATCAATGGAAGCACAAGCCTAATATATGAAACCTTTAAGTTTTTTGGAAATCAACTAAAAAATGGTGACATAGAGGAAGATAACTCCCCTATCGACCTAGCCAAATTTAAAAATGTGGTTTTGGAGAAGCTAACATTAGTCAGCATAACGTTGGACGACAGAGACAATCCCTATATTATTTTCGAGAGTTTAAATCATAGAGGAGCACCATTAACTCAAGCAGATTTGGTTCGTAACTACTTTTTTATGCGACTCACTAACAAAGAACAGAGGGTCGAAGTTTATGATGATATATGGTTTCCCTTACAACAGCAGTTCAAAGATAATGCAGGTGAGGATAAATACTTAAAAGAACTCACTAGAGCATTTTGGTGTTACCTCCGTAAGGAAGGAGTTGCAGTAAACCAAAACAATATTTACCAAACACTAAAATCACGTCTCGATAAAAAATCAACAGATGAAGTTCTAGCCGATCTAAAAGAATTTTCTCAATTTTCTACGTACTACATACGTATTTGTTTTCCTAATAAAGAGCCACACTCTAATTTACGGCGTTTGTTTGAACGTTTGAAAGGTTTAGACTTCAGTAATTGCCATCCATTTTTGCTAAATCTTTATAGAGATTATGCAGAAAATAAACTCTCTTTAAATCAATTTGAGCAAGCTCTGCGTTATGTAGAGTCTTTTTTTGTACGTCGCTTGTTTGCAGGTTTGACAACTAGATGGATGGACAAAATTTTTAACAACTTGTATCAAGATGTCAAGAAGCGACTGAAAGAATATAACTCTAGTGATTTTATAAGTGCATTGCGAGAGCAACTAAGTACTTGGCCAAGCACTAGCAAAGCTCAAGTGTGGCCTGACGATAACTGGTT
Source organism: Microcoleus sp. AS-A8 (assembly GCA_039962225.1). Taxonomy (NCBI): domain Bacteria; kingdom Bacillati; phylum Cyanobacteriota; class Cyanophyceae; order Oscillatoriales; family Microcoleaceae; genus Microcoleus; species Microcoleus sp. AS-A8. The sequence continues at coordinate 127,964 of JAMPKV010000003.1, forward strand.
TCGCCAAAGCATTATTGAAAATCCCGTGACTGGCAGCAGAGTCAAACTTTTTTTAGAGAGTCTGGAGAAACCCCTAACTAAGTTTCAGGTGAAAGCCGATAATCTCACTCTCGAACATATTATGCCTCAGACATTGACTAAGGAGTGGAAAGCCCTCCTGGGAACCAATGCAGAGGAAGTACACAAGCGTTGGCTTCACACATTAGGTAACTTAACTCTCACTCCCTATAACTCTGAGATGTCTAACAATCCTTTTAGTGATAAATTATCATACCTGCGAACTAGCGCCCTTACCTTGGACAATCAGTACTTTAAAAATGTGGAGACATGGAACGCAGAGGAGATTCAACGCCGTGGTGAGTATTTAGCTGACATTGCCCTTAAAGTTTGGCCTCGATAGAGAATCGATTTTGTCAGCCTTAAGAGTTTGAAAAATCTAAAGGGTTGCCTGGTTGCGATCGCGTTTCTGTATAGCTGAAGTTGGTACGATACAATCACTATTTCTCCAATCGGTTGAAGCGTGATTTCTTATTCATTGCCAAAGTCCATCTCTAGTATGTGCTGCACCTGTACGAGCAAGGGCGGTACTTTGTTTTGCACGATATCCCAGAGGGTTTCGTTTTCCAGGCTAAAGTAGGCGTGAGCCAGGACATCACGTAGTCCAGAGATTTTTCGCCACTCAATCTCTGGGTAGCGACTGCGAACTTCTGGGGGTACATTTTTGGCAGCTTCTCCAATGATTTGCAGGTTCCGCATTACGGCATCAAAGGTGCGCTCATCCGTCAAGAAATCCTCAAAAGTCATGCCTTGGGTGTAGCGTATCACCTTGGTACTGCTAGCAATAATGTCTTCCAGGTACAGGCGGATACTACGTGACAGGGATAGCCTCCTGTTCTACAGAAGGTCGAATCTGTGGCTTGAGTGTACACCTGCTCACCAAGTCTACCGATGTTCCCAAGTGGTCTTCTAGATAGAATTTCAAGTCCATGTAGCGGTCAAAGGTAACTAATCCCTCGAACTCGACTAATATATCCACATCGCTGTCTGGTCTAGCTTCATCCCGTGCTACTGAACCAAAAATTGCTAGTGATTTGACACCAAAGCTTTTTAGTGAGTCTTGATGTTGTGCCAGAATTGCCAGTACCTCATTTCGCTGCATGGTGTACCTGTAAAGCCTTCTCTTAAATTCTCACATAACTCGATGGGGAATATGGAACAGGTGAGCGATCGCACCTTCCTCTCCTCACCCCTCCCCCTCAACCAATCGCTTCTGTGGCCCAAACTCATCAGGCAACTCCTCAATACTTTTGCCAAAGACCCTACACAGCGCCTTCATTTGAGGCACAGTTAACATAGCTGGAGCTCCTCTCTCCCAACGACTAATCGTTGCTACAGCTACACCAATCCTAGTAGCTAGCTCTTGTTGAGAAAGTCCAGCTTCTTCTCGCAGTCTCTTTAATGGGGACTCATTCTCCTCTGAGCCAGATTTGTTTTTTTTTACCACAATCAGCCAACTTAATATTCTGACTTGCGACTTTGACTAGTCGATGTATAATAAGAAAGACACAAAAACAGACAGGAAATCCGGAAAGCCACCTCAAGGCTAGTTAGGTGCTTCCTTGGATATCCTTTTGGATGCCTGCTGCTATCTCAGTGTCTTACAAAAACTGCCATCTCACCACAACCTTGTAGGCGATTTCGATTGGAACGCTCATTGCGATCGCCTGTGAGGTTGCCATATCTGCCTATTGCGGAACCTGCGTACATCGCCAGAGTTGTCGCAATTCGCTCATGCCTATTTACCCAATCGGCAAACTTTGTCATTGCCAGGAGTGCCTCATGACCTACCAAACTCAACTATTTCCTTGGTGCATCATTCGCCCCCTTCCCAACATGCGACAGACTATTGTTGCCCGTTTTCGCCGTCGCTGCGATGCAGAAGCTCATTTAAGAATTCTCCGCCAGCTACTCCCCACCGCCCCCCACACCATCATCTTTGACCTCACACCCGAAACTCCAGACAAAGACAGTGAGGGGACAAAATGACGACCATCTTATTTCGCCGGATTCAGCCCGCTCAGCGATTTCGCCTCAGCCTCCGCTATATCGCCTGTTTGCTAAAAATTCCCGTCTCTGCAATTGTACGGATCGAAAGCTGGGCTTATGTTCTATTTGTCCATCGCCGCGACAAAGGCGGTCAATTCGTCAGTTACCGTACACTGAACCGATGGATGAGAACCATTACCCACATGATTCAAACCAGTCGCACCCTAGAAGAGTTAAAGCAACTAGGATTATGGATTCAACAGGAATCAGTAAACTTTGAAGACAGATATTCACCCAAGGAATTGGATTACCTGCGCCGACTCTGGGCACAACGCCGATCGCAACTCACATCCTTTTAGCAGGAGTCATTAACTAATTAGAAGACCACGGATCTCTGAATCCCGACAACTCTGAAACTTGCCGCTTTTCTTGCTGTTGCTGAATCCGTTCCAGGGTACCTGTAGGAATCGAAGCAATCAACTGACGAGTATAGTCCTTCGTTGGTTCGCGGTAAATTGTCTCCGCAGCGCCAATCTCTTCAATTTTGCCTCGGTTCATCACCATGATGCGATCGCTCATGAATTTCACCACGCTCAAGTCATGGGAAATAAAGATGTAGGTTAGACCAAACTCACCCTGCAATTCTTTCAGGAGATTGAGTACTTGCGCCTGCACCGAAACATCCAAAGCAGAAACCGATTCATCGCAGATAATAAACTTAGGATTAAGTGCCAGTGCTCTAGCAATACACACCCGTTGCCGTTGACCTCCAGAAAACTCGTGAGGATAGCGATTCATCAAGTCTGGATTTAAACCCACACGCTGCAACAGATAAGCCGCGCGATCGCGCCGTGTTTTTTTGTTGCCTCCCGCCTCATGAATTACCAATGGCTCCATCACCGTCTCCCCAATCTTCATCCGGGGGTCAAGAGAGCTAAAGGGATTTTGGAACACAATTTGCATCTCTCGCCGCAATTGGCGTAAGCGGTTGCCTTTGAGAGTGGTAATATCTCGGCCTTCAAACTCCATCTCACCACTTATCGGCTCAATTAAACGCAGTAACGTCCGAGCCAAAGTGGATTTGCCGCAACCCGATTCTCCGACTAACCCTAATGTTTCCCCTGGATAAACCTCAAATGAGATGCCATTCACCGCCATAATGTAGCGTTTAGCTTTGCCAAACATTCCCCGCACTGGAAAGCCCACCTGAAGGTCACGAACAGCAACCAGCGGAACTTGGGAAGAAGAGGATACAGAGACAGAGTGATGCTGTGACGCGGAGAGGTTGCTGGCAGAATCCCCCCTGTCCTCTTCCCCAGCGATGAGCTTAGCATCAACCGGTTTCTCTCGAATCTCCAGTTCCCCACTCGGCGTCGTCACAACCTCCATGAAATCAGAAACGGTAGGTAAGTATCGCATACGCCGCTCTAGGCGAGGACGACAAGCTAACAGACCCTTGGTATAAGGATGCTGCGGGTTCGAGAAAATTTCCCAGACCTCCCCTCTATCCACAATTTTTCCTTGATACATCACCGCCACAGAGTCGGCAATTTCTGCAATCACCCCCAAGTCGTGAGTGATAAACAGTATCGACATGCCCCGATTATCCCGCAACTCCCTGAGTAAATCGAGAATCGTTGCCTGCACGGTCACATCCAGCGCGGTAGTCGGTTCATCAGCAATTAACACATCCGGGTTACAAGAAATTGCCATGGCAATCATCACCCGTTGCAACTGACCCCCAGAAAGCTCGTGAGGATAGCGCTCTAGGATGGCCTGTTTTTGCTGATTGATGTGTCGGTAAATTTCCTTATCTCCTGGTATGGGTTGACCAGGATTTTGCTGAAGCAACTCTTCTAGATACTGCTTCTTTAATTCTTCATCGCCAGGGATGAGCTTGACCTCCTGAAGACGAGCGATTGCCTGACGCCGCGCTTCTGGCTCAGAAATATTTTGGTGTTGTCGAATGGCTTCTACAAGCTGAAATCCACAGGTATAAACCGGGTTGAGGGAAGTCATCGGTTCCTGAAAAATCATGGAAATTTTCCCACCTCGGTAGAGACGCTTGCGCTCGTCATTCAATGCCAGCAAATTCACCGCATCTGCCCCATCATCCGAGGGACGGAAATAAATTTCTCCCGCCGTAATCTTGCCTGGACTCGGCACCAAACCCATGACAGCGAGGGAGGTGACCGATTTACCAGACCCTGATTCGCCGACAATTCCCAGTGTTTGGCCTCGCTTCAGTTTGAAGTCAATTCCGTCAACCGCCAAGACCCGCTTTTCATCGGTGTGAAACTCTACTTTCAAATTGCGGACATCAAGAACATTGTCAGTCATGGCATTCAACAACAGGGAATTAAAAGCGATTGTAACAACCTGTTCCCTTTAGAAGAGGTTGATCTGGACATTTTTTTGGGGCATGGGTAATCGCTAATCGGTAATGGAAAGAATTTGCCCTTCCTTGTCGCCCATCTCCCATGCTCACGCTTAGCTCTGGTGCCACTCTTCCTCATCCCCGTCCCCCCATCTCCCACTATCCCCAGTTAGACGGCAACTACTCCTAAAGAATACGGTTCTGCCCACTGAGCGAGTCAACCTGAGAGAGATACATTGAAGGGAAGGAAGTACATAAAACTTTATAGAAGGGTGAGTTTCAGATCATCCACTTGTTAAACCGCTCGGTAAGGTGAACCCACATGTTTGAACGTTTCACAGATAGAGCCATCAAAGCTATTATGCTCGCCCAGGAAGAAGCGCGTCGCCTGGGACACAACCTCGTGGGAACCGAGCAAATTCTCTTGGGGTTGCTGGGTGAAGGCACAGGTATAGCCGCTATCGTACTCAATAATTTTGGCATTACCCTGGAATCGGCACGGGCAGAGGTCGAAAATCTAATTGGTCGCGGGTATCGAGCTGTTCCGGCAGAGCTTCCCTTTACCCCTAAAGCCAAGCGCATTTTCGATCAATCGTTCAAAGAGGCTCGTCAACTCGGACATAACTATATCGGTACGGAACATTTGTTGTTGGCCATCACCCAGGACGAAGAGGGTGTTGCTGCCAAAGTGATTGAAAACCTAGATGTTGAGTTAGGTGATGTTCGTATGGCAGTGATTAAAGCGATGGGAGAAGTCGCTGCTGCTGCTAAAGCGAGAGCTCAAGGGTCTTCGTTGTTTGGAGAAACGCCAACTAAGAAGGCGAAATTGGAAGAATTTGGCCGGAATTTGACTCAGCTAGCCTTAGAAGGCAAGCTTGACCCGGTTGTGGGTCGTGCGAAGGAAATTGAACGGGTGATTCAGATTCTCGGTCGTCGCACCAAGAATAACCCAGTGTTGATTGGGGAACCGGGAGTTGGCAAAACTGCGATCGCAGAAGGTCTGGCTCAACGTATTGTGGATAATCATGTCCCCGACCTGTTGGAAGATAAGCAAGTTTTCACCTTGGATATGGGTTCGCTGCTCTCCGGCACTCGCTATCGAGGAGACTTTGAGGAACGCCTCAAGCAAATTATGGAGGAAGTGCGTCAATCTGGGAATATTATCTTAGTCATTGACGAAATTCACACCTTGGTTGGTGCAGGGTCAACCGAAGGCGGGATGGATGCAGCGAATCTCCTCAAACCCGCTCTCGCACGAGGCGAATTGCAGTGCTTAGGAGCAACGACTCTGGACGAATATCGTAAGCACATTGAACGGGACGCGGCTTTAGAACGCCGTTTCCAACCCGTGATGGTGGGAGAACCGTCCGTCGAGGACACCATTGAGATTCTGTACGGTCTGCGCGAAGCTTACGAGCAGTTCCACAAGGTTAAAATTTCTAATCAAGCGCTGGAAGCGGCGGCTAAACTCTCTGAGCGCTATATCCAAGACCGCTTCTTGCCGGATAAGGCGATTGACCTGATTGATGAAGCGGGAAGCCGTATCCATTTAATGCATTCTGGGCCATCTCCTGCGGCAAAAGAACTGAAGCAGGAACTGCATCGGATTACCCAGAAAAAGGAAGAAGCGGTTAAGGCTCAGAATTTTGACAAAGCCTCACAAATGCGCGATCAAGAGTTAGACATTGAAGCTCAACTCCATGCGCTGATGGCAAACCAAAAGGACGCTGTCATCATTCCTACGGTAACAGAGGAAGACATCGCCCAAATTGTCGCCTCTTGGACTGGCATACCCGTCAACAAGCTCACTGAATCGGAATCAGCGCTGTTATTGCACCTGGAAGACACCCTACATCAGCGCCTAGTGGGTCAAGAGGAAGCTGTTGTGGCGGTTTCCCGTGCAATTCGCCGAGCCAGAGTTGGATTAAAGAATCCCAATCGACCGATCGCCAGTTTTATCTTCTCTGGCCCCACCGGTGTTGGCAAGACTGAACTCGCCAAAGCGCTAGCCGCTTACTTCTTCGGTTCAGAAGAAGCGATGATTCGGCTGGATATGTCGGAATTCATGGAATCCCACACCGTCTCCAAGCTGATTGGTTCTCCTCCGGGATATGTCGGGTATGACGAAGGCGGTCAACTCACGGAAGCGGTTCGACGCAAGCCTTATACGGTGTTGCTGTTCGACGAAATCGAAAAAGCTCACCCGGATGTCTTCAACATGTTGTTGCAATTGTTGGATGATGGTCGCTTGACCGATGCTCAAGGTCGCACGGTGGACTTTAAAAACACTTTGATTATCATGACCTCTAACGTCGGGTCGAAGGTGATTGAAAAAGGTGGTAGTAGCTTCGGTTTTGAATCCTCCGGCAATGAAGCAGAGTCTCGATACCTCCGCATCCGGGATAAGGTGAATGAAGACCTGAAAGGTTACTTCCGTCCTGAGTTCCTCAATCGCCTGGATGAGATTATTGTCTTCCGTCAGTTGACCAGGGATGAGGTGAAGCAAATCGCTGACCTTATGCTGCGGGATATCTCCATACGCCTGCTTGAGCAAGGTATCGCGCTGGAAGTCACGGAACGCTTCAAAGACCGCTTGGTGAGTGAAGGTTACGACCCTAGCTATGGTGCCAGACCGTTACGTCGAGCCATTATGCGCCTGTTGGAAGATAGCCTAGCTGAGGCGATGCTATCGGGTCAGGTGCAGGAGGGCGATACGGCTGTTATTGATGTCGATGAGAATGGTCAGGTGAAAGTATTACAAAGTCAGCCACAAGAGTTGTTGCTCCAAGGCGTTGGTTAATACTTATCCAATCGGTCTGCTGCGTTATGAATTGAATATCCGCTCTCAATGTAGGCAACGACGGGAGCGGATATTGTTTTTTTACGCAGAGGTCGCAACTATTTCCCAGAACATGGATTCAGTGGATATCACCCCATAAGAAACAGGACTGATACCGATTTCCTAAATCGTTGCTACAGATACTTTTCTTGTTCCCCCCTTGATAAGGGGGGCTAGCCGGAGCTTTAGTGAGGAGGTCAATTTGTAGCGCTATTTTATGAAATTGGTATGAGTTGTGGTCAGGTGGGGTCTTTACTTGTTAGGAATTCCAAAGAAACATTTCATTGACCAAAGAAACATTACGATTGAAGAAAATAACTTGTGAATCTTTATATTTTGAGCTATTAATTTTATATTGGCCTTTCCGGCTCTTTTTTAATTATTGGGTTCGTCGGGAAAGCATTTTGTCAAAAAAGTTATTGCATAAGAGGTTTTGATGGTCGCACATCTGAATCAGTTAGAGCGTGTTTCTGAGAAGCTCCAAAAAACACTAGAGCGGGAAGCCCGTAATCCTTCAACAGATAGAAGAGATGAAGTAGCAACCTTACTCAATTCTCAGCGCTTGGTATCGTATTACAATGCCTGCGTCTGGTGGAACGGATGCTACTATTGCAAGGATGATACGGGTTCTTGGTACTGCGTTAAATGTTGTTTCTTTTAGCCACTTTAGTCGATTGAAGACTCAGCGAAGACGGACGAAGTCTATCGCTGTTTTCCTCTAGGGTGGCAAGATCCATCCTACAAATTTTGGATAAAACTTGCCTGAAGCTGATCTTTCTCGCTCTCTGTTTACCGTGAATTTCTGCTCAAAGTATTGATGAGATAGCTTCACGCTTGAGCCATGGCTAATGATTAAAAACTTAATAATCAAGAGCTGAAAAACTTGAAAAAAAGTGCAATACAGGTGTAATATAAAAGATACTCTCTAATGTGGGTAGCCTAATCCGGTCTGGTCAATGTAATCCTTTCAGTAGTCGAACGCCAGATTCAGAGCGGAGGAACCAAATATTGGGGCGAGTCTTATTTGATAAGAGAGACACCTTCCAGTCTTAGCCCGTCAGCTAACTCCGTAGGCAATGGGAGGAGTACCATCGACACCAGCTTTTTTAAGCCGTAGTCCTTGAAGTCTCCTTAGCAAAGGTCACTGTAATACAAGTGACAAAAAATTTCTATTGGCTGACCCACTTCGTAAACCGTTACAGATTAGTGGAGGTTAGGATGATGATTTACAGACAATGGAATCTATTCACCAGACAAGAAGGGAATTATATTGCCGTTGACTTCACTGACCCGGACGGGAAATTATATAGTGAACCCTTTTGTTTTTACACTCTTGATGAGGCTTTATATTACGGAAAATTGTGCATTGATCGATTCATTCGCGCCAAAATGTTGCAGCCTAAAGAAACTTAATTCTATTTAAGAAAGGGCTTCACCTATCTATCGGCTTCACGGTTGAATTTTTGAGAAAACGAACCTATCTTGACTAGAGAAACCAGGCTTGGTTTCGGGTGATTAAGTCAAGCCTATCGATGATTCATTGATTTTGCTCCCACTAGGTTGACAAGACCTAATAACCCTAACGGGCTACAACGCGATTGCACATAAGAGGCGATGTGCGATCGCTTTCTCTTTTACAGTTGAGAAGATTGTCGATTCGGGTTAGACAAATCAGTGCGTGCATCCAAACTAACGGCACCAGCTCCAGCGTAGTATACCATCAGTAATCCACCAATCAGTCCTAAATTTTTCAGAAAATTGGTCATCTCCTTTGGATCAGCCAAAAAGTTATGAAACACGAAGGTAGTAGGAACCAAGAACAGGATTAACAAAATCACTCCCCAACGGACTTTGTAACCGAGTAGTAGGGATATACCACCTAATATTTGAAAAACAATATTGCCCATGAGCAACAAAGCAGGCAGCGGTAAACCTCTAGCCGCCATCATCTGCTGGGTGTCAGCAAAGGCGAAGATTTTGCCTATACCAGAGTGCAGGAAGATTAAAGACAGACAAATCCGGGCGGCAAGTGGAATGTAATTCATGTCAAATCACCTTGATTCAGAGGAAGAATAAAGTCAGGATTAACAACAAGAATCAGTCAAAAGTCAAAACTGATTACAGTGGTAGTTATCTTATGTTCGGTTTCGATCCAGGCTGATTTCATCGATAGCAGCAAAGGGTGAAGATTGAGACACCCCTAATGTCGGTTTGGGAAGAATTAAGCGTACAAAGCGATCGCCCAATAGGTAATCACAAACCCAACTCATGATCACTAGCAGGCTGTTGCGTAAGCCAGGGAGAAAATAGATATGGATACCTAGCCAGAGAAACCAGCCAGGAAAGCCCATTAAGGTCAGCTTATCAGTTTGCGCGACACCTGCATTGCGTGCAATAATTGCCGCCCGACCTTTGTCCTTGTAGCGAAAGGGTTGAGGGGATAGTCCCCGCAACTGCCGCTTGATATTATTTGCAACAGATTCCCCTTGTTGGATAGCGGCAGGGGCGACGGCTGGCAGATGTTGTCCCTTGTACTGTACATCAGCCACATCACCGATCGCATACACCTGTGGCTGATTTGGCAACTGAAGAGTTGGGAGAACGGCAACTTTCCCCTTGGCAGATGGGAACAGTTCCCCAGTGGGAGGGGGTGGAGACGCCTCTACACCGGCTGTCCAGATCATCGTCTCCGCCAAGATAACCGTACCATCTTGGAGATGTACCGTCTTGGGAGTAACTTGGCTAACTTTGGCCTGTAGGTGAACTTTAACCCCTCTGGTTCGTAGCTGCTTTTGCGTATAGTCCCCCAGGCGCTGGGGGAACTCGGCGAGTAAGCGATCGCCTGATTGCAAAAGTATCACGCGCACCTGCTGCAAATCTAGTGTTGGATAATCTTTGACCAGAGGGCCATGAATCAGCTCAATTAAGGCACCCGCTAATTCTACGCCCGTTGGGCCACCCCCCACAATTACAAACGTGAGAAGCTGCTGGCGTTGCGTTGGATCTTTTTCCCTTACGGCTTGCTCGAAGCAGGAGAAAATGTGGTTGCGTAACGCTACGGCTTCTTCCAAAGTTTTCATCGACAAGGTGTACTCTCTCGCACCCGGTACTCCGAGATACTGGGATTTACTTCCTGTAGCCAGAATCAAGAAGTCGTAAGAAATTGCAGAGTCGTCGGTTTCCACAACTTGACCTGCAAAATCAATTTGCTTCACCTCAGCCATCACGAAACGAGCATTCGGTATCCGCCGCAATATTCGGCGTACCGGGTAGGCAATTTGTTCCGGTTCCAGTTCCGCTACGGCTACCTGATAGAGCAGAGGAATAAAGGTATGGTAGTTGTTGCGGTCAATCAGCAGGATTTCGACTCCAGAACGAGCCAGCAACCGCGCTGCCTTTAAGCCACCAAAACCAGCTCCGACAATGACGACGCGAGGGCTTCCGGACACCGTCATGGGTTTTGTTAAGAGTTATTTACAAAGATTGTGATGGCTTAGGAATTTCTATTGCATCTACCAAAAGAAGGAGAATGTTGAGTGTTCTAGTTTTATTCTTGATCCAGGTTAAATTTCTCCATTAGGAGAAGACACCCTATTCCCATGATTAAAGTTATCAGTTGCAACGAATCCAATCCTTTTGTCCATCAGGCTTAGACATTTCCAGATGATGGTGAGGCGCAATATTTTTCAACATTTACCTTGTAGAATTAGGGCGGCATTGATGGGGAATTGAAGTGGAATGCAAAATACAGCTGAATACATTTGCGCCTACTGTGGCGAACCGAATTTAACTTTTGTTGATCTGAGTGCGGGTGGACAGCAGTCCTATGTTGAGGATTGTCAGGTTTGTTGCCGTCCGAATATTTTGTATGTGCGGATTGATGAAGACACTCTCGATATAGAAATTGATAGTGAATATGAAGGTTGACCAAGAAGAGGATGAGGAGGTGGGGGGTAGGAACGGAAAGAAATTGACATCCTGGTCAATTGCACCATCTCACTGCTTAAATTACAGATATCAGCACACCTAACCCAACTTAGATCATGGTTCATCAGGAGCAAATTAATCTTTCCACAAATCGTCATGGGGACATGCATGACATTACTGACAAGGTCAATTCTATTGTCAAGAAATCAGGCATTAAAACAGGGATGGCTCACGTCTTTAATATTGGTAGTACGGCATCTATTGGTACTATCGAGTTTGAGCCAGGACTGCAACAGGACTTACCGGAAATCTTAAATAAGCTGATTCCACCGAGTCGAGAATACGGACATGAGCAGATGTGGCACGATGGTAACGGACACTCTCACCTGCAAGCGACTTGGTTGGGGCCTTCGCTAACTGTACCTGTGAAGAATGGCAAGCTAGAGTTAGGAACTTGGCAACAAATTTTTCACTTGGAATGTGATATTAAGCCACGTCAACGAGATATTGTTGTGACGATTTATGGGGAATAGTAGCGTTTGGGGTAGGATGCGATTCCCTACGAGATAGCTATTCTGCGAGAACCTGGGTTAAAACTTGCTATTAACTAACAGCCACGGGTCGATCTAGTGGTTAATTCAGCCTCTATCTCGTTCTTTTTAACCTCGCAATTCGTAAGGTGGAATTTCCCACTCACGTTGGCTAGCAAGAATTGCCAGCCGTTCTAGAAGTTTTCGGAAAACTGATTTGTTTTGATACTGTGGAGTTGGCTCAATTTGATGAGCAATGCCTTTAGCTATGGAGGAGATTTGCGATCGCTGATCAATCCCGCCGCGTCTGGACAAGCATTACCTGGAATCAAAGCCGTCACGTTTGCTCACAACCATGATATTGCTAAGGGACAAATTGGGTACAAATTGCCTACCCCTCAAGACATCAAGTTGGCAAACGCCTATATCCTAGCTCGTCAGGAAGGCTTTCCCATTGTGTATACAGATGATGCAAAGGATGCTATTACTAAAGCAGGTGTCTTCTTTCATCAAAAACTCATAGGAGAAGCCCAATATTTCCGTAACGGTAATGAAATTGCCCAAGGCGCAGACAACCCCAATATTCTATTTATTGAACGTGGTAATAAGGGTTTTGCCATCATTAATAAAGCTGGAGAATCCTTTGATGTAAAAGTGGCTAAAATGCCCGGTCTGCAAATTGGATGCTACAAAGAAGTACGCTATAAGTTTACAATGGCGGTGGGCAAGGGCGATGACCAACAGAAATATATAACGAGCTGGGGTACAAAGCAGCGAGGTGGGATTCAGATCGGGCCACGAAATGCCCTCTTCTTCGTGTCTACCTCCGCAAATGAATGCCAATAAAATTAATCGAGGAGAATATAAAAGTGGTTAAAATCGTAGGCCGCAAATTCCTAGGAATTCAAACCGTCTATGACATTGGGGTTGAGCGCGATCATAACTTCCTTATAGCAAATGGCTTAGTGGCTTCTAATTGCTTCAACAAATCCCACTCAACGGCTTATGGTTACGTAACCTATCAAACCGCTTATCTTAAAGCCAATTATCCCGTTGAATATATGGCAGCACTACTAACAGGTAGTAGTGGAAACCAGGACAAAGTGCAGAAATATATTGCCACCTGTTCCAAAATGGGTATTGATGTATTGAAACCGGATATCAATCATTCTGAAATCGATTTCACACCTGTATCTCGTAAAATTTTATTTGGACTGTCGGCAATACGGAATTTAGGACAGGGGGCGATTGAATGTATCTTAAATGCGCGTGAGGAAGGTGGAGCGTTTCAATCGGTGGCAGATTTTTGCGATCGCGTTGATTTACGCACTGTTAACCGCCGCGCTTTAGAAGCCTTAATTTACTGCGGTGCCTTTGATAGCCTTTCATCTAATCGCAAGCAATTGATTGAATATTTAGATATTGTGATTAGTTGGGCACAAGACCGTGCTAAAGACAGAGATAGTGGTCAAACTACCATTTTCGATCTCTTAGGAAGCACAAACGGTAGCAAAAATTCCAAAAATGGAGCTTTAGAATCGGCACCCAAACCGCCTGATATTGCGGATTATTCTCCACAAGAAAAGCTCCGTTTAGAAAAAGAATTACTCGGTTTTTATGTATCTGACCATCCTCTAAAATCAGCTCTCCAAGCCACTAAAGTTTTATCACCCATTAGCCTCTCAGATTTAGCTGAACATGGGAAACGAACGACCATTAGTGTTATTGTCATGCTCACTGAGATTAAGCCGATTGTTACCAAAAAAGGCGATCGCATGGCCATTGTCCAGATGGAAGATTTGAGCGGACAAGTGGATGGCGTTGTCTTCCCCGCTACTTACGAACGCATCGAGAACTTCATCAAACCTGATACCCGTCTGATTGTTTGGGGCAAGGTAGATAAGCGAGAAGATCAAACCCAAATGATTATTGAAGATGCCGAGTTAATTGAAACCGCACCCATGGTGATTGTGGAACTGCCACCGCAACGCGTCACTACCAGTGAACTCAATCAACTCAAATCGATTTTGCAAGCCCACTCAGGTCAAAAAAATCAAGCCAAAGTCCCTGTGTTGGCAACAGTAGCTGTGCCTAATCATCAACAATTCGTGCGCTTTAATGCTAAATACTGGGTACACGATTGTAATACAGCCGTTGCCGCCTTGAAGAGAGCCGGATTTTCCGCTCGTACTTCTGCACTTGTTGGTAACTGAAGCTTAACCCTATTAAGTATTTGTAAAATATTGCCTCCTTCACAAGGGGTAGGCAATGTCTACTCTACTTTATGTTTGAGTTGGAGGCTTCTTAGGATTAGTAGACCCTAAAAAGTGAGATTTTAACTCTTCCAGTTCGTGATCAATTTCACTTTTGGCGGCTTGCGAACTGGGAGACGAAACTGGCGGCGAGGCTGGTTTTTGACTTGGACTTTTGGCAGCCGGAGTACCCAAAAACTGAGACTTGAGTTCGGCTAAGTCTGCATCAATCGCTCCACTGGATTTCGCCACAGCAGGCGGGGATTGTAAAGGTGTTGCTACAGGTGTAGTCGGCTTCTGCTGCTTGACTACCACCGCTTGGGGTGCGGGTGCCTGAGGATTCAAATCTTTGAGAACCTCAGCCGCCGATTGATAGCGTTGGTTGATGGCACTTTCCACCATTTTGTCCAAGAGACGACCGAGAGCAGGGTTGACGGGACTTTTGATGACCTTCCGCCACACCCAAGCATTCTCATTAGGGTCAAACAGGTCAAAGGGATGCATCCCCGTCAACAAATGGATGCATGTGACACCGAGACCATAGATATCACTGGCAAAAACGGCTCTGCCGAAGTTTTGTTCGGGTGCCGCAAACCCCGCCGAACCGATGGCTGTCCCCGTTTTGCCCAAGGCTGTACCCGTAACCACCTTCGAGGCTCCAAAATCCACGAGAACCAGTTGGCTGTCGCGGCGGCGGCGAATAATGTTTTCCGGCTTGATGTCCCGATGAATAACGTGATGTTGATGGACAAATTGCAACACAGGCAACAAATACCTGAGGAGCGAACGGATTTGAGCTTCGTTGAAAGTTCCACCACCAGTTAGTTCTTGAGCTAAATCTTTCCCATCGATAAACTCTTGCACCAAATACTGTTGGCTATCTTGGGAAAAATACGCCAGCAGTTCCGGAATCTGGGGATGTTTGCCCAATTCATCCAGCCGTACTGCCTCTTGAGTGAATAACTCGGCTGCCTTTTGCACCGTATTCGTGCCTTGTGCTTGGGGGAAAAACTGCTTGATCACGCAACGCGGGTGGGAGGGTTTATCTTCATCCACCGCTAAGAACGTTTTGCCAAAGCCTCCTTGCCCAAGCGGTTCTATCGCTCGGTAACGGTCTTTGAGCAATAACTTTGACCCACAAGTCCGACAAAAGTTTGTTCCTGCTGGATTCTGGGGCACTGGGCAGGCGTGATTAAGACAGTAGTTCATGCTGATCAATACTTGGGCATGTATCTCTATTTTGCCTGACTTAAAGGGTATCTTGCCTGATGCAGAAGTAGCAGCTTCAGATGAGACTGAGGAGGCGAAAGAATTTCATCCTTCATCCTTCAGTTGACTCATGCTTGGCTTGCATCACAGCTTGCCGGAAGCCTAGAACAATCAAAATGTTGGAAAGGGTCAAAAAAAACTCGGCACTACCATGCAGCCAATCCACATTGGCTAACGCTTCTCCATAAGCCACTTTGGCGTAAATTCCAGCCGGAATGGTGACGGCAACAAAAACCAAAGTCATGTAGAAGCCAATGAGCGCCAAACGGGGCATCTTTCCCGAACGGGTAAGAAACCACAAAAAGCCGAGATAAGGGAATAGGGAAACTGCAAATAAGGCGTCTTTAGAAATCATTAGGAAGAAGGTGAGATGAAAATCTAGATTATTGTTTAGAAGGCTGATTAAAATCCAGATTTAGCAGCTATCTCTTGATAAAAAATAGCCTCTGATCAAAGTTTATTCTTATGCGCGATGTCAGTCACTCTTGGGGATGATAATCAACTTCCTATTGAGAATTACGACGCATCAATTGTTACATCTTTAGCCGCTCTCGTCGTCGTATTTTTAGGATTAGGCTTTTGGGCAGAACGCCAAATCAACCAAGCTGCTGCACAGAGAGTAATGTTGCCCAAAACAGTCATGGATGCCTGAAGAGTAACCAGCCACTCCAAAGATGCGGGATTGTCAAAGAAGTGCCAGGTACAGGCACACATGGCACTCACCAGTGCGGGTAACATGGCGAAGGACAAACCCCACCAAGTGCGATCGCGCTTAATTTCGCCGTAAGTCCAGATCAGCCAAATAGCGGCAATCCATTCAATAACACTTGAAACATGAATAATCCAGGTAGGAATTGAGAGAGCGTTCATGGGAATAAGGGGTGAGAGGGTGAGGGGTGGGAGAGAGGAAATACAAATCCGCGATATCCGAGTCCTAATACCCCGTACCTATCGTATCGTTGAGCGAAAGCTGATAAAGTTTTCGCATGGGGCAATTTCGGGCAATTTTATGTGGATATTACGGCAAGGGCAATGGTGGCGATGAGGCATTGCTAGCTTCGCTGTTGCAAATGCTACCGGAGTCGGTGACGCCTCTGGTGCTTTCGGGTAACCCTGCCGAGACTCGTAAGCGCTATGGAGTGCAAAGTTGCGATCGCACTTCTCCCTTCCAAGTGGTACGGGCTATGCGTCACTCCGACGCTTTTATCTGGGGCGGCGGCAGTTTAATTCAGGATGTCACGAGTGCGGCGTCGCCTCTCTACTATGGGGGCTTGATGGGGTTGGCAAGGCAACTCGGCTTAAAAACTATTGCCTGGGCGCAGGGAATTGGCCCTCTAAAGCGCGATTTAACCCGTCGGGTAGCGCGACAATGCTTTGCAGGGTGTGTGGCGGTAAGCGTGCGCGATCGCGGTTCAGCGGCTCTTTTGCATGAGTGGGAAATTCCTTTTATTGAGGCTCCCGATCCCGTTTGGGCACTCGACTCTAAACCCGTCAAAGGCTTGTGGGACTTACCCGCACCCAGAGTTGCCGTTAGCTTGCGATCGCACCCCACCCTAACCCCGGAACGCCTTGCCAACCTGACCCAGGCTCTGGTTAACTTTCAAAAAGCCACACAAACCTGTATTCTACTGGTACCCTTTCAGACATCTCAGGACTTAAGCATCGCCGAATCCATTCAATCTCAGCTTACCGGACCCAATCACCTGTTCCAGCTCAAAGACCCCAGGGAATTGAAAGGATTGTTTCGGGGTGTGGAAATGGCAATCGGGATGCGCTACCACAGCCTGATTATGGCGGCGGCAGAAGAATGCCGTTGTTTTGCTCTCAGTTATGACCCCAAAGTCAGTCAACTGATGGCTCAACTGAATATGCCCGGATGGGATTTAAATCAACTCCCCAATGACCCAAATCTAATCAGTCAAACTTGGCTAGAACACTACGCCAATGGCGAATCTCTTAGTAGCGACCAAATTCAGTCCTTGGTAGATCGATCTCTGATGCATCGAGATTTGTTGACACCAGTTTTCTCAACGAACCGATAAGTACCTATATGAGGATAGTCTACTCAATTCGGTTTAACTTAAAATTTGAGGTCTGGGGATTTTTGTGCATTACTTTGTAAGGAGAAAGGGGTAAGTTCGACAGATGCACCTTTGCCTCATGTCAGGGCAAAGCTTTGGATTCAAAATGGCTAGGCAGACACCCTCTTTCGCATTGCCTCTGGCTCAAAGTTGTTGGGTAGACTCCACTCTTTTTGACCCAGAGACTTTGCCCCCACTTACTGACCTCTTGGATTTGTGACCCTCTGGATGAAGAGCGATGAGCGAAGCTGAAACCCCGAACAACCAGCCCCTCCCTGAACCCACTGCCTCGATGGAGGATAGTGCCGCTGATGTACCAGAGGGAAGTGGGGCATTACCACAATCGCAAATTGTTAAACTTTCCGATTTGCGAAATTTTATCGATGTTGTTCAGGCATCGGAACCCAATCCTTTAGACGAGTCAGATGTTCAGTCCCTCGGCTCATCAACGATTGAGGTGGATGAACATGCGGCTGAGGCACCCGATACTGAAGGTTCTTTTCGACGCAGCAACGATGCCGATTGGTTTGCTTTAGCACAAAAGATGCGCCAGCGCAATCATCGGTTACACGAGCAAGTGGCTCAGTTAAGGCAAGCGCTCAAGGAGAAACAGGAGGCGTTACACCAAGAGCTGATGCGATCGCGTGATCAAGAGATGCTGATTGTTCAGCAAGCCGAGGATATGAATACGGTTCAAGAGCAATTAGCTCGTCTGTTTCATGCCTTAGAATCTTCCCATCAAGCGGCTGTGCGCCAACAACTGTTAATTGAGACTTTATCGGAACAGTTACAAAGCTCTCAAGAACGAATTGCCCAATTAGAGCGAGAATGCGCCCTAACCCAGCAGCGCTACAATGAGCAGTCTCACCAGCTAATGCAGGCAGGCAATACCTGTCGCGAACTGCGATCGCGCCTCCATCGCCAGCAGCAGCAAACCTTGCAATTCAAAACTGCTCTGGAAAAGTCGCTGGACATGACCAACGCTAACCATTTGAGCGGACAACAGCCGCCTCAGCGCCAGGGTGGTACAATCATTTCCTTAATTCACAAAGCCCAGCCTATTCAACCCTGGTCAGCCGAACAAGAGTTACTCCAAGAGCAATCCGAATTCGAGCCGCTCTGGAATCGCCCCATTGCAATCGAGCCTCCTTCTGTAGAGCCGTTTGTAGCCGCCAAGCCTTGGGATGAATTCTCCGACAATCCAGGATTAAGTGCAGAGCCACCGACATTATCTTTACTCAGACGCCTTGAAGAACATCGTTCTGCAACCGTAGATGTGTCTGAAGCAGCGCCAACACAGAGCGAGATTTCCCAAGAGCAAGATAGTGATGCCACAGAGCTGCAATTGGAACAACAACTACTCGATGAGATGTCTTCCCTCGCTGAGGCATCTGGTTTATCCGAGGTTCAATCCGATTTAGCTGAAATTCAAGCTTCGTTGACATTAGAGATAGACAGTAACCCAGCTCCAGAGGAAGCAGGCGAGTTCTCGTTCTCCCCCATCGATACCCAGGATTATTGGTTATCAGAGGATACCGAGGAGCAGTACACCGAAGCCGAAGCACAGGATGAGGACGACTGGGAAACTTATGTCAACGATGAGCCAGAGCCGTCCAAGGACGTGGTGCTTCCTCCATCGAACTGGCCTTCGCCGACACTCTATCCCCTACGTCCCCCGAAGAGGCGCAAATCATTGGCCGCCATTGACTTACCCAGTTTTCCTCGTTTTGAACCGTCGTAGGGTCTAAGGGTTAATCAACGTAACCGTTTTGCTGAGAAACACTAACCATTGCTTACCTTTAATCTGAAACAATATCTGAATTCCTCACCCAATCATCGTACAAATCAGGGCGGCGTTCCCGTGTTCTCTGCCTCTGCTGTTCTTGCCGCCAGCGATCAATCTGGGCGTGATTTCCGGATAACAAGACATCCGGAACCTTCCATCCTCGAAACTCAGCGGGTCGGGTGTACTGCGGATAATCGAGCAAACCCGCTTCAAAACTCTCTGACTTCAACGACTCAACTTTACCCACCGTTCCGGGTAACAACCGCACAACCCCATTAATCAGCGCCAGCGCCGGGATTTCCCCACAGGTTAAGACGAAATCGCCCAAGGATACCTCACGGGTCACCAAATTCAATACACGCTCATCCACGCCTTCATAGTGCCCACAAATCAACACTAGTTGGTCGTAACCTGTCGCCAATTCCATTAACAACGGCTGCTGCATCGGTGATCCCTGAGGCGTCATCAGAATGACCTCGCGTCGGGGTAAAATCGGTAAGGACTCTACAGCCGCAAAAATCGGCTCAGGTTTCATCAACATCCCCACACCTCCCCCATAGGGTTCATCATCGACTCGCCGATGTTTATCGGTCGCGAAGTCACGGGGATTGACAAAATGCACTTCGGCAATTTTTTTCGCCAGTGCTTTACCCAATAATCCCGAACTTAGGGGAGAGGTAAAAAAATCTGGAAACAGACTAACAACATCAAAGCGCACAGAAGATTAAGTAGGCCGTGAGGGGTGGGAATCTAGGCAGCAAACAGAAAGTTCGCAATCGTTCAATGGAGCCTCGACACTCCCCAGTCTTCTTAAACTGGCATTTGCGCCCTATTCACCAGCATAAAGGAACTATAGATGCGACAGCAGTGTCAGAGAATATTAAGGATATTATAAGAAATTGCTAACCTGATTGGGTATGGTCACAGCTCCACATTTAAATCCGTGGGACTAGAAGACCGCTTGCTCGACAGCCTCAGATCCAGAGTGCGGCTGGAGAGTGCAGCATGGTAGCCAATATCTACACAGCCGCGCTCATGCCCCCGTTATGAATGCAAGAAACAGGATGAGGATTTCTCCCACGCCCGCACTCATGTTTCTTGGGAACACTTCCCCACAGCGACAGATTAAGTCGCAAATCTTGTTCGGGTCAGCCACCGCCTGTTCCTGTAGCTGAGCTAGAACCAAAAGCCATATAAAGTATAAAGTGAAATTTATCTTGACAGGCGAATCTATAGCATTTGACACCACCTATGCCCAAAAGCGACATTATGCTGCAGTTAGAATCTCAACACCACGGAACTAGGATGCCTCAATCCACTAAAACCGCTATTTTGGTTATCGGCGGCGCGGAAGACAAAGTTCATGGACGAGAAATCCTGCACACGTTTTTTGGGCGTTGTGGGTCAGTTGATGCCCGTATAGCCATTATTCCATCAGCGTCACGAGAACCCGCCATTATTGGCGAACGCTACGTTAACATTTTTCAGGACATGGGTGCTAAGGAACTCCGAGTTCTTGATATCCGCGATCGCGCCCAAGCCGAAGACTCCGAATTACAGAGCTATATCGAAGAATGTACTGGCGTGTTCATGACGGGCGGCGATCAATTGCGCTTGTGTGGGTTGCTCGCCGACACCCCGTTGATGGAAAAAGTACTTCAGCGCGTACAACAGGGCGAGATTACCATCGCTGGCACAAGTGCGGGAGCGGCTGTGATGGGACATCACATGATTGCCGGTGGCGGCAGTGGAGAGTCTCCTAATCGTTCCCTAGTGGATATGGCAACCGGCTTGGGGCTGATCCCTGAAATCATCGTGGATCAACATTTTCACAATCGCAATCGCATGGCGCGTTTGATGAGTGCCGTCGCCGCTCATCCCGAACGCTTGGGGATCGGTATTGATGAGGATACCTGTGCCATGTTTGAACGAGATGGGATGTTGCAGGTGATGGGGAAAGGCACCGTAACCATCATCGACCCAGCAGAATTGTCTTACACGAACCATGATCAATCCGGCGCTACCGATCCCTTGAGCCTCCACAATCTGCGAGTGCATATCCTCAGTTATGGCGATCGCTACCATTTACACAAGCGTTGCTTAATTTCTCCCGACTCCTAAACCCTTGATTCTCTACTCATCATCAGTGAGAGGGGAGAGTACGAGCTTTCTCCCCGGTTCGCACTCCGTGGCTCCAGTCAGGAACCAATTTGTGTGGAATTGATGACATAGTTGCAGATTGTCACAGAGTCAAGTTTTGCTGCCTCCTTTACTCTTAAATGTTGTTATTCATACTAATTCCTTAGGAAGATGCATTGTCTTCAACCCCCAGGTATTGTCATCCCCTGAGTAAGGAAGCTACACAGGTTTATTGATTCCGTGGCTTGTGTCATAAATGCTCAGGCTCCTAACCGCGCCAATGCTCATCCTTAAGGGCAAAGTCAACTTTAGGGCAGACCCCGCAAACACCAATGATTGTGTCTCCTCCTCCTGTTGCTCTATGCCGGATGCGATCGCAGTCTTTTTATAAAAACTGTTCATTGTGAACAGTTTGAGAGGTTTTTAAAGCTGGAAACTAGTTGACACTCACAGCCGAATCAACAGAAAAGAAGTTCATGCTCTTAAGCTAGGTGAATTAACGAGGATGAATGCCTTATCCCCGGAGCGAACCCAGACCTTTTGTTGTAAAAGCGTATGGGTTTCGGTAGCATCTACTAATCCGACCAGTGGTCGGCTCTCAACGAGGACTTTATTTAATGAGATAGACGAAATTTTTCCTGCTCCTGGTTTTTATGTAGAAATCTTCGGCTCTTTCTAGCATTAATGTGAAGCCTCATCGCCGTGCCTGTCTTGGCCAAGCCAGAAGCGTTTGCTGCGGGAGAGCGCATCGCTTTAATCAACTGGCTGGAATCTAAAAACAGGGAAATAACAAGCCCCTCTAGCCTAATTTCGGGGCATCACTGTGCGAGTACAGTGATCAGTAAAAGTAAATAAAAGCGCCTTTTCTGTAATTGCTTCTTCGGGCAACATTTCAGATTTCGTGAATCACTACCCTCAAAAGTTGCTATGAGAATTCTGAGAATCCAGACGTTACGCGGTCCCAACTATTGGAGTATTCGACGCCACAAACTCATCGTCATGCGTCTCGATTTAGAGGAGCTGGCGGAAAAGCCCTCCAATCAAATTCCTGGCTTTTACGAGGGATTAGTTGCCGCACTCCCCAGTTTGGAAGAACATTTTTGTTCCCCCGGCGTTCGGGGGGGTTTCCTCAGTCGCGTCAGGCAAGGGACGATGATGGGTCACATCATCGAACATATTGCTCTAGAACTGCAACAATTGGCCGGCATGGCAGTAGGATTTGGTCGCACGCGGGAGACGGCAACACCAGGAGTTTACCAAGTAGTTATTGAATACCTGGATGAGCAAGCCGGTCGTTATGCCGCGAGAGCCGCCGTGCGGTTGTGCCAAAGTCTGGTTGAACTCGGCACTTACGCCCCAGGTGAATTAGAAGAAGACATAAAAGACCTGCGGGAGCTTTGTCGCGATGCCGCTTTAGGTCCGAGTACAGAAACCATCCTCAAGGAAGCGCAAGCCAGAGATATTCCCTGGATGCCGCTCTCGGCAAGAGCGATGATTCAACTGGGCTTTGGCGTCCATCAGAAGCGACTCCAGGCCACGTTGAGCGACTATTCGGGAATTTTAGGGGTTGAACTAGCTTGTGATAAAGAAGGTACGAAACAAATTCTGCGAGATGCGGGTGTGCCTGTACCACAGGGTACAGTGATTAACTACCTGGATGAACTAGAAGGTGCGATCGAAGAGGTTGGCGGGTATCCGATTGTGATTAAGCCCTTAGATGGCAATCACGGACGCGGCATCACCATCGACATCAAAGCCTGGGAGGAGGCGGAAAAAGCCTATGATGTGGCGAGAGCAATCTCACGAGGGGTGATTGTTGAACGCTACTATCGTGGGAGCGACCACCGAGTTTTAGTCATCAATGGCAAAGTGGTGGCGGTGGCAGAGCGAGTCCCGGCTCATGTCGTTGGAAATGGCAAATCTACGGTTCAGGAACTGATTGAGGAAACCAATCGCGACCCCAATCGTGGAGAAGGGCACGACAATGTTCTCACGAAAATCACAGTAGACCGGAATAGTATGACTCTGTTGCAACGGCAGGGATATACGCTGGATACCGTTCTACCCGCAGGAGCAATTTGTTACCTACGAGCAACCGCTAACCTCAGCACAGGCGGCATTGCTGTAGACCGTACAGACGACATCCACCCAGAAAATATCTGGCTGGCGCAGCGGGTTTCCAAAATCATCGGTCTAGATATTATTGGACTGGATATTGTGACACCGGATATCACCAAGCCGCTACGGGACGTAGAGGGAGTGATTGTAGAAGTGAACGCGGCTCCTGGCTTCCGGATGCATGTCTGTCCGAGTGTTGGGTTGGCGCGAAATGTCGCGGCTCCCGTTTTGGATATGCTGTTCCCCAATGGCGGAACGGGTCGTATTCCCATCATTGCGATCACAGGCACCAACGGCAAGACAACCACAACGCGATTGATTGCCCATATTTACCGACAAACTCGGCGGGTTGTCGGCTACACCACCACGGATGGGATTTACATTGATGACCATGTTGTGGAAAAAGGTGATACGACAGGCCCACAAAGCGCTCAAGTCATCTTGAAAGATCCCACGGTCGAGGTCGCCGTTTTAGAAACAGCACGAGGTGGAATTCTGCGTTCTGGCTTGGCGTTTGATAAATGTGATGTGGGCGTCGTATTAAATGTATCGGCTGACCATCTGGGCCTAGGAGATATCGACACCCTCGACCAGATGGCTAAGCTCAAGAGCGTTGTAGCCGAATCGGTGAGTGTCAATGGTTATGCTGTCCTCAACGCCGATGATCCCCTGGTTGCGGCAATGGCGGAGCGGGTAAAAGGACAAGTGGCCTATTTTGCCATGAATCCCAGCAATGAGTTAGTGCAAAATCACACCCGCAAAGGCGGTTTAGCTGCGGTGTATGAGAATGGTTATCTGTCGATTCTCAAAGGCGATTGGACACTACGAATTGAGCTGGCGGTGAATGCACCCGTGACAATGCACGGACGGGCACCCTTCATGATTGCCAATGCGCTAGCGGCGAGTCTTGCGGCTTTTGCTCAGGGTGTTCCTATTGAGGCGATTCGGGCGGCGTTGACCACATTCCGGGCTTCTGTGAATCAGACGCCAGGACGGATGAATTTGTTTAATCTAGGTCGCTATCATGCTCTGGTGGATTATGCCCACAATGCAGCGAGTTATGAAGCGCTAGGAAGTTTTGTTCAGAATTGGCCGGGAGAGCGTATTGGAGTGATTGGCGGGCCAGGAGACCGTCGAGATGAAGACTTCATCGAACTGGGCAAGCTCTCTGCGAGAATCTTTGATCGAATTATCATCAAAGAAGATGATGATCTGCGGGGACGACCGAGTGGTCAGGCCGCGGAGCTAATCAGCAAGGGCATCATCCAAGAAAAGCCCGATTGTCAGTATGAAGTGCTCCTCAAGGAGACAGAGGCGATTAATACGGGGTTAGATCAAGCTGCCTCAGGGGGTTTGGTCGTGATTTTGCCCGAAACGGTGACGCGTGCAATAGCTCTAATTCAGGCACGTAATCCTCTGCCGGAGAATATTAATCAGCTACAAGCAACTGAGACCCAAGCGAATTTGAAGTCATGGGTCGTTAATAAGGTATAGCTGAATATCTTAGAGATTGTGATTGAGTAGTCTCTGGGCAAAATCTCATGAGGGCGTTAGTACGATGTGTGCTAACGCCCTTATTTTTATCGCACTTTCATTAAGCCACGATGATTTATCCCTCTTCTGTCACTCTCCGGTAATACGGTTGACTAAAAATTAGGGGTCTGGTAATAAAAATCAATAATTCCTGGAATGTATTGATAAGTGAGCTATACCTAAAACGGTTCTTAGAAAAGCTGCTCTGGGATTTTTCCTACTAATAACTCGCTAACCAGCAACTAGCCCCTAAACAACTCTGTTGGACTCAGTTAACTCTACATCAGCTTAATTAAGAATTATTCGGGTCATTATCCTCTTGCTCAGAGGTTGGATTTTTCATCTCATCTTTGAAACCTCTGAGGGTTTTCCCTAAGGCGCTGCCCATTTCCGGAATCTTCTTCGGGCCGAAAATGACAATAGCTGCAAGTGCAATCAACCCAACTTCTGGCCATCCCAAACCAAACATACCCAATCTCCGATAAACTCTCCTTAACTCACTATAGACAGGAGAGGGGTACCCAGAGCGCTATTCTTGATCCAGCAATAGCCATTTCGCTTGGAATCCTCAATTTTTAATCAATGTTAGAAGCCTCAAAACCTTCCCTACGAGAACAACAGCACCCCCTAATACGCCAATTGGCAGACTGCATTGAGTCCAACTGGCAGCGCTACCTCGACCTCTCGCCCTACGAACTACCAGCCGAGATGGGATATGTAGAAGGACGCTTAGAGGGTGAAAAACTGATTATTGAAAATCGCTGCTATCAGACCCCCCAATTTCGCAAAATGCACCTAGAACTGGCAAAAGTCGGGAATATGCTCGATATTTTGCATTGTGTGATGTTTCCTCGTCCGGAATACGCGCTGCCGATGTTTGGCTGCGATTTAGTAGGGGGACGGGGACAAATTAGTGCAGCGATCGCCGATCTTTCTCCAGTCAACGCTGAGCGCATCTTACCTGACGTCTATCGCCACCCCTTACAAGCATTACCCACGCCTGAGTTTTCTCAACCGCGTGAACTTCCCCCATGGGGAGAGATTTTTTCAGAATTTTGCCTATTTATTCGACCAAGTAGCCCAGAGGAAGAAGCGCAGTTTCTGTCACGGGTGGATGATTTCCTGAGGATTCACTGTACTTGTGCGCGTCAAGCTTCACCTGTGCCTGTTGAACAACAATCGGAAATTCTTGAAGGTCAGCGCTACTATTGCATTCAGCAGCAACAGAATGACAAAACCCGTCGGGTACTGGAAAAAGCCTTTGGTTCTGATTGGGCAGAACATTACATGACATCGGTGCTGTTTGACCTACCGATACCCCAATCATCCTGAATACTGGCTCTAAAATGACACAAACAATCGGAGAGCCAGAGAGGAAAAAGCTTCTCAATGTTCTTCTTAAGACAGGAGACTAACCTTCCCTACTTCCATTTTCAGACTCACTTAAGCTCTAGCGCGTTGCCATGCGATCAAAATTGTGAGTGCGTTACTGAACACCTGCTCGCTTAGTTCTTAGCGTCACATTAACACCTTCACTTGATTGCTCTAGCACTAACAAAGGAGTCGGCTTTGCTTTTTGATCCCAACGGATAAACACAATCCGTCCTTGAATCGTTGGTTGCCAGCTTTCGCGATCATCATCAGGATTGAGAAACGTTTCAATACAATCAATAATCTGACTAATTGTAGCGGAGGTCGCTTGGGTGGGTAATTTCATTAAAATAATTTGTATTCGGAAAAGCACTCGCAGCGTTCGCTTCCCTCCGCTTTCGGTTTCGTACATCACGTCGAACATTTCATCCACTTGACGCCCTGTACCGGCAATGCCAATCACATTCTGCTCCTTCTGATTCGGTCGAAGAGCTACACTAATAATCTGTTTGACTTTTATTTTAATCTGATTAATAATGGCGAAATGGAAGACTTCTTCTTCCATTCGCATTCTCAGGTAATCCAGATTGAATTCACGGGAGTGAATTAAATCCGGATTCTTTTCCATTTTTTGGATCGTATCGAGAGCCAACTTTATTTTTCTCTGTAGATCCTTAGTTTTATACTGCTCAAACTTGAGTTTCTTACCAGCCTCATCTAGTTTGAGCTTGCCATACACTGCTAAACCAATCAGTAATAACACAAGCCCAATGGAGACGAACATCCAGGGTTGCCCTGAGGAATGAGGCTCTGGAGCCGTTGTATTGGAGGCAGGGGATGTGGAATGCGGTTTAACAGGAGCTTGAAGCAAGGCAGGCGGCATGGAGATAGTAGAGGTGGACATGATCACTCCTGGCTAGAACTTAGCGTCTGTTTTTAGGTTGAGAATGCACCCCCTGGATTGCATTCTACTAAGGCTTGAAGACAAGTTTGTAGTTAGGGGAGACATGAGAGGTTAGGCACTGACGCAACCGTCTCATAATTTTTGGTATTGTGCTACCCATTGCTACGCAGGAAGGTATAGCAGATTCCCCTGACCTCCCTGATGCATACGCCCCTTAGTTTTAACTTACTTTCGCCATCGGACTCGATAGCTTCTGGCATCAATGTGACAGAGATAGGGAAATTGGGTATAGCGACCTAAGCCACCCGGCCACCAGGGTTCCAGAAACCAGTAAAGTTGATTGCCGGTTAGACCTTCGCAGATAAAGTCGATCGCATCTCCAATGTGATGGCGGTGAGAAGTCTCACATCCTCGCGCACCATGCAGGTCGAGTGGGCGATACCAATTCATCACGATCAACGGTCGTCCCATGCGATCGCGTGCCCGTTGTGCTAGATGCGCCATGCGAATGATCGCCTCCACCGTTGCTTGATGGGGGGGCATCTGGGTACCGCCATGAGTGGCATCAGCCCAGGTAAAGTGACCATCCGGGATGATTGGGGCGAATAGTTGAAGATTATCCGGTGTCCAATGGGTAGGGCGCTTGGGAATGACCACGGGTATTGGCCGGGGGGGTGCTTCTGGGGCGCTGGGGCGGACAGTTTCCAAGCGTTTTTGGTCTTCGAGTAAGGAATCAAGGGTTTGATTGCGAGTGGACAGACTGCGCCAGAGTTGGACTAAGCGGATTAAGGCTTCTCGTTGGTGATCGAGTTCTTGATAGTCTCCAGGTAAGCGACGTACAAAGCGCAGAAGTTCTCGATCCATCTGTGTTGCCAGGTTCAGCATTTCTGTCCGATTTGTAGTGCTGGCATTGAGTTGTTCAGCCTGAATCCCTAGAGTGGCTAGGGCGGTAGCGCGGGAATCAAGCTGACGCCAGATGCGAAACGCCTCTGTCAGCGCATGGCGTTGACTCCCTTGCCCTTGGTACAAATCGGGGACGCGCTGGACGAAAGCCATCAAGGCTGGATCGATCAGACTAAGGTTTTGTTCGGGAGACGAGTTGGTTTTCAAAGACGCGATCGCCTCCTCCCGTGTTCTCATCTGACGCCACAACTGAGCCACACGAATCAGCGCCTCTCGCTGCTGAGGATAACCGCCATAGTTTGCAGAAATTCCCTGCACGAATTGCTTGAGGGGAATATCCAGTTGAGACTCGTCCTCCATCGCTGAAGTAACCTCGCCATTCGGCACCAGCGAGGCAATTGTCGCTTCGCGAGTATCCAGCCCTCGCCAGATGCGTATCCCCGAAAGGATGGCATCCCGTTGATGGGGCAATCCGATGTAATAGTCGGGAATGCCATCCACTAAAGAGATGAGGGCGCGATCAAGATAGGCGAGATTCCCGGATAGATTGGCTGTTTTACAGTCCGCTTCCAAGTCAGTCAGGTAAGCCTGTTTGAGCTGAGCCAAGTTACAAGGTTCTAAACGGGCGATGGTCGCTTTGCGTTCTCCGTTCGGCGCAGCTGTTCTCGAAGAGTAGGGGTTCTCGAAGAGTACCGCTGAAGGCATCGCAGATTCACTAGCGATCGAGGCATACCCACTCGCCACCTTTTGCAGAAATGGGTCGGTGTAGCGACCTTGTTCAGCCTCCCACAGGTCGGCTCCTTTCCAACCCTGATCCAGTAAACTCTCAGTCAGAGCACGGATCACATTTGCCGCATACTCAACCTGTTCGGGAAAAGTATTAACCTGCGCCAGTGACACCCGATTGGCTGGAGAAATCCCTAATCCCGTTTCTTCATCCGCCAGAGACGGTGAAGAGTGGGCGGCATACAGGGCTGTCAAAATTGGCTTATGAATGCCTGTTCGTTCAGCTTCTATTAGATAGTAATAATTACGCTGGTCGGGTGAAAATGTTGCCATGACAAATTATAAAAATTCACGGAAAGGCACTCATTACACAATAATCCTATGGTTTTGGTACCCCTTAAGCAGGCAATAACGAACAACGGCTGGAAACCGCCTCGCCTGATTGCCACCGATATGGATGGTACGTTAACGCACCAGGGCAAGTTCACGGCGAGTTTGCTGCAATCCTTGGAAGATTTGAACGCCGCCAATATTCCCGTATTAATTGTTACAGGTCGCTCCGCCGGATGGGTTAGTGGACTGGCGACTTATTTGCCCGTGGCAGGCGCTATTGCTGAAAATGGAGGTCTCTTCTATCCGACACACAGTGGCGAATCCGTAGCCTTGACACCGATCTCTAACCGATTAGAGCATCGACAGCAGCTTGCTCAGGCTTATCAACGTCTAAAATCAGAATTTACTCATATTCAAGAGTCGAGTGACAATCATTTTCGCCTAACGGACTGGACATTTGATAATTGCGACTTAAGCGTGAGTCAACTGGAACAAATGGACGCTTTATGCGCTTCACTGGGATGGGGTTTTACTTACAGTTCCGTACAATGCCATATTAAACCCGCATCTCAGGATAAGGCAGTGGGTTTGAGGCAAGTGCTACGAGACTATTTCCCTGAGTACGCAACTGAGCAAGTTGTGACGGTTGGAGACAGTCCTAATGATGCGAGTCTGTTTAACCCTGAGTTATTTCCCTTCTCTGTTGGGGTGGCTAATGTTTTAGATTATGTGGATGAACTGATATATCAACCCACTTACATCACTACAGCTTCAGAAGGTGAAGGATTTTGTGAGTTGGTGCGGTATCTATGCCAACTATAGGTAAATCTCTAGTGTTAAATCGCGCAGCACATACCTTACACTTTTCCCAAAGGCTCTAAGTCCGAAGATCTTATAACCTACTTGTCCTGTTTAAGTGTTGAGTAACTTAATTTTTTCTGATATTCAAAACCATTGGGCTGCTGAATGCATCCGCCAGTTACGATCGCAAAACATCATTAGTGGCTATCAGGACGGTACATTTCGACCCAACAACCCCGTCACTCGCGCTGAATTTGCGGCCTTGATCGGTAAGGCATTTGCTAATGCGCCACTGATTCGGACTGGGATTACTTTTAAGGATGTGCCCTCTAATCACTGGGCGAATACTGCGATTCAAACCGCGTATCGAACCGGCTTTATTTCAGGTTACCCCGATCGCACTTTCAAACCCAATCAGCCCATTACACGAGTGCAAGTCTTGCTAGCCTTAGTCAGCGGGTTGAAATACACTACAGCCGCCGCCGGTTCGACATCCCTACAGGATTATTATGACGATGCTGGGGCGATTCCGATCTATGCACTGGGTGCGATCGCCTCTGCCACCCTCAAACGCCTCGTCGTGAACTATCCCGATGTCAAACGCCTCAATCCCAATCAAAACGCCACAAGGGCTGAAGTCTCGGCGTTCATGGGTCAAGCTTTAAATATCCCTGGCGTTCCGTTCAAGTACATTGCTGGCGGTAGTCTCTTCGCGATCGCACCGCAATTTGACGAGGCGGATTCCTTTAGCGAGGGACTGGCACGGGTTAAAACAGGGGGAAAATGGGGCTATGTCGATAAGCAAGGCCAATTGGTGATTCAACCCCAACTCGATGAAGCCGAAACATTTTCTGATGGACTCGCCCTGGTTAGAACCTACTCGACCGGCGGGAGTCAATTCACGACGCTTCGGGAAGAAACAGTGACGGAAACGCGGGGGGTCTGGCTAACCACAACCAATAGCCGCGTCTTTAATTCCAAGCAAAGCATTACGGAGGCGATGAACTTCCTCGCCGATACTGGATTTAATGTTGTCTTTCCCGTCGTTTGGAATAATGCCGCCACCCTTTATCCCAGTAAGGTGATGAAGGAAACTTTTGGGGTCGAAATTGACTCGCGTTTTGTGGGTCGAGACCCCTTAAAAGAACTCATAACTGAGGCGAAGCGGGTAGGATTGGCGGTGATTCCCTGGTTCGAGTATGGCTTTGCCAGTTCGTATGGTCAGAATGGTGGGCCATTAATTGCTAAAAAGCCTCATTGGGCAGCACGGGATGCGAGTGGTAACCTACTCAAAAAAAATGATTTTGACTGGATGAATGCCCTGGATACGGAGGTACAAGATTTCCTCCGGAGTTTAATTTTAGAAGTCGCCAAAAACTATGATATTGCAGGTATTCAAGGTGATGATCGACTGCCTGCACTTCCTTCAGAGGGTAGTTACGACTCCAAAACCAGCGAACGTTACTCTCGGCAATTCAACCAAAATCCACCACAAAATCCGAAAGATGCCCAATGGCTTCAGTGGCGTGCAGATATCCTGACGGATTTTCTCACCCGCCTGTATCAGGAACTCATTGCAATTAATCCTAATCTGATTATTTCTATGGCACCAAGTGCCTATCCTTGGGGACTCCAGGAGTATCTTCAGGATGCACAAGCTTGGATTGACCAGGGGCTAATTGATTTAATTCATCCCCAGCTATATCGCCGTGATATTGAGGGTTATAAACTGCTGGTGGATCGCATGATGACCCAACAATATAAACCTTCACAATTGTATGCTTTAGCGCCCGGTGTTCTGTTGAAAGTCGGCACCTATCGGATGAGTCCAGAACTTTTATTACAGACGATTCAATATAATCGCGATCAGGGTATTAATGGAGAAGTATTTTTCTTCTACGAAGGTCTGCGAGAAGACAACAACGCCCTAGCAAAAGTATTAAAACAAGGCCCCTACGCTCAATCCACACCGTTCAATCCTGCAACGTTTAAAAACCGGGGTTTCACACAGCGAAGAGTTGGAGGTAAGTATAGTTATATCGATCGATTCGGTAAATCTGTTACTCAGCCCCAATTTGATTGGGGTGATTCCTTTAAGGAGGGGTTAGCCAAAGTCAAAATGGGCTATAAGTGGGGTTACATTGACAAAACAGGAAACCGCATCAGCCGATTGCAATTTGATCAGGCTGAATTATTTTCAGAAGGGCTAGCACTCGTTAGAGTAGCCAACAAATATGGCTATCTCAACAAACAGGGTCAACTCATCACTCCACTTCAATATGATGCGGCTAACTCGTTCAAAGAAGGATTAGCTGCCGTCAGAATTAGTGACAAGTGGTTCTATATCGATACCACAGGAAAAGTCGTACTTTTACCCCAATGTGAGGAAGCGGCTTCGTTCAGTGAAGGATTAGCGGGGATTAAGCTATCAGGAAAGTCTGGCTATATCGACAAGACCGGAAACGTAACCATTCAGCCGCAGTATGACCAAGCAGAGGCTTTCACAGAAGGATTAGCACGAGTAAAAGTGAATGGCAAATGGGGTTACATTAATCCCATGGGTCAAATGCTCGTTACACCAAAATTTGAGGCGGCTACATTCTTTTCAGAAGGGTTAGCAGCAGTTCAAAGCAATGGGTTGTGGGGATATATTGATAAAAATGGCCTTCTTGTCATCTCTCCAGAATTTAGTGAAGCTAACGCTTTTCGGGAGGGATTAGCGTTGGTACAGCTTGGGAATAAATGGGGCTATATTCGGAATATTTTATCAAGTCGTTAGCTAGTAAGACAAACGCCCTACTAGCTCAATTCCGGATCTGATTCCCATAATCAACACTTTTTCCTGTGAGGAACCTGCTGAGAGTGGATCAAGCGAGTCCTAATTCTTCAGCCAAGGAGCTTTGGCTGCAAAAGCCATTGCGCTGGAGGGCTAATTTAGCTTGCTTAATGCAGCCAGTGCGAACTTTGAGCGATCGGGATATAGCTTACCTAATACAAAAAGGCTAATAATTAGTAACTTTTTTTCCTGGTAACGGAATGCAATAAAGCCCCGAAAGCTAAAGGGATTATATCACAATAAGTCACTCGAAATTCGGTCACAAGTCAGTACATTCTTAGTCTCGATCTCGGTCAACGGCAAGTTTTGATGAATTTGTAGAGATGAGATTTCCACTGTGGACTATCAATCGAAGTAAGAAATCAAGTTACTCAAAGACGCCAAGTGAGGAAGCTAGCAAGTAGCGATCGCTCAAACAATCAGAGAAAAGGATAGAAACAACGATGACAATCAATGGCAGCAATGGTGTTTTGATGAATTTGTAGATTGCCTTGGAGCGAAAACAACTCTAAGTAAGCTGCCAATCAGTGCTTACGAGGATTAGTAGCTTAAACATTACAGCAATTACGTAAGGTCTTGAAAACACAATTGAGGATTATAACCATGAAAAAAAGTTTATTAGCGATTGCTTTCACTACAGGAGTGTTCACTTTAGCTTTCTCAGGGCAGGCTAACGCAGACGGCTGGCATCTCAACGGCATCAGGTTCAACGGCATGAAGTTCCAGGGTACGACTATGCAAGCCACAAAACTGCAAGGTATGGAACTGCAAAACCTTAAAGTTGAAGGTGGACAGCTTGTAGCCGTAACGCGAGTTGCTGCTGAATAGTTACTTAGGACAACAGAAGGTGAGATACCCGACTTCTCACAAAAGTTGGGGATACTGTTGGCGAATCCTGAATC
This sequence comes from Microcoleus sp. AS-A8, assembly GCA_039962225.1. NCBI lineage: Bacteria > Bacillati > Cyanobacteriota > Cyanophyceae > Oscillatoriales > Microcoleaceae > Microcoleus > Microcoleus sp. AS-A8. The sequence continues at coordinate 161,637 of JAMPKV010000003.1, forward strand.
TGACTATCTGAAATTCGCCAAGAATGTCCTAACAAACTTAAGGGCCGCATCAATGAGGATGGTGATTGGACAACTGCCCAAAAAGCGAAGCAGAATTTGCCAAATTCATTGCTTTTTAATGATTCAATTGTAAGAAAACGCAATTAGTGTACAAGGAGGGGGACAGGGCTAACCTTTAGCTAACTAAAATATCCCAATTACCCATGCCTTATTTATCTAGAGCTGTTGTTTCTGAGCATATTTTTTAGCTTCCTCTAGCATCGTCTTAAGTTCAGGTCTGTCCAAATCCGATAAGGGGCGCTCAAAAAATGCCCCTCTTACACCATATTTGATGACCCCTAATAATTCTCTTAACTTGAGAAATCCTTTTTCCTTATTATTCCAGTGTTCTGGGATTGGACTAATCCTGGGAAAGACAGTAAAACCATAAGCACGGAAAGCAAGAAGCGTTCGCATCATGTGTGGCTCATCAGTTACCAGAAGAATTTGCTTCACCCCCTGGGGTTGGAGTATGGCTGCCGAAAAGATGGCATTTTCTTCTGTGGTGAGTGAACAGTTTTCACCATCTATCGCACGATCAGGAATGCCTTTCTCTTTCAGGAGTTGAACCAGGTGGGGAGCATCTTTGATACCACTTGCAAAAATTTTCGGTGCTCGTTCGGCTTGCCACAGTTCAGCTACAATATCGACTCTGGCGTGCATCAAAGGCCATCCTCTGCCCACGACAACGATCGCATCCACTCGCTTACCCGGATCGGAGGGAAGAAAAGCAACCATCGCTCGATCGGCTGCAATGGGTAATAGGGTTAAAAGTGCAGTTAAACCAAATAGCAATACAAATCCTTTTGCGCTGCTGAACCAACGCCTCCGTTCGGGATTTTGCAGAATCCAAAGAATTCCGCAAAAAGCTATAACGAGGATTATTCCTAGCAGTATAGGTTTACTGAGCCATCGAAACGACCATAATTCGTTGTCTACAGGTACTTTGACCATTGAGCGAGAGCATAGATTTGACTCAAACATTGAGATTTAGCCCGGTAATCAATTGTTGTTAGTTTGCTGTAGTTTCTGTCTCAATTTTAACCTTGTATATTTTTAGTGACAAATATTATAATCTTCCTGTTTTTGAAATTGAAATATTTATTGCTAAGAAATGAGCGGCTTGTATTTAACAATTAAAACATTAGAATATGCGGCAAATTTATGGAATTGACAGGATAGTTTTTATATTTTTGCAGCCTTGGCTTCTTTCTCAGATCTTATTTGAATTTAAAATGCCTATCTTCCTCTGATTAAAAATCTTAATTAATAATTTAATATGGGTAGACTTACGTAAATTTTCAGTAAATTCATTTTCATTGAGGAGGTTTCTCCTATTTCACGGTTCTTCTCCCAACAGAGGCTTGCCTCTTGCCGATTGCTCTCTCGGACTGTCCCTGTACAGTAGTCGTTCCCATGGGCTTCGCTGTCTGACCCATCGTAGAGGCATTGCAGACATCGTCCTTACAGAATTCTTCTAGGAGAGTCGTCCATCCGGATCAAGCCGACAGGAGGGGTCTATTTTTGTAGCTGGCACCCTAAAATGTAAAATCGAGCAGTTTTGACCCACGGGGTCTGATAACGTTAATTGTTGATCAAGATTTAATGCCTCTGAGTGTCCTTCGTCGAGTGAACTCTTGGACTGTTTAAGGCATTGGCAGGAAGTTGGGTGGGGTAAACATTATGTCGCTAGTTGTTCAGAAATACGGTGGTACTTCCGTTGGGTCAGTTGAACGCATTCAAGCCGTAGCCCAGCGCGTGATCAAAACGGCACAACAGGGCAATTCCGTGGTTGTTGTCGTCTCCGCCATGGGTAAGACTACCGATGGTTTGATTAAACTAGCCAACGAAATTTCCTCGAATCCCAGCCGCCGGGAAATGGATATGTTGCTTTCGACCGGTGAGCAAGTCTCCATTGCCCTGTTGTGTATGGCATTGCAAGAATTGGGGCAACCTGCAATTTCCCTCACGGGTGCCCAGGTGGGAATTGTCACAGAAGCCCAACATAGTCGCGCCCGGATTCTCAACATCCACACCGAGCGGATTGAGCGGCATCTCCAGGAAGGCAAAGTCGTTGTTGTGGCTGGCTTCCAGGGCATTAGCAGCATGAATGAGTTGGAAATTACCACCCTAGGGCGTGGGGGTTCGGATACGTCAGCCGTTGCCCTGGCGGCATCCTTAAGGGCAGATTGTTGCGAGATTTATACCGATGTCCCAGGGATTTTAACCGCCGACCCCCGCCTTGTGCCTGATGCTCAGTTGATGGACGAGATTACCTCCGATGAAATGCTGGAATTAGCCAGCTTGGGGGCGAAAGTGCTGCATCCCCGTGCGGTGGAAATTGCGCGGAATTACGGTGTCATGTTAGTGGTGCTCTCTAGTTGGACGGATGATCCCGGTACCAAGGTGGTTTCCCCCGCCCCTCAGCCGCGTTCCCTGGAAGGGCTGGAGATTGCGCGATCGGTGGATGCCGTAGAGTTTGATACGGATCAGGCGAAAGTAGCCTTGTTGCGAGTGCCCGATCATCCCGGTGTGGCGGCGCGGTTATTTGGTGAGATTGCCCGCCGAGATTTAGATGTGGACTTGATTATTCAGTCCATTCATGAGGGCAATACGAACGATATTGCCTTTACCGTAGTCAAAGGCATTCTCAAACGAGCAGAAGCGGTGGCAGAAGCGATCGCGCCCACCCTCCGCAGCCATAATGCGGTCAATTCCGAAGAAGCAGAGGTGATGGTTGAGCGAGGTATCGCCAAAGTTTCGATCGCCGGTGCGGGGATGATTGGACGCCCCGGTATTGCTGCACAGATGTTCAAAACCTTGGCAAGTTCTGGGGTGAACATTCAGATGATTTCCACCTCTGAGGTGAAAGTGAGTTGCGTGATTGATGCCGAAGATGACGAGAAGGCGATCGCTGCCCTCTGTCAAACCTTTGACATCAACAGTTCCCCCGTCCAACAGGCGCTCATGCGTAAAGCCAAGGACACCGATCAAGCACTAACCCATCCCCAATCCCCCGTGCGGGGCGTTGCCCTCGACCTCAACCAAGCCCGTCTCGCCATTCGCTACGTTCCCGATCACCCCGGCATGGCAGCTCAGTTGTTCGGACTCCTCGCTGACCAAAATATCAGCGTTGATATGATTATCCAATCTCAGCGCTGCCGTGTGATGAATGGCGTTCCCACTCGCGATATTGCCTTCACCGTTTCACAAGCCGATGCCCAAGCCGCTCAGACAACTCTGCAACAGGCTATGTCTGTATTAGGGTGTGGTGAGATTCTTCTGGATCTCAATATTGCCAAAGTGAGCATTGTGGGTGCTGGGATGGTTGGACAACCGGGTGTCGCGGCACAAATGTTTGAAGCGCTCGCCCAACATCAAATCAACATTCAAATGATTACCACTTCAGAAATTAAGATTAGCTGTGTGGTTGCCAAAGAGGATGGTGTGATGGCCTTGCAAGCGATTCACAAGGCTTTCGGTCTAGCTGGGAGCCAAAAAATCGAAGTTCCTGCTTAATTCAATCGGTGTTCCTCTGTCGTTGATGTAAGGGCACGATACTATCGTGCTCTAGCAGGTTAATCTAAAGCACAAAAATTTAATATCGTTTAGAAAAATGTTTGCTACAAATACCATTCTCGTTCCCCCCTTAATAAGCCTGAACTCATACGAGGAGGTTAGGGGGGTAAATATGTAGCGTTATTTGGGCGAATTGCTATAACCCAAGAAGACTAGAAACTAACCCTTTTGATCAGGCAAAACCAAATCTGTAATTAAAGGTCGATGATCTGAACCGACATATGACCCAGCACGAATTTTCGCTACTTTAATTTCTGGACTAATCAAGCAATGATCGATGGGAATCGAGAATAGCCGAGTGAACAGAGCGGGCATTTTGGAATAAGGGGGATAATTCGTTTTGAGCGGCCATGTTGGCACGAGTCCGAATCCTTGACGAGCATTTTTCAGCCCAGCCTGACTCATTAACCGTTTATAGTAGGGCGACCACATCGTAATATTTAAATCACCCGTCACAATCACTGGGGTTGAAAGAGATTTGATATATTTGCCGATTGCCTCTAACTGCTGATTACGGGCTTTAAATAAAGCAGACTTAATGGGTGGTGGTGGATGAGCCGCAACCAGGGAAACGATTTGTCCATTAATGTTTAATTTTCCTACTATACTGGGATTTTGAGTTGTGCCCAAAAAAGCGAGAGAAGCATTTTCTAGAGGGCGCTTGCTATAGACTGCAATACCGAGATTATAGGGATTCGCTTTAACAATCGCATAGGGCAGAATATCTTTTAAGGTATCTAACTGTTTGACCCAGTCTTGATGAATCTCCATAAAAACAGCGACATCCGGTTTTTCTCGCCGAACGAGTGACAAAAGCTGAGGATACTTCTGATTTTCAACATTAACATTGGAACTTAAAACTCTTAACTTAGCTGGATGATTGATTTCTATCCGCGTTTGAGGAATGTACCAAGGAGCAATTTCAGCTAAAACAATCGATAAACAAAATAAACTAATAATAATTAAGTTTTTATGGCGAGTTAATAAAAGCAAGCCAAAGAGTAATAAATTTAATAAAAAGTACTGAAACTTAAAAGGAGAAAGAAGCTCTAAGAAAATATTCCATCTCAAGGAGCTAACAACAGAAATTAGAGTGGTGACAATAATCCCCAAGCATAAAGCATAGGAAATAAAGTGAATGAGGGGCTTATTGTGCGGATTTTTATTGAAGATTTGCATGATAAGAAGCCAGTTCAAAGTAGGGACAAGGCATGACCGATATTGCTTGTCAGCCACGATTTTACGGTTGCCATGCCCCTGCTGAAAATGGCGAAATTATGTTTGGACAAACCCTAAGTACCAGGAGTCGGTGCAGTTGAATTTCTAGGAGCCACCTGAGTACCAGGAGTCGGCACAGCTGAATTTCCTGGAGCCGTATTGGTTCTAGGAGCCACCTGAGTACCAGGACTCGGCGCGGCTGAATTTCCTGGAGCCGTATTGGTTCTAGGAGCCACCTGAGTACCAGGAGCCGGTGCTGCTGAATTTCCTGGAGTCGTATTGATGTTGGGAGCCACCTGAGTACCAGGAGCCGGTGCTGCTGAATTTCCTGGAGTCGTATTGATGTTGGGAGCCACCTGAGTACCAGGAGCCGGTGCTGCTGAATTTCCTGGGTTAACCCCTGATTGTCCGGGCAAGGGCGGTGGGCTGCCTGGGCTAACACCTGGTACTCCTGGCAGTAATTGTCCTGGATTACCCGGAACTTGTGGCTGAGCGGGATTGAGCGTGCCATAAGGATAAGTCCCAAGGGAACCCTCACCTGGGTAAGGGGTGTAGCTAGGAACACCGGTGGCGGGGGGTGCCGCCGGACTGAAGGCAGACGACTGATTGGCTTTCCCAGGAATGGTAGCTAGTGCTACGCGCTCGCCCCCTTCTTGCCTCAGCAAATCTAAAACCTGCACAACCTGGTTATAACTGGCATTCGCCGAAGCATACAGAGCCATCAACCCCTCTGGATTCTTTTGCCGATAGTCTCGCAATCTTTGCCGAAACTCCTTGTCCGTCGGGACTGGCTGCTTGTCAACATAAATTTGACCGAGTTCGTTGAGGCTCACGACTAAAATCTGCCGTCCCTGAGGCTTCCCAGTACTGGCTTTGGGTACCGCGATATCGACGTTTATGGCTTGCTGGCGAGACAAACCCACGGCTGACAGCAGGAAAAACGTCAGAATACAAAAAATGACATCAATCAGCGGAACCAAGTCAATCCGAACATCTTCGGATTGGGTATCTATCCGAAGCCTGAGAGGGCGGGGTGCCACCTGAGCCGGATTGGGAAGAATTTTTTTCTGAGAAGGAAGAATTTTTTTCTGAGAAGGAAGACCTTTTTCCTGAGAAGGAAGAACTTTTTCCTGAGAAGGAAGAACTTTTTCCTGAGAAGGAAGAATTTTTTTCTGAGAAGGAAGAATTTTTTTCTGAGAAGACATAAGTTACTCGATCCGTGCTGCCATACTATCGTCACGATTCGCTCAAAGGTACTATCGAGTCCATTTACTTTTCAGAGACTTCAGGAATCTCTGCCGAATTCAGCTTCGGGTAATTAGAAGTGTCAGAATTGTCAAGAGTGTCGGAGATTTCGCCTTGTAACCAATCTTGTCGGTAGAGCAACTCTAACTCACTCCCAGCTTTGCGAAAGATTCTGACCTGGTTGTACCACAACGCTTGAAAAAATCGATAGAAAACCAGACTGATAATCGCGACAAACATCCCTGCCGCCGTGCTAATCAGCGCTTCTCCAATACCCGTCGGCACACCAGCCACAGAAGCGGTTCCTAAGTCACTAAAACTAATTGAACGCAAGGAGCGAATCAAGCCAAGTACTGTACCCAGTAACCCCAGTAGCGGTGATATCGTAATGATGGCTTCCATGAGCTTGTCTCCCCGGCGCATTAAAGCCAACTCATCATCCGCCGCTGCCTCCAATGCCAGCCGAAACACTTCCGGGTCAGGGTTAACTAACCGTAAGGGAGCATATAAATATCGTCCTATGGGCTGTCGCCTGCCTTCAAGAGCCATCTCTGCGGCAACTTGCCAGTTAGTCTCTGCTGCATCTAGCACACGCTCGAAAATTCTGCGTTCTCTCCACAGGACGCTTGTCCAAAACCACATACGTTCCAAGATTGTGCCCAAAGCGAGGATCGATAAGACCAACAATGGCCACATTACTGGTCCGCCTTTTTCCATGATGTCCCTAATATCCACTGTTTGTTCTTACCTCCCTTGACTGAATGAACACATGTGGTCATTGTAAAGATGCAAGCCATTCCAATTCTATGGATTTCGAGCAAGTTGCAAAGAGGCTGACCTCATTTTTTCTCTAATAGTTCACTAACCTAGCTCCACTGTTGCACCTGCATAACCCTCTACAGTCGCATCTAGGGGCATGAGAGCTTCCGCAGGGGGCAAGTAACCAGGGAGCAGAGGAAGCGTTCTTCGCCACATCTGATCCAACCCTTCTTCCGCAACCTCCAATTCCCATTCCCCATCCTCTGTGCCCATCCTTTTGTTGGTCAACACTCGACAAAAGCAGGGGGGTTATCCACACCGGAAGTTGCTGAGGAGATTTGGCAATATTAATAGTAACTAGAGGGTAGACATATGAACAATTTTCCCCAATCAATTTACAACTGGTATCGCAATACACTTCGCAATCCCAAATATCGTTGGTGGGTCATTTTGGGTTCGCTACTTTACATCGCTAGCCCTTTTGATATTTCCCCTGACTTTATCCCCATCTTCGGGCAAATCGACGATGTTGTAATTTTGACATTGTTGGTTTCCGAAGTTTCCCAGTTGCTCATTGATACAGCCAAAGCTCGCAAAGGTGATGGTGAAACAGTGGTTGCCAGCACCGAAAACACCGCAGATAAGACGGTGGATGTCGATGCTGTATCGGTTAAGTAACGGCTATCTGCCCTAAAGCATTGCTCCCTTTCCGCAACAAAATAGACTATCGGGGCACGCCACTCATGAACTCTGCCGTGCCCCCAGTAAAGGGTAGAGAGAATCACTCACCCCGTAGGAGTGGGGCAGAAGGCTTTGGGAATATTTCTAAAAACGAATAACCAACGGCTTCCGAGCGGGTCTACTCTGTTAAAAGCCACCTGAACGATGGTGTGTGAGTTTGAGCAATTCAGCGAAGCTATCGAAATTTTATTGAAAAAATATTACAATTTGTTCAGTTAACATTGCAAGAGGCAATCGCCTTTCTATCAGCAAGTATCAGCAATCTGTCCGCTGGTTGCCTGGAGAGTTAAAAAGAGGAAATTACTGTGGAATCTACCATAAACTGCGCCGAAGCCTGTATTAACGGCTGCGTTTTAGGAGACAAATGCCCTAACCAAGAATTTGCAACAGAAGCGTCCAAGTTCATCCAGGAGACTTCGCTGGATAGGATGATAGAAATGGCCGAAGAGGCCCGACGTAAGAAGATGATGCAGCCTCCTCAATGGGTGATTCCAGACTTTCCCGACTAGGACGATTCGCACTTGTGTGAGGCGAGTTGTAGCCGCCTAAAAAATTTATTAATTCATCTAACTTGAGTCAAAGGACAACGGATCGAAGCCAGTGGAATTTTAAGGTTGACGGTTGTACCAACTCCCACTTGACTATCAATTGAAATTTGCCCTCCTTGTAAGTCTAGACACTGTTTAACAACGCTGAGACCTAAGCCTGTCCCCGGAATATTGGCTATGTTTTGGCCGCGATGAAATAGCTCAAACAGATGGGTTTGGTCTTCTAAAGGAATGCCAATCCCTGCGTCTTGGATTTGGAAAATAGCCTCTTTTGGGCTACAGGTCAAAGCGAGATGAATTTTACCTCCTTGAGGCGAATATTTAATAGCATTAGAAAATAAATTAGTCAAGATACAACGGGTTAATTTTTCGTCAAGACAGGCGATCGGACACTGCCTCTGAATGGTTAAACTAATTTGATGCTTAGGGTCAGCGTTAAGTTGCAAATCTTCTACCAAAGAACGACAAAATTTTTCCAGTTCGAGTGGCTGAGGATGAAACTCTAATTTGCCGCTTTCGGCTCGATTAATGGTTAAAAGGTCGTCCAGCAATTGAGTCATGTTTTTAGCGGCGGTTTCGATGCGACCGAGATTTCTCAGTTTTTTTTCTTCCGTCCATGCCTGAGTGTAGGATTTGAGTAATTGGGCGCTGCCTAAAATCGTACTCAAGGGGGTGCGAAATTCATGGGAAACCATGGAAAAAAAGCGGAGTTGAACTCTTCTGAGTTCTTGTTCCGCTGCCAAAGCACGGCGAATTTCTTCAGCCTGCTTACGCTCCGTGATGTCTCGTAGCACAGCGAGATGCCGCCCCGGCAAAAAACTCGTTTTAGCCGCATACTCAACGTCTCGCACTGTACCATCGGGACGCAAGATCCGCAGTTCTCCCCTTCCTTGCCCCAGTACAACCACCGTGCGCCATACCCGTTTAAAATCGCAGTCGGGTGCGATCAAATCGGCAATCGGCTGACCTAGGAGTTGAGAAAGTGGTAAGTTAAAAAGCTGGCAAGCGGCAGGATTGACCTCTACATAAGTGCCCTGATCATCGATAATGGCGATCGCATCCAGTGAACTCTCGAAAATAGCTCGTAACTGCTGCTCCCTGGCAAAAATTTCGGTAATGTCCATAGCGGCGCAGGTAATGCCAGTAATATCTCCCTTTGACCCCAGTAACGGCTCTACAGTTAGCTCGTAGTGGCGAATTTCGCCGTTGATGCTTATAGAGGTTTCTTCTCGGCTTCCCACCCCTGTTGTCAACACTTGGCGCTTGATGGCTGTGAGTCGTTGACCATCCTCAGTGCCAAACAGTTCACAGTCTAACTTGCCCACAACCTGATCGAAGGAGAAACCCAGGAGGGAATTATAGAGCCAAGTGAAGCGTAAGTCGATGTCCTGATTGAAGACTGTGATGGGCGAATTCTTCAGCGCCACCCGGAAGCGTTCCTCGCTGGTTCTGAGTGCTTGTTCGGCGGCAATTCGTTCGCGGATTTCAGCTTGTAGAGAGGCGTTGATGCGAGTTAACTCGGCAGTGCGCTCGCTCACCCGAATTTCGAGTTGATCACGAGCTTGGCGCAGGGCATTCTCCGCTTCCTTGCGCTCGGCAAGTTCCAATTGTACCTGTTGATAAAGGTCGGCTTGGTGGATGGCGATCGCTAACTGAATCGCTAATTGCTGGAGTAAATCCATCTCTAAGGGCTGCCATTGCCTGGGTTGAGAGCAGTGATGAGCAATCAATAGCCCCCAAAGTTCTCCCTGGTACACAATCGGTACAACCAGCTTAGACTTCACTCCCCACTGTTGAAGAAAGCCAATCAAGCACGGTGAAACCTGATCCGTTTCGGGATGAACAACGGCACGCACTCGCCCCTGGCAGTACAAATGATGATATTCTGGCGGAAAAACTTCTGCCGGGAAGGTGTGTCCCAGAATTGTCAAACAGCCAGGAACCACGGACTCGGCAATCGTACTGCCAGTGCTATCCGACCCAATCCGATAGACTAATACTCGATCCACCTGAAGAAATTGCCGCACTTCTTCCACAGTGGTGGCAAGAATCAGATCTAGGTTTAATGTTTCTCGGATGCGTTGAATACTGGCTGCAATTAATCGCTCTCGCTGTACTCGCTGTCGTTCGTGCGCCTGTTGTAACTCGGCGGTGCGTTGCTGCACTCTTAATTCCAATTGCTGGTTTAATTCCTGGAGGGCAAGTTCTGCCTGTCGGCGCTGAGCACCTTCATGTTGCAAGTCTTGCATCGCCGCTTCCAGTTGTGCGGTGCGTTGTTTCAGGACTTGTGTTTTCTGGAAGAGACTAATCCATGCCGTCACTTTAGAGCGCAAGATTTCCGGGACAATGGGCTTGAACAAATAGTCCACCACGCCCAGAGCATAAGCTTTCAATACATCAGTCTCGCTGGGATGGCTTTGCGGATGGGGCTTGCTTGGCTTTCCCCGTAAAGATTTTTGCCGAATATTGCCTGAACTACCTCCCGCTTGTTCACTATTGCTATCTGCCATAAAAAGTACTGGAGTGTCCCGCCCATTCGGTCTGTCTCGAATCCGCTTTGCCGTCTCCAATCCATCCATTTCTGGCATCTGCACATCCAGGAGAATCAAAGCAAACTCCTGATTCCGTAAATATCTCAGCGCTTGTTCACCGGAATCGGCTTTCACCAAATGCTGCCCCAAACTTTCCAATATGGCCTCTAACTCCAGCAAATTGTGCGGTTGGTCATCAACCAAGAGGATATTCACGTTAGCTTTATGCCCCATAGTTTCACCCTACCGATTGAGGGAGTACTGATGTACAATAATCCTAGTTCATAAAACCTTGATTAAAGTCCTATCTTTATCCTTATTATTGGTGTTCTTTAATCCTTAATCCTCCACCATTTACCTGCGATGAAAGTTCTTCTCGTAGAAGATGATGAACTCCTAGCAGGAGTTGTCGCAGAATTCCTCACTGACCACCTGCATGTAGTTGAGGTTGTTACGGATGGAGAGTCCGCTTGGAATCAAATCAGCGCCCTTGAGTATGATTTAATTTTGCTCGATGTCATGCTGCCCAAGCTGGATGGTATTCGCCTCTGTCAGCGATTGCGTTCCCATGGCTATTCTGTACCCGTTTTAATGATTACAGCTCGCGATACAAGTACTGACAAAGTCCTGGGTTTAGACGCTGGAGCTGATGACTACATGGTCAAACCCCTTGATTTTCCTGAGTTACTGGCGCGGATTCGTGCGCTGCTGCGGCGGGGAAGTTCTGTCTCATCTCCCATTCTGGAGTGGGGAGAGTTGCATCTTGACCCTGCCACCTACGAAGTCAGCTACCAGGACAACACCCTGCGCTTAACCCCCAAAGAATATAAACTTTTGGAACTACTGCTACGCAATGGGCGACGGATTTTGAGCCGCAATACAATCATTGAACGGCTTTGGTCTTTTGAAAATCCGCCAGAAGAGGGTACCGTCAAAACTCACATTAAGAGTTTGCGAAAAAAACTCAAAATTGTTGGCGCTCCCACTAATTTGATTGAAACGGTTCATGGTATCGGTTATCGCCTGAAAGAACTGACCTAGAGCGTGGGAAAAGTATTCGAGCTATGAGTAGTCAAGCCGGAAAAAAGGAGAATGCTGGATAGCTTAAGTTACCCTTTTAGCCTTTGGTGGCTTGAAACAATGACTTGAGTGATGTTTTAAAGGTTTCACAAAAAAAGAAAAGAGTGGAGTCGTTTCACACTCTATGCTTCACACTTCATTCTTTATCCTTTCTTCTCGTTTTCTTTCCGAATTCTCCACGATTTTTTTACTAAATATCTGTAAGATGTGAAGGCATGATTTCTTGTCTTGATTCGACCCATGATCAGTAGATCTTCATCGGGATAAATTTTCAAGAGTCCAGCCCAATTAAACCTTAGTCTGCTTATAAGTCAGGGACTAATTGTCATCAAATCCACACCTAAATTTTTTATTAAGGGAGGTGTTTCGGTATTGAGGATAACGATAGATTGATCAGGCGGAAAGTTATCTATAGCCCTTCTCGATTGGATGAGGTACACTTTTTTGACCTCTCTGGACAACCTCTCTCCACCTCTGGGTAACCCTCTTCTGTATAGGAGAGGGAAGCGGATAATTTTTTTGAGCTGAGTGAGGCTTTGATTCTTACTCCCCTTCCCTCATAGGGACCCAAGCGACCAAAGCCAAAGGTGAGGATGAGGAGGTAGGGAGTTAGGTTATGCGGATGTACACGCGCTTAACTGAGAACTGCTATATATTTATTCGCTTCCGCCTACGGACTACAGATATCTTTAATTGACTAGTCCTGAAATTGGTGCGACTGAGTGAACAATTACGGTCAAGAGTTAAAAATCTCAACAATTCTGGTCATTGATGATAATTTTTTATTTCTAGAAACTCTTCTAGAGTTGCTGGAAACGCAAGGGTTCCAAGTGATTGGAAGTCAAAACGGTTTTTTAGGCTTGCAATTAGCGGAAGAACAGATACCTGATGTGATCATTTGTGACATCAGGATGCCTGAACTGAATGGTTATCAAGTTTTGATGAAACTGCGCCAAAATCCAGTTACAGCCAAGATTCCGCTTATTTTTATCACGGATAAACCCATTGATCATCCCCAGAAAGTGATTCAGGAGATGGGTGCGAATGGTTATCTGATTAAGCCGTTTTCAACGACCCAATTAATCTTGACCATTAAGGCTCAACTCGAAGCCCCTTAGGTTATTACCCATTAACCTTTATGGATTACTCTTTATTCTGTATTCGCTTCAACAACTCATAAAAAGGTTGCCAATTATCGTCCTCGGTAATAGCGTGCCAAATTTCCTCAATTACAGGTCGCAGTAAAGCCGTCTTCGGATTTTTATCCCGCAAGCGTTGGGCAACATGTTCCAACTCATCGGTTGACAAATCCTGCAAAATATGGTGATATAATTCTCTCCATTTCCCTAAAGATGACGGTGATTCCGTGAAGGGTAAAAAGGACTCCCCAGTGAGAATTTGACCTAAATTATCCCTCCAACTAGATTCAAACTGCTGAGCTAATTCAGCGAAGAAAGCATGGTATCCCATCTGACTATCTTGAAGGAATTGAATCGTTAACCCCAATAACTCCTCCGCTTGCGATTCCGGTAGCTGTTCAAACCCTAACTTATTAATCATTAACTGCCGATAATTCCGGTAGTAATGCTCACCAAAGGTTGCCAATGCGGCCTCCATATCCGCCTGGGGAATTACAGCCGCTAAAGGTCGCTGAAGCATTTCCAAATTCCAGCGACAAATTTCAGGTTGATAGCCGTAACAGTAGCGCCCGTAATAGTCAAAATAAGCAGCAGTAAACGCTGGGTCATAGGTCGGAATAAAGGCATAAGGCCCATAATCAAAACTTTCACCCGTAATCGACATATTGTCAGTATTTAAGACAGCATGACAAAAGCCTGCTGCCATCCACTGCGCCACCAGTTGAGCGACTCGTTGCACTAACTCGGTGTAAAACTGGATGTAGCGCTCGCATTCATCTTGACCTACTCCTGTCTCCCCAGACATAAAAGTTTCTTCTTGCTCTCCCCCCTGAACACGGGGGGTAATCTTGGGATAATACTGCTCAATAACGTGGTCTAACAGCTTTTTAATTAAATCTGGACGCTTAAAGTAGTGCAACCGTTCAAACGTGCCAAACCGAATGTGAGAACGGGTGAAACGCACCATTACAGAAGAACGGGTGGGAGACGGTTCATCACCCCGCCACAAACTTTCCCCCGTTTCAATCAAACTCAAACAACGAGACGTGCGGACGCCAAGATTGTGCAACGCTTCCGCCGCTAAAACTTCCCGCACACCCCCCTTGAGCGTGAGTCTCCCATCCCCACCCCTAGAGTAGGGGGTTGTCCCAGAACCTTTCGTCCCAAAATCATAAAGTTCCCCATCGACACCCCGGACTTGCCCATAGAGAAAACCTCTGCCATCCCCTAGCCTGGGGTTATATTCGCCGAATTGATAGCCGTGGTAGCGCAAGGCTAACAAGGGTCGCACTCCCTGAAATTGGCCAAAGGCTTGGATAAAATCCGTGTCCGTAACCTCTTGAGGATTAAGTCCCAGTATCGGTAAAACTTGGTCGTTGCGAAACCGCAGGATATGGCGAGGAAAATTGGCGGCTGCTACTTCATCAAAGTAGTCATATCCCAAAGATTCCAGAGCGGGTTCGTAGTTGAGGGAAAGAAACATATCAACGATAAAAGATGATAGCAGTACACTTGAGCATAGCGAACGTCAGCTAGGAATTGAGAATGCGAGATTCGATTATGTTCCAGGAGGACGCCTATGTTGTTCTGGAAACCAACCAGCCTGAACAAATCCTCACCCCTGAAGAGTTACTCGAAAAACTCAAGGCGGTTTTGAGCCAACGCCAGGATGATTTGCCGCGTGATGTGCAGAAGTTTAGCGCCCTACAGGAGCAAGCCCAGTATCTGATGGAAACCTCATGTGAGTTGGATGTCGGGCCGGAAGGGTACTTACAGTGGTACGTCGTGCGGCTGGAAAAGTAAGTTTAGCTCGTGACGGGTTGGGGTGTTGCAATCAGCGCCACATCCACACGGTTGTCTTCAGCTTGTGATAAATCCACTCGGATATCCGGCCCGAAGAATTTTTCAATCTTCTCTCGCTTTTGTTGCCACGTCTCGAAGGGAATCAGGGGCGACTCAAATTCTAAGATGAGTGTGTAAGCCCCATCCACTTCGGTTTCTCGTAACCCCACAAGCAGCGGTCTTTCCTCATCCGTAGGCGATAGTTTCAGGCTTTCGAGGGAGCTATCCAGATGGGCTGTTTGACCGTAACGATACCGTGTTACATCTTTACGAATTTGGTTTTGGGTGGAAGTGGCTTGAATATCTCGGAGTTTGAGTACGGACGGAGCTGTGGGTTGGCTCAAGCGTATCGGCTTTAATTCAGAGGCTTTGAGGGCAAGACCCCCCAATAAAATGGGAATTCCATAAAAGAATCCAACCAGATTCAAGGTGGCATTGCCAGTAGCATAGGCAACAAAACCCATCAGGGTGAGAATGCCACCTATCGACAAACCTAACGTTCCCAAGGAAGTTTGACGTAACATCGTAATTAAGTTATTTCTCCAGGAATCACTTCAGCTTTATTATCCTTGCCTGTGGGTGAGATCTGGAGTGTATTGCACAAAGTCAGTCCTCAGGATGCCGCTTTGTTTCTCAGGTTCGGAGCAATAGGGAGTGTACAACTGTTTATGACCCAGAGACTTTGTGTAAAGGGTAGAAATTTTTTAAGTCAGGTTTTGGGTTGCCGACGCTATTTTTCCAGAACGGCTACGCTAACGCAGCGGCTTTGTTCACAGCACGCTGATTGCAGTGTTTAGGCATTAAGCACCACGAGTCATAGCTAGAACGACTCCGATCATGATAAATCAGTCGCCTTTGTCTGCTGTCCTCAATACCAAAGTAGAGTTTTTAAAATGATCAAACAAGAAAATCAAAAAACGACAAGAAAAAATAGTGTAATTTTAGACCAGCTCAATTCTCTGCAACAAGAGGATGAAACGCTGTATAACATCTTGGCGGTGGATGTCTGGGCTTTAGCTAAAACGATGGATGAGTTTCAACCAGGCTTCTGGTCGGCTTTTATGAAAAATCGAGAGAAAGCCCTCAAGCGGTTTATTTCTGAGGTCATCAAGAACAAGCCAACGAATCCTAAGCGTCCTCCCTTCCTGCGCTAGGCTTAATTTGTAGGCAGATAAGTGTGAGGTAAAGTAAGCCCATGATGGACCCACAAACGCTTCGGGAACGGATTACTCTAATTGAAAGCCATCGGGAGTCTCTGGTGCAGCTTTTAGAGAAACCCGACCTAGGTACCCTGAGAATCGATGTGAATCAGGCGCTGGAAGAACTAGATGACTTGATTGAAGAGTTTAAGCTTACTTTTCCCCAAGGGAGAGGAACTAACTAAGATCTCATCCTTTGATCAAGCTAAAACTAAAGCTAAAGATTAAGCCGCTCTTTTCGGTTTTTTACAGAGCGGCAATTTCTTATCAGCGCTCTTAATCGTTGCAGTTCGTATTCTCTGTGCCGTCTAATGGGTTGGTTTTGCGGTCACCCAGTTGCTTGACTAAGTTGATGAGGTCTTTGGTGGCGGTGTCTTTTTTACAAAAAACATCGATTGGCGCGGTTTGGCTCATGACCTCTAACTGGGGGTCTTCCACTGAGGAGTAGGCAATGATTTGAGTGGTAGGTTCGATGCTTTTGATATGACTGGACGCGCTCAAACCATCCATGACGGGCATTTGTAGGTCGAGGATAATTACATCGGGGCGATAACGCTCAACCATCTCAATGGCTTCTTTGCCATTGCTAGCAAGACCAACGATATCGATATGGCTTTGTGCCGAAAGCGCTAGCTTCAGGCTGACACGCGTTAATTCATGGTCATCAACCACAAGTACACGTAATATGGGATTCTGACAGGACAACATAAGCTAATACTGGGGGTAATGTTAAATCACCATCTGACGCTTCTTAGTGTAAGCGGATGAAGCTTTTACTTCCTCTACCGTTCGAGTGAATCAATTGATACAAACTCGGTTTCGACTACTGTAAGTAATACTTATAAAGTAAAAGTGAAGATTATGAAACGGGTCGAGCAATAAAGTTTTGATGAAGAATTCCCTCAAGTTGTCATGATTTCTGGTATTGAGTGCAGTAATAGCTGATATTTGCCTGAATGGGTGGATGAATTTCTTTGAAGGCTGGTGCGTCCCGCTTCTGCGCTAATGCTAACCCGTCTTAGGGGTTATGCCAAGTGAGCGATCGCGATTTAGGTTCAGCCATTTTTTGCTTGCTGTAAAATTCTAAAAGTATTAGGTTTATATCAGTTGAGTTATCGCATCACTCAGTGTGGCAAATCCTCGTTGCTCTAAAAAGTCTTGATCTTGAATTACGAAGTGTAACTTTTGATGTAATCATGCTTCGCAAGATTTCCAGATTTACTCCAAATTACCCAATTAACTGCTAGACAGGGAGTGCGATCGCCTTCACTGCCTATCCAACAAGCGCAACTTCTGCGAAAGCCTAATATAGTGCACCCAAGGTTGTTCAGATAACTGTGACACCGCATTAGCAGACAGCGTTGCCGTCAACACATCCCGTCCCTTCGTAACGTTAACACCCAAGCTTTCTAAAAAAGCAGTAGCCTTTGCGTCGGGGACTGGCTCAGTGTGAATAAAGACAACTAAACTCTGTTCTTCTGAGTCTTGAACTTCATTCAGCGCCATAGCCAACGCTGTGTCCAGTTTCTTATAATTCATTGCCCATTTTTTGAATTAAATACCTTCCACCCTTCTAGCGCATTAGAAAAAAGTAGGAGTACAAAACTTTGCACTCCTACAGCATCACAGATCGATCAGAAAGCTATAAATTTAGAGCATTAATCAGTCCAAAGCCCCATTTCGGGTCAAAGGTTCCTGCGGGCTGTCCTGGAATCTGACTATTTTCTCGCAGCAGTTCCTTCACAACCTCTGGTTGAAGACTCGGATCGCGCTCTAGCAGTAGGGCAACAATACCCGCGAGGAATGGGCACGCCATACTCGTACCAGCATTCACCACATACTTAGTATTAACCATTTCCCCTCGCGACGGACTTGAATCAGTCGAAAGCGCAGAAGTAATCATCGCTCCAGGTGCGGCTAAATCTGGCTTCTCCTCGCCATTACGCAGAGGGCCTTCGCTGCTAAAGTCAGAAATGTCGTCCAAATCGAGTCCAACTTCTCGCTTCTGATTATCAATATCAGTGTATTCTACTTTCGTGGTGTAGGAGGCAACGGTGATGGCACGCTGCGAGGCTCCTGGGGAACCAATCTTCATCGAGTCCTTGGCGCTGGTTCCCGTAAAAATCACTTGAGGTATGGGTTGACCATCCAACGTCCACACATCCACCCGTGCGTCTGTTGTTGAAGGATTACGCAACCGCAACTGCCAAACCCCTCCTTTGACGGGAAGAGTTCCCACACCGCGCAGTTGAACGAAGAAATTATGGTCGCCGTTGGCTGGATCTGGGCCAGGTGTGGCAATCACAACCCGCGCATCAGTCAGCGTGTAGTCCTGCGCTGGATTGTCACTGGTGATAACCGATTGAAACGGCGTCACGTATCCGCCGGGAGTCCGCACTGATACTTCTAAAGTGCTGTTACCGGGATACCAGCCGTTTAACCAGGCGACTCCGACACCCCGGTTAGCCACGTTAAAACGCATCGTGCGCGTATTTCCTGGCAGCGCCACAGCTTGACCATGAATGTTATCATTCCCCTCATTGCCCGCCGCACAGCAGACAATCCGTCCTGGCCCTGATTCAGCGTCAATGATTTGGGAAAGCGAGTCGCTACCGTCATGGGCATCGGCATGTCCACCGAGGCTCAAATTCACTACAGCAGGGCGTCCCAGTTCACCAGCTACCCGAAAAATGTAGCGGATGCCATCGGCAATGTGGGCATCCTGAAGGTCACTTTTAACGATGACGTAGTCTGCCCCAGGTGCTACACCTGCATAGGTGGTATCGACACCGGCGGCAATTCCCGCAACGTGGGTTCCATGACCTACGGTATCGCGGGATGTAGTGAGTTGTCCTTCGGTCAATTCAATTCCATAGCCACCCTCTGCCACCCCTGAACCCGGTAACTCCTGATCCCAAATGCGTAAAATCCGTCCTTGGAAGGCAGGATGATTGGGGTCAATGCCACTGTCCACAATGCCAACAATTACGCCCTTGCCCGTTAGCCCCGTTTGGCTTTTAAACTGGGGCAGATTCACTTTAGCTGGGGCAACGTCCATCAGCAGTCGCAAGTAGCGTGATGGCTTGATGCGATGAACAGTTGGTTCTTCCGATAAGGGATCTAAACTGTCGATCGGTAAGATTGCCGTCCGCACACGGCCTGTGGATTGGTTGACATAAATGTCATATTCTGCTAGATGTTCAAGATTAGCATCCTCGTCACAGTAAATAAAAACAACGGTACGGGTTGGCTTAAGACTCTCTTCGGAGGAGATGATACCCAGCGATTGCCCAAGGGGCACCAGCAAAGCTGATCGCTTGAGTGGAATTAAAGCTTCTGCACCTTCTGCTTGGTAGTCTTCTAGGGCAACTAGTAATCCAGCAGAAATTTTTTCAGGTTGCATATCTGACCTCTTGCGTAATCAGTGTCCAATTTAAATAATCGTGAAAGCTATCAGCCCTGCTTCCCTGGGGCGATCGCTGAAGTAGATAAAGTTTATATAGACCCATCTAGTCTTAACACGACATGAGCTTCTCGTACTGATGGTGGACAACCCCCCTATAGCTGATAGCTTGCCCAGAAATGTTGTTGTGAAACCGGCTCCACAATATTTTTGCCAACGATGGGGTTTGCTGATCACCCTAGATGTTCAAAAGCTGTTTTAGTGACTACTTTGTATTCTGGAAAATCTTTTGAGCTATTGCAGGTACCCTTGAGGGTACTCTTTGCCAAACCGCTGCAATGATTTTCTACCAGAAGTTCGACACGCAAAATGCAGAGTATCTCTAATCTGGTGATGGAATACTAGAAAACCATCTATGCAGATTCAAACGCCAGATTGGGTTAAACACGCTGTTTTTTACCAAATTTTTCCAGATCGCTTTGCCAGAAGCCAGCAACCTCGCAAGCGGCTTTTAAAGAATGCCCGTTGGGAAGATTGGAATGCGATGCCGACGCTCCAAGGTTACAAGGGCGGAGATTTATGGGGCGTCATGGAGCAACTGGACTACTTGCAGGATTTAGGCATTAACGCGATTTACTTCACCCCCATCTTTCAATCTGCTAGTAATCACCGCTACCACACCCATGATTATTACCAAGTCGATCCCATGTTGGGGGGAAATCCAGCATTTAAGGAACTGCTAGACGCCTGCCACCAACGGGATATTAAGGTGGTTTTGGATGGGGTATTTAACCATTCCAGTCGCGGCTTTTTCTTCTTCCACGATGTTCTGGAAAATGGCCCTCATTCGCCTTGGGTGAATTGGTTCAAAATTCACGAGTGGCCGGTATCTCCCTATAACGGTGAGTTTCCGGCTAACTATGAAGGTTGGGCTGACAATCGAGCCTTGCCAGTGTTTAACCATGACAACCCAGAAGTGCGGGAATACATCATGGAAATTGCCGAATATTGGATTAAGTTCGGTATTGATGGATGGCGCTTGGATGTGCCATTCGAGATTAAAACGCCAGGGTTTTGGCAAGAATTTCGCGATCGCGTCAAAGCCGCCAATCCTGAAGCCTATATTGTCGGGGAAGTCTGGGGAGATTCGCGGGAATGGCTGGATGGTACCCAGTTTGATGGAGTGATGAACTACCTGTTTGCCGCACCCACCATTGCTTTTACCGCAGGCGATCGCGTAGACATTGAGCAAGTACAAGACCGCTCTTACCATCCCTACCCCCCGCTATTTGCCAAGGAGTATGGCGATAAAATCCAAGAATTGCTGCAATTTTACCCCTGGGAGATTCAGCTAACCCAACTGAATTTGCTTGCCAGCCATGATACAGCACGGCTGATTTCAATTGCTGGAGACGATAAACCCAGTGTGGAATTAGCCACGCTATTGCTCATGACGTTTCCCGGTGCTCCCAGTATCTACTATGGCGATGAAGTCGGCTTACCGGGTCGTTTAGACCCAGACTCTCGTCGTGGCTTTCCGATGGAAGCTCACTGGGAGGCTGATGTTATAGAATACCACCGGAAACTGATTGCTCTGCGGCACGCTTACCCCGCTCTTCGTACAGGTACCTATCAAGTTCTCTATGCTGAGGGAACTGTTTATGTCTTTGCTCGGATTTTGGGGGCAGAAGAAGTTATCGTCGCTGTTAACATCGGAACTGAACCGGCTAGTGCCAGTATTCAAACCGATAGTTTACAGTCCCAACCGAGTCAGATGCTCTATGGTAATGCTGAGGCATCCTGGACGAGTGAAGGCGAATCACCACACTTAGCACTGAATCTTCCCCCTCGCAGTGGCTGCATCCTGGCATCTGCGGGCTGATTGACACATCAGCAAAAAGAAATAGGAGGTACCAATCAATCAGGTGCCTCCTATGAATTTAATTAACTACAACCAAGCGGTTGCTCATCACCCCTGCCTTAGGCAGGCAGCAGCACAGAGTCGATAACGTGAATTACGCCGTTATCGGCTTCGACATCTGGGGTAACAACAGTGGCGTCGTTCACCTTGACACCGTTAGAGGCATCAATCTTGACATCAGAACCTTGAACAGTAGTCGCCTTATCAAGCTTGACGACATCCGAAGACAGCACTTTGCCAGAAACGACATGATAGGTCAGGATTTTCGTCAACTGAGGAATATCCTTGAGCAGAGAATCTACAGTCCCGGCAGGCAGCTTAGAAAAAGCCTCATCGGTGGGCGCAAAAACAGTGAAAGGACCAGCGCCCTTGAGAGTGTCTACAAGACCAGCGGCCTGAACAGCAGCCACGAGAGTCTTGAAAGAACCAGCGCTAACAGCGGTATCTACGATGTCTGCCATCTTTGTTACCTAATGTGAAGGTGTATGTGAACTATTGTAAACAGTTTTTCAGATAAAGAACGTGTTCAGGATGACAACGACCATAGATAAAATCAGCAATTATGCATATTACAAACCTATACCTCTGCTTAAAAGGAGGCGACAATGAGGTGAAACAGGTTAAAGCAAATTTAATTTTTGTAAAAAAACATCTACAGATAGGAAAAGAGAGCGCGTCTTAGCATAAAGCGGCGCTCTCTGTGCGGGAGACATCTCCCCATAGAATTGGGTTGCGGTTTAACGAGGAGTAATTAAGACAGACCCCATGCGCTGAGCGCGCACAACGAAAGGATGAAAATTCTTATCCCTTCTGCCTTCTGCCTTCTGCCGTCTGCCTTATTTTCTAGATAGCGATTAGAACTCCATAATGGCCGGCATCACGATGGAGTCAATGGCGTGAATCACACCGTTGTCGGCAAGAATATCAGCTTGCAATACGCTCGCCTGATTTACCTTATAACCGTTGGAGCTATCAATCACAAGGACTGAACCTTCAATAGTGGGGGCTTCATCGATTTCGACTAGGTTATCGCTCCTCACATCCCCAGGGACAACGTGATAAGCGAGAATTTTCTTGAGCTTGGGGATATCCTGTAATAATTCGTCTAAGGCTCCCTCTGGCATTTGATCAAACGCCGCATCAACGGGTGCAAATACAGTGAAGGGACCCTCTCCCTTCAGGAGATCTACCAAATCGGCAGCCTCAACCGCCTTGACTAGCGTGTTGAACGTACCAGCGTTGGCGGCAGTCTCGACGATGTCAGCCATAAGTTTTTTACTGTGTTAAAAGTGTGTTCTGTGTGAAGTACCCTCTAGATGCAGCATTGGCTACGTCTGGGGCTTCCTGTCTCATTCGCCGTTGCCACGTTAGGTACTATATACGAGTTCGGGACTAAACCCGATGATGGTCTTACACAGCGTCTCTGGTCTTACGACCTTTATCCCTTGTGGGGAACCCAGGCAGCAACCCGCCTTCCGCAGGTTGTTTTATTCTTGATTCGACACGCTTACCTTGGAATTACGGCAATAGCCAACCAGCCGGGGCTTGCGTCTTTCCTAGCTCCGATGTTTCTGCGGCAAGAGTCGTAACTCTACTTCGGAATCAGCCTGTCTGTTCCATACGGCTAGGCGGGTCAGCAACCATTAATATTCTATAAGGAGTATCATGCTTATTCCAGAAGAATTTGGAAATCTCCGTTCCTCGGATTTCCCGACGCTCGGAAAGCGTAGCGTGCCGCAGGCAGACTCGAAGAGAGCTTCGCCTCCCAATTCTCATCAATGACGGGTCGTTATTCCCCGTTGCTGTAACTGCTGCATGAAAAACTCTTCTAAGGTGTTGCGCTCAAGGTTCATGGCAATCAGTTTGGCACCCATCAGGTGGAGGGTAGCGAGGAATTCTTGAGGATCGCCGTGCAATTGACCGTACCAGGAATCTGCCTCAAAGGCGAGTCCCTTGACCCAGCGTTTGAGGATATCTAAATTACCGTCTTTGCCTCTGACGTGGTAAGTTTCAGTGGTACCGAGTAGGTCATCCAGGGAACCGCTACAGATTAATTCTCCATTAGCCAAGATAGCAACGCGATCGCAAATTTTTTCAACATCCGACAGGACATGGCTATTGAAAAAAATCGTTTTGCCTTGAGCTTTGAGCGAGAGAATAATCTCCCGCATCTGGTAACGTCCCATTGGATCAAGTCCAGACATCGGTTCGTCAAGAAACACCAGTTCTGGGTCATTAATCAGAGCTTGCGCCATCCCGATGCGCTGAAGCATTCCTTTAGAATACTGCCGCATCTGCTTTTTCCGGGCATCAGACTTAGACAATCCCACTAAATCGAGCAGCATAGGAATCCGCTGCTGTCGAATGTCGGGTGGAATTTCAAAGAGTTCTGCCGCAAACTGCAAAAATTCCCAGCCCGTGAGATAGTCGTAGAAGTAGGCGTTTTCTGGCAGATATCCCACTCGTTGCTTGACTTGTGTATTGCCGATGGGGCTTCCCAGTAAGGACGCTCGTCCCGATGTTGGACGTACAATCCCCAACAAAGTCTTCAATAATGTTGTTTTTCCTGCGCCATTGGGGCCAAGCAAACCAAAAGTTTCTCCCTGATAAACGGTAAGGGTGCAGTTTTTCAGGGATTCTATTTTTTGATTTAACCAGAAACCTGTACGATAGACCTTTTTCAGTTCCGATGTCTGAACAACGGGTATCCTGTCAACAACAATCTGTGGGGCTGGCAAATCGGCAGTAGAATCCATCCTGGTATCATCAATCGCGCATGTTTCCTAAGTCTGATGATTCCCTATTTTGCTGATTTTTGTGTCAATTCAGCAAATTGAGTGACAAGGAACAGTGCCCTGCTCTCCCCATGTTCCCCTCCTATCCTTACTTTCAGCGACGCATGGCAATCGATGAACTAGCAGAGTGCTGAGCCAACTGATGAGCGACTTGAGGATCGTAAAGCCGCAAGTAATTCCAATAGTTGCCAAACACCTGCTTAACATAGTCTTTGGTTTCATCAAAGGGGATGGCTTCGACAAATTCATCGGGGTCCATAGAGTCTTCTTGTCGTAGCCATCTCGCTAAATTTCCCTGACCGGCGTTGTAACTAGCAACGGCGAGTAAGGAATTATTTTTAAACGACCGATGGGTTTGGTCGAGGAACCAGGTACCCAGCTTGATGTTGTCCTTGGGATTCTCTAGAGCATATTCGTCTAAATTCAGGTTTTTAGCAGCCCAGGCTCCCGTACTGGGCATCATCTGCATTAAGCCAACGGCACCCGCCTTGGAACGAATATCGGGTTCAAATCGGGACTCTTGCCGAATTAAAGCGGTCACGAGCAAGGGATTCAAATCGCGCTTTTGTGCCTGTTCTTCAATAACTTCCACAAAGGGAAAGGGATACAAGGCGTGCCAGTAAGCGAGTTGTTGCTTGATTTCCTGGTACTGAGCTTGCTCTTCGGGGGTATCTCTATCCTCCAGTTTGGCAATTTTGGCAATTCCTTCTAGGTAGTCCCCTGCCCCGACGCGCATGATGCCATCGGTAAACTGTTCGGCTACGGTTGGCTCTAGACGGTTTTGAAATTCGGCTTGCCAGAGAGTCCAAGCGTCCTGGTCTTGACCCAACTGGTAGAGTTCTTTCAACGCTGGAGAACCCACAGGCAGTTCAGGTCGTGTGGCAGGCAACACCACTTGAGGGTCGAACTTTCGCACGGTGCGGAAGTCTCCTACATTCCAGCCTAGCTGCACAGCCGAGCGCCAAGCGTAGTAGGACTGGGGATATTTGGCAATCACCTGCTCAAACGCATGTTTCGCCTCCTGCCTAAGCCCTAGCTTGCTAGCCCATTTCCCCGCCCAAAAACCCGCCTGACGAGCTGGCTCACTGTTGGGGTTGGATACCATAATCGGCTGTGCCCATTGCAAGGCTGCTCGTATGTCTCCAGCCTTGGCTTTCACTTGAGCCATCTGCCAGCGATATTCGGCGGCGGCATCAGAATTTCCTTGTTGGGTGAGCAACAATTCACGAGCTTGGTTAGCCGCTCGGGTAATACCCAAGTGGTCTAGAATTTCAGCGCGTGCGAGCAAAGCCTCACCGGCTCGCTCTGGGAATTGCTGAATGACTTGGTCAAGTTTAGGGATTGTCTCTTCAGTGCGTTCAAGTTTGGCTAACTGAATGACGGCACTCGCTGCTTCTTCAGCTTTGGGAAAGTCACGCACCAGTTTTTTGTAGGCACGTTTAGCGGATTGCCCCTTGTGGGCATACTGAAGTGCTAGAGCCGATAGGTAGGCGTTGCGGGGGGTGTATTCGGCTTGGGCGTAAGCGGTACTGGCTTGAGTATATTTCCGGTCATTCCAGTAGCCGAGTGCGATCGCTTCCCAATCATCTGGCTTAATTTTGTCACGGTCTCTCTTTCTTGGGGAGCGACCGTATTGAGTAACGAGTCGATCTAATACTGGGGTAATTTCTGGTGAGTCAAAGGCATATCTAGCAACCAATACCATCAGTTGGGGCTGATTGGGATTTTGCTGAAGCCGTTGTCTGGCGATTTCCAGAATGCGCGGGTGAGACGGAAATTTCTCCATTGCTCGCGCCCAATATTGGGGGTCGTCGGGCGAGAAGGAATACCAGTGTCGTGAAATTTCCATCAGGGGATTCCTATAATACGCCTCGCTCGATTTTTCCCAATATTTGGGATTCCCTGAGGAGAGGGCATACAGGGCTTCAGCGGCGACTGGCTGATCCGGATAGCGTTTGAGTATATCTTCCCAAGCTGACCGAGCTTTGGCTTTATTGCCCGTGAGTTCGTAAGCTTGTGCGCGTTTGAGGGCAATATGCCCTGCCAATACAGGATAGTCCCACTCTAATCCTTCCAACCAACGAAGTGCTTTTTCCCCTTGTTTTTGCTCAATTAAATCCGCTGCTAACAGATAACGCGCACGAAGGTGGTCAAGGGATGGTGTGCCCACAGAGAAGGTGGGTTCCGCCTCCCGTTTCGCTAAGGCTTCCAGTTGTGCTGCACGCTTTTGTGGGGATAGCGATACGAGTTGCAGGACTGGAGTATTGATCGGTTTTCCCCGCAGTAAAGGGCTTTGTTCCTGGAACGGTAACCCGATTGTCCATTGGTGTATGTGCTTGTTATACTTCGTGCCTAAGAGGCTTACTCCAATCAGCAGCGCACAGAGTCCAGCACCAGAAGCAAGTGCCAGTTGTTTTCTCCGTTGCATGTGCCGTGAAGGATTGTAGCGGGAGAAAATCAGACGTGACTTTTGCATAGGACCTCTTAGTGATGCATACCCATCTCAAATTTGACCCAGGATGGTGGGAGCATAGTTATGTAGGATACCAGTTGCCAGATCAAAAACCTTAGTCTCGGCGGGAACAGGTTCATTTTACTCCTTACTTATTAGGGGATGGGGTCTGTCCTTTACGGTCTGAGGAATAGCTCAAAAGACGCAGCTTTGGCTTACAGCGTCGGTCCACAGGTTTCGTTTAATCCGAACAAGGCATCAAGGGCGAAGGGCGACTGAAAAACCCTTGGTTACTTCCCATTACGTCTGAGAAATGAGTGTTCTGAGCGTCATATTTCTGTTTCCCATCAACTCAACTGGCAAACCGAAATTATACAGTTTCCATACAAATAATAACAGCTACTTCGCAGTCCTTAAAGACAGGTTACACTCTGCAAAGAAAAATCCCAAACTCTATCCTTGAGGGGGTTACAGCTATACGAAGAATATTATTTACCATTTTATGTTCAAGATTTATAATACAATTCGGGAATTGCATCAACCTTAAGGCAGATTGGGAATGCCGAAAAATGACTGGGATATAGAAGCCAGAGAGCAGGGTTTTTGATTATTCTTCACATCACCCCGAACTAAAATCTAAAATTACAACGTAAGTCAGTTTCTAATCCCCAATCCCCCGCTCTCCCCGCCTCGGATGATCTCCAGCCCCAATCCCTCACTCTCCCCCTCCCCCTTCTTGGCACTCAGAGGTTTATGGAAACAGATTTGGTATCAAAAGGGTGGGGGAGTTTCGGGTTTAGGTCGTCTTTTTTGTCCGAGTCGCCTAAACACATATTCATACTGGACTTTATCAAACTTCGTCTCATTCGTAATCCCCCAGTCTTCAATACAGGCTGCTACAAGACGAGCTCCGGTTAGATCGGCTCCATCTAAGTGCGCTTGCATAAGCTTGGCTTTGGATAAATTGGCTGACTGTAAATTGGCTTCAGTGAGATCGGCACCCACAAAGCTAGCTTCTACTAAGTTGGCTCCCCGCAAATTGATGCCTCGTAGGAAGCAATGGTCGAAGTTTTGATTCTGTCCTTCTCCTGTAACAACTAATTGCCGCACTTGTTCGTTCTCTAGGTAAGTCCCTCCCACACAAGCCAGAGATAGCTTTTGGGCCTGGAACCAACAGGTACGAGTCAGAGTTGCTCGTCTAAAACTGGTGCTTTCGAGGGTGGCTTGAGTGAAATCGGCATCCGTTAAATTGGCTCCTCGAAAACAGGTACCACCAATCGCGGCAAAGGTAATCGTGAGTTGGCGAAGGAATGTATATTTGGGGTCTCCCGCAAAGGCTTTCCAGCTCACAGAAGCCGACAATCCTGCCGCAGCCATTGCTATAGCCACACCCACAGCCGCCGCTACACTTCCCGTCACTGCGGTTGTTTCAGAAGACGTGATGGCCACACTCATACCCGCCGCCGTGGCAGCTGCTCCTGCTACAACCACAGCCGAACCCGCCCCGGCACCCGCCCCAGCCGCTGATGCCACCATGGCGATCGCAACAGCCCCAACGGCGGTAGCCAAGGCGGAGACAATCACAGTTCCCCCCCCCAGGGTTCCTAAAGCGGCGGCTGCCGTAACCCCCACGACTAATAGTATTGAGCCTGCGTTCACTAAACCTTGGCGGAGCGTTACTGTCATGCAAACTGCTAACGTCGTTAAGACAACGACACCTGCCAGGAGTTGAATGGGGTCTTGATGAGTTAACGCACCTCCTGTAATGACCCCCGCCCAGGCGGAAGCCCATCCTGATAGAGCCGATAGCAATAAGGAAACGCCGAGAAAAATAAGGGCCCAACCCGGTTCCCGCCCCGCTTGTGCCTGACTAAAGTTAGCCTCCACAAGAAGGGTGTTGGTAAAATCGGCTCCTCGGATATCAGCGTAACTAAAGTTGGCACCGGCAAGGTCTTTCCGTCCTTTGAAAGATCGACCTCGCAGATTTTGACCGGAGAAGTCCAAAGTCATGTTGTAGATGCACTGAGCTATGGCACATTGGTTGATAAAGGCATACCATAAAACTTGTGTTTAGAGGGAACTGATGGAGCGCTCAAAAATTGTAGCCATTCTTACAGGTGCGATTTCTGTACTGCTAGCGATCGCCTATCTTATTTTGGTTCAGCTATTAGATTTTCGAGGCGAAATGATTCCAGCTCCCGTGGGTGAACTAGCGCCAACCGTGGAACTGGTGTCTCAAAACTCGCTTCATCTGCTTGCCTTTCATCCCCCAACTCTTTTACCACTAGGAGCAACTGCGATCAAGTGAATTAATTGTGTATGGTTTCTACGACTCGAAAAGGCGATCGCCGTTATGCCATCCTGGGGACGGGTGCGTTAGGTGGGTACTACGGTGCTTGCTTGCAACGAGTAGGTCTAGAGGTACACTTCCTGCTGCATCACGATTACCAACACGTTAGAGAGCAGGGTTTAGTAATTGAGTCACCCGATGGGTACTTCACTCTCCCCTACGTTAATGCTTATGGCGATGCCGCCAAAATGCCAGCTTGTGATGTGGCGATTGTGGCACTCAAGACCACACAAAATCATCTACTACCTGACATGCTGCCCCCTGTAGTCAAAGACGACGGTGTTGTTTTAGTGCTGCAAAATGGCATGGGGATAGAACAGGAAGTCGCCCAACTTGTCGGCTCACAACGGGTTATGGGGGGCTTGTGTTTTCTCTGTTCCAATAAGGTGGGGCCAGGATATATCCACCACCTGGATTACAAACAAATTACCCTGGGCGAATATCTTCCAGACTATCAACCCGGTGGCTTAACACAGCGGATGCGTCAGGTTGCCGATGATTTTGAACGTGCAGGTATCCCCATCACGTTGGCGGAAGACTTGCTGTTGGCTCGTTGGCAAAAATTGGTGTGGAATATTCCCTACAATGGGCTTTCTGTGGTACTCGATGCCACAACAAATGAGCTGATGGCCGATCAGTATACCCGATCGCTCGTTGAACAGCTCATGGGAGAAGTGGTTGCGGGTGCGGCGGCTACGAATCGTAAAATTAGCGATCGCTTTATTCAAACAATGCTCGATTATACGGAAAAGATGACGCCGTATCGTACCAGCATGAAAATTGACTACGACGAAAGGCGTCCCTTAGAAGTAGAGGCAATTGTTGGTAATCCCTTACGGGTTGCCACAGCAGCCGGTACTGATTTGCCGCTCATTTCGATGCTTTACCGTCAACTCAAGTTTCTCGATGTGCAAAACCGCCGCTTGAATGCTGATTAGCTTAAAATCTTGATTTAATCATTCATTTTCTCATTGAATAAATCACTTCAATTCGGCTCACTCTGCACAGGGTAATGAAAAGTTTTTCCACTGGCTAGAGGTTGAAAGGCTGGCGGTAAAAGCCACATTTGGATAACATTTGTATTCAATTAAAAAGGGGACGTAACTGATTTCCTTTTCGGGAGCGATAAAAACCGGTCGCGTTTGAGTTTCCTTCCAAGGGGAAACTTTTCCTGTTGCTGGTGTTGTATACCCCTTACCATCAACAACAAGTCTTATTTTCTGCGGTGGGACTAATTGGTTTGGCGGTGGAGTTTGATTTCCCCTAACCTTAACAGTGACGAGAATATCCATATCCATACCGTAGGGGTTGGGAAGTGGAGAGAGGGGAGATAGTTTATTAGTCGAACGGTCAAACACTTGAAGCGTAATGTCTTCAATTTTCAGCCGATTCTGATTTTGCTCCAAAGCGTAACCTGTTGATGCGATTAAGCCGATGAGCAACAATCCGATTATAAAAATTCGTAAGAATTTTATCATTTATTCTAATTCCTTTTCTCCCCAATCAAGGGAACTTTATGGACAGTCAATCACCCAATAACCTACCGACTAATACTCCTTTACCCTTAACCATTACCATCAGGCAAATCGTTCATCTTTCTCACATTATTGACCCCACCATTCCTCTTTGGCCTGGTGACCCACCTGTAGAATTTGAAACCGTCGCTGAGTTGGATCAACAGGGTTATAATCTGCGGCGTTTCTCACTTGGGGAACATAGCGGTACGCACATGAATGCGCCTAATAGTTTCTATCCCCAAGGCATGAGCATTGACCAATACCCAGCCGAGTCATTGATAACCCAAGCAGTAGTTATTGATATTCGCCAGCAGGCAGCAACGAATCCTGATTATGTGCTTACAATATCTGATGTTCTGACATGGGAGCAACAATACGGTCAGATTCCGCCAAAAAGTGTGGTGTTGCTGTTCACGGGATGGCAGTCAAAGTGGTCTGATAAGGCAGCATTTTTCAATGAAGATGCTTCTGGAGGGATGCATTTCCCAGGTTTTGGCAGTGAGGCAACTCAGTTTTTAGTTTCACAGCGCCAGATTGCTGGAGTAGGGATTGATACCCATGGTGTGGATTCCGGTCAGGATACAACTTTGGCTACCAATTATTTAGTTTTAGAACAGCCTCGCATCGTGCTAGAAAATTTGACGAATCTAGACCAATTACCTGCGATCGGTACAATATTAGTGATTGGTATTCTGCGTCTCTTGGGTGGTACTGGCTCCCCTGTTGCAGTGTTGGCATTGCTGCCTTAATTTCATGTTAGGACTTACGCAAAGCCTCTATTTGTAGGGTGTGTTAGCGCAGCGTAACGCACTCTAAGCGCTATAGATGGTGTAGCTGCGTAAGTCCTGATGTGTCAGCTTCTATCAACAAGATAGTAGAAAGAAATATAAGCTGTGTTTTAAGCGGGGAGGACTAACTATCAAACGAGTCAATGCTATTGAGATTGAAACAGTTTGGTGAGACAAAACGTTTGGGCTTTATCCAGGGGACAGGACATCACTTCAAAGTACAAAATCCTTGACAAAAACATCTGAGCAGTTAGGCTGAAACTACCGTTGCACCAATTTTTTCCTGCGAAAGTTTTTCCTACTGATAGAAAATTGGCTCAGACAACCCCATGCTCAAAAACGTTTTTGTTCCCGATCGCATTTTTACCGTATCAAACCTTCTATCTCCAGAAGAGTGCGCTGAGTATATCACCTTAACCGAGAACATTGGCTACACCCCTGCGGGTCTTACCGTTGGCAAGGATGAATATATGATGGCTCCTAATGTTCGCAATAACGATCGCGTAATCCTGGATGACGAACAACGTGCAGCAGACTTATGGTGTCGTATCGCGGAGTATGTTCCCACCCGAATCGATAACTGGACGGCAATCGGACTGAATGAACGTTTACGATTTTACCGCTACGACCCCGGTCAGCGCTTTGCACCCCATGGGGATGGTTCTTATATGCGGAGAAATGGTGACCATAGCCGATTAACGTTTATGATTTACCTCAATGATGGCTTTGAAGGGGGCGACACTCGCTTCTATCTGAACCACAACTACTTTGAATTACTCGATCCGAATGTGATACCTGATGTATCTGTAGTGCCTGAGACAGGTATGGCTCTGTGTTTCCGCCATGAGCTACGGCATGAGGGTGCTCGCGTGATCCAGGGTAGAAAATACGTCCTACGCTCAGATGTAATGTACGCTGTGATGTGACGCGGCAAGTGAGTTAAAGAAACAGAAATTTTTACCAATCACTGGGTTTATTGGGTTCTTCTTGTTCCGTCGATTGGCTTTCTAACGGTTTGATAACTCGTGCGATCGCTTCTTGCACAAATGCCTTGATAAACTCATCCTTACGGTTGAGCTGAAATTGTCGCTGCACCACTTCAGTAATCCCCCCATCTCCCCAATCTTGATCGTTGCGGAAGTATTCAATAAAACTCTTCCCTGCAATTCGCGTCAGATAAGCGGCGGTAACTCCCTGAATTGCCTTTCCAATCACTATCGTTGCCACATTCAATCGCAACGCCGTCGAAAGCAGCTCAATCGCACCTCGGACAATCCCCAAACTCACCATGGTTTTTCCCAAAGATAGCGCCAGTTCTTTGCCTCGCTCCATATTCAGTTCACAACCGTAAATTTTGCCAATTTCCACAACCATTTGGGCATTCACCGCAGCGGCGGCTAATAAATCCAATCCTGGTAAGGGGGTTACAGCAATTACCCCCGCGCTAATCCATTGGAAGCGTTCCACCACCTTCTCCGCTTGTCGTCTGCGCTGGTTGTCGATCAGGCGTCGAGCTTCTTCCCCTAAGCGCTGAGATTGCAGCAGAATATTGTCAGCGACTAAGTCTTCTCCTTCTGAGCGCAGCACCGCCGCAAGGCGTCGGATTAACGGCATCACATCGGGTTCGGGTTGAAAGATTTCGCCATTTTCTAGACGAACCGCTTGGGGATTAGCGGCAATTGCCACCACATCCATCACAGCAATAAACCCCTTGACTCGCTGCCGCAACCGCGCCAGAATCGTTTCTTTATCGTCTTCAGAATACAGGTCTGTTTTGTTGAAGACTAGGATACTGCGCTTGCCAATCTCTGCCAAGCGGCGCAGGGGTTCATATTCCGACTGCCGCAAGTCATTATCGACCACAAACAGCAATAAATTGGCTTCGGTTGCCAGTTCTCGTGCTAATTGCTCTCGTTGGGTACCGACGACACCCGCTTCTAAAATTCCGGGTGTATCAGTAATCAAAATCTGACGTTCTAATCCCTTCAACTTCAGACTATACGTCTCTCCCTCCCCCGTCGTCCCCATGGGTGCACCCACTTTCCCCACCATCCGCCCCATCAAGGCATTCACCAGTGAGGTTTTACCCGCCGAACCTGTCCCAAATACCACCACTTGGATTTCTCCACGGGATAGGATGGATGCAATTTCCCGCGATCGCGCAATTAACTCTTGCCGCACCACCTCATCCTGAATCTGTGTTACCTGTTTTTGCACTGCCTTCAGGGTTTCTTCTGCCGCCTCAGTCTTCTCTTCTGGGACTCTTGGTGTTCTGCGGCGTTGGCGTGATTTCTGTTTGGAGCGCCCAAACAGCCCCAAATAATAGATAAAGGCAAAGATTAACAGCCCTAGCAGGACAATCACCACAAATAGCAGTAAATTGGCTAGCAGAGGGGATGTCCACGAAATTTGGGTATATAGGCTGCTAAGAGAATAAATCAGCCATAGTATTAGCACCAGAATTAGGCTAATACCAATAATGAGCGTCAATAAGCGCGACAGAGGCATGAATCAGTTCGGCTGTTTGTTCATATTCTAAAACGCAGCCGTCAGAGCGACCCTCTTTACTGAGGCTGGGAATTGACGCAGATGAATTTGAGTTCAAGCTCTTTAAAGCCGAGGATTAGCTATACTCTGTAGTTGGCAGTTGGCGAAAACAAAGGAAATATCATGAGCTTGTTCGACCAAATCCTCGGCGCGATCGACAATCCCTCTCAACAAGCGAGTCCTGGTCAGCTAGGGGAGATTCTCAGTACCGTTCAGCAGTTAAGCAATAATGCTAATACTGACCCCTCAACGATTCAATCTGTATTATCCGTTGTGGGAAGCTATGCTCGTTCTGCTCTGCAACAAAAGCGAGCCAATGAGGGTGAGCAGCAGACTCAATCATTTGTTAACCAATTCGGCGGTACTCAGCCTAGCAATCAAGCCGTCCAATTGCTATTTGGTGCGCCTCAAATCCAGCAGATCGTTCAGGAAGTCGAACGCCGGACGGGGCTAAGTTCGGGTACGGTTCAAGCCATGTTACCCATCTTGGTTCCCATCGTGTTAAAGTTCCTGCAAACGGGTAGCAGTACTGCACAATCCCAAGGGTCAAATCCCGTTTTGAATACGTTCTTAGATGCGGATGGCGATGGCGATGTCGATATCGCGGATGCCTTAGGGATGGCAGGACGCTATTTCGGACAATGAGGAGACTGGGTTGAAGGTTGGAAGGCTAGAAGGTTGAAGGTTCTCTCCAAGTCTTCTAATTTGCTCACTCGCCAACTTTCTAACTTACCTCTTCTGCCCCAGCCTTTATGATCAGCCGCGAGTCGCTTGAGCAAGTAACTTAACCAATTGCACCAGTTGCGGCTTGTCAAACGCTTTAACAAGCAGCTTGGCAGCAGCTTTGGGTTCCAGTGGTAAGGTAATTTGTTTGGGGGTGGTAGTTGTCTGTTTGGGGGTGGTAGTCGTCGCTTTTGTTGCAGCCGGTGGTTTCTCCTTCTCCTTACCGGGAGTAGGCGTTGGTGCAGAAGAAGTAGCCGCAGCTACCATGGCGAGTTTTTGTAATTGGGGAGTTGGTGTTAATTCATTGGCTTTTCCTTGTTGTAATTTATCGCTAGCTTGCTTGAGTTCCTTGATCACTATGGGGGCTAGCGCTGGATAGGAATTCTTGGGATTCGCCATGGCTTTATAGGAGATTTGGATCAGCGATTGCCAAGGTTTAATCCCCGCCCCTAGCTGTAATAACCGCTTGCACATCGCCTGAAGTTGTTGGCGACTGGCGGGTGTGTCCTGTTGTTTAAATAGCTGCAACATCTGCCTCAAAATTTCTGTTACCTGAGGCACAAAATTCGGAGGAAGCGACCCTGACTTTTTAGCTTCTGGAGGCGACGCTCCACCACCCTGCGATAAGCTGTTGAGGTAATCCTGTAATTTGGCAAAATCGGGTTCTGCCGCTTGCATCTTTTTCTCAGCATCCTCTTCCCGCAAGCCAAAAGGTCCTTGTAGCTGTTCGATTAAGTCTTTGAGTGTGTCGTATCCCTGTAAAAATAAAGTCTCTAGCTTTTGGTCAACCGGGATGGAATTCTCTTTGAGAATTTTAAACGAATCCTCGAAACGGTGGGCTGTTTTTTGAATACTGGCAAAGCCTAGCATTGCCGCCCCTCCTTTGAGTGAATGGGCGGCACGAAACATTTCATTCACCCGCTCCGGATCTTGCACCACCGTGCGTAGATCTAATAGCCCTTTTTCCAGGGTGTCGAGGTGTTCTTTTGCTTCTTCAATGAAATAACCTAAAATCCTTTGCTGGTTACCGGCATCCACGGCAGTGTTTCCTAGATTAGAACGGTTATGTGTACTCAGGTCTGGAAGGACTACCTCGGTCGATGTTGGCACCGGGCAGTATCAAGTGTAAGCTTTGCCAAATCTACCAGTCAGACTCTATTTTTTAGAGTACCTCCAAACCGGCTAATGATTGTTCCTAGCAACCAGAGTTTTGCTTTCTTAGGAAGAAGCTGTTACCACAAATATTCTTAATAGTCAATGCTTAAACCGTGGACAAGCATGGCGAAGCGCATGAACCTAAACTTTCGCGGCTCTGGAAAAGCTCTAGGACGCTAGACGCCAGCACCAGCCATATCGATAAAAAACCCCCAGCAGCAAGCTGAGGGGAAACTCGAAGGAGCTTTTATGTCTTTCTATATTCGGTGAAGTTCTCGCTATATCCGCACAAATTGAACACAGAGGACTCTGACAAAACTTGGGTCTATTTCTGTACAAAAGCTGATTGAAGATGAGAAAAACACAAAATCTATCTCCCCAAGAACTCGCGCATATACTGATTGACTAACTCCGGCTTTTCCTGCTGCACCCAGTGGCTACAGTTGGGAATATAGCGGATTTGAAAATCTCTAACGAATT
This sequence comes from Microcoleus sp. AS-A8, assembly GCA_039962225.1. Lineage (NCBI taxonomy): Bacteria > Bacillati > Cyanobacteriota > Cyanophyceae > Oscillatoriales > Microcoleaceae > Microcoleus > Microcoleus sp. AS-A8. Next base: position 197,688 of record JAMPKV010000003.1, read on the forward strand.
CTTGTGTCCCGTAAGTCAACTCCTTACCCAAGGCCGTGTCCTCCTCACCCCAAATCATTAACGTTGGCACATCGAGTAAACTCCAATCCTGGGGTCGCGCACTCGTAAAAATATTGCGGTAATAGTTAACCATCGCCGTCAGTGCACCGCGCTTCGCCGCCGCATTTTTATAGGCTTCTATATCTGCTGGGGTGAAGGTGCTTTTATCAATCGCCATATTCACGAGCGCATTGCCTAACGCTTCGTAGTCGAAGGCTTGTAACCATAGTTCTGGTAGGATTGGGATTTGGAAGAAGAAGACATACCAACTCCGCATCAACTGCTGAGGATTCCGCAAGCCTTCCACAAATTTGGCGGGATGAGGAATGTTCAGCACAATCAGCCGCTCTACCATGTCTGGATGAGCATAGGCAAAGTTCCAGGCGATCACACCACCCCAGTCATGAGCCACTAACACGCAGCGCTCATATCCCAATCCTTTAATTACACCCTCAACATCTTTCATCAGCTCACTCATTACATAAGCCGATTGCTCTGGTGGCTTGTCGCTATCGTTGTAACCGCGCAGATCGACCGCAACCACCTTATAATCTTTCGCAAATTCTGGGATTTGGTGACGCCACGAGTACCAAAACTCTGGAAATCCATGCAACATGAGCATCAGCGGCCCTTCACCTTGGGTGACATAATGCAGCCTCACGCCATTGCTGACAATATAGTCGTGTTGCCACGTTCCTTCGATTACAGCCATTAGTATCTCCTCAATATTTTCGGTAATCCTATCAACTTTATTTATTGTTGTTTAACACGCTGCTTGCAGGTGAGGACTCTGTAAAACAGGGGGGATCGCTTCAGGAATGGTCATTTGTCTAAAAGTAGGATTTTTGACTCTCTTCATTTAGACAGACGAGTTGATTAGTTTTTCTATCTCCTCAGTGCCAGCAACAGGGGTTTAGGGTTTATAGCTAAAGATTGATTGAACTAATCTTGGCAAAGCTTAAGCTAGTGAGCATTAGAAACAGCTTAAAACAAAAGGAGATTAACACATGAAGCTTTCTAATCTATCGAAAGTTGTTAGTGCTGGTGCGATCGCTGCAAGTTTAGCCATTGTGCCTTTAACGGCTCCTGTACAAGCCCAAACCCAAGATACAGCTCCTAACACTAACACCTACAACCAGGGAACTACTGGAGATGTAAACAGCACTGATACTAACAATGATTTTGATTGGGGCTGGTTAGGTCTACTCGGTTTGGCCGGATTAGCGGGTTTACTTCCTAAAAAGCGTCAAGAAAGTGTTCATTACACCACCCAAGACCCGGATGTAGTGGCTCGTTCTCGCTCTGATTTTCGGTAGTCCAGTTGGTTGAATAGAGGAGAATGTCATCATGAATATTTCTAGTGTTTCCAAATTGATTAGTGCTGGTGCGCTCGCCGCAAGTTTAGCTGTTGTACCTTTGGCTGTTCCCGCACAAGCTCAAACACAAGATACAGCTCCGGATACGACTTCCAGTCAGCGAACTGGTGATGTGGATAGTACCAATACTAACGACGACTTTAACTGGGGTTGGTTAGGTCTGTTGGGTTTAGCGGGATTAGGCGGTTTGGCGCGGAAGAATCATAGAGAAACCGTTCATACTCATCCTATCAATAACCCTGATTTAGGAGTCCGTTCCGGTTCTGACTATCGACGGTAATCTCATTAGGCTTCAGGTATGGGGCTAGCGCTACGAACCAAATAGTAGTTGTTTCCTAAAACTTTAAAGGTTCACTACTCTTTATGGATGCGGGTGTAGTAGTTACCCACCTTGAAAACAAGTAAACATCTACTTGCCCCATAAGGCAACAGTACCTCTCAGAATATAGGTAAGGGAGGTACTGTTGCTTGTTTATTGCTAATGAAGGCTTCCCAATCGCTGGAATAGCAAGGCAACTTGAGCTAAATCTTTATCTCCAGGCGATCGCTCCACGCCACTGGATAAGTCAATCCCACTGGGTTGCAACTGCTTTAAAGCATCTAAGATGTTATCTGGCGTCAAACCACCCGCGAGTAACCAGGGAATGCTAGGCTGAAATTCTCGCAGAATCGCCCAATCTAAGGTTTTCCCCGTACCGCCCAGCAATTGAGGATGATAAGCATCCAGCAGCAGTGTATCTACACAATGGGTATAAGTCACCGCTGTGTCTAAACATTCTGGAGTCTTCACCCTCAGGGCTTTGATAATTTCTATCTCAGGCAGAGCATAGCGTAACTTTTCGCAAAATCCCGGGGATTCATTGCCATGCAGTTGCACAGCCGTCAAACCGGCGTCGGCAACAATTTGACAGATTTCCTCCCAATCCGCATTAGCAAATACACCAATACAGTCTATGGATGACTTTAAGGAATCCACGACTGCCCGGATTTGACTGGGCGTCACATAACGTGGGGAAGCTTGTACGCAGATAAAGCCGAGGGCTGTTGCTCCCAGTTGGGCGATCGCTTGACCTTGCTCTGGTTTGGTAATACCACAAATTTTGACCCGCATGGACATCCTTCATTAATCTTTGCTAATTCTTGAATTTTGTTGAGTTTTATATCAAAAATGAGGGTGAAAGTGTTAATTCTTAAAACAAGTTGTGAAATTGTAACTAAAGCTTTTTATGATTTTTTTGTTTGTATCGAACTTATCAAGCAAGGAAATCAATGTTTATTAACTCACTTTTATTGACCCTCCAAGCTACTGTGCCATCGACACCCCAATGGAGTCCTAGCGTAGGGCTAGTCATGATTTTGTGCAACCTGTTTGCCTTCGCCATTGGTCGCTTCGCGATTCAGAAAAAAGGCGTAGGCCCAGATTTACCGGGTTCCAAGCCTGCTATTTTGAACAAATTTGGTATTCCTGAACTTTTGGCAACCGCCAGCTTTGGTCACATTCTGGGGGTTGGTGTGATCTTGGGACTGAGCAACGCCGGTGTTCTCTAGAAGCCTACTATTGTTGATGAAGTTGTCTAAAACATCCTTGGCGTGAACCGTAATCATTCCCAAGGGAGACGGGAGAACGGCTGTTACTCGGTAGCCTTCTGGTATTGGACTTATGTTTAGTTTAGGTTGATCACGAAAGGAGAGGACATCTTGATTCATTCAATAATACTTGCAGCAGTACAGGAAACCGTTCCCGCCACACCTGCCGCGACCGGTAATCAGTTTTTGGTGATGGGTATTTGCATCATCCTTGGCCTGATCATTGCCCGTGTTGGTATTCAGAACAAGGGCAAGGGGCCTTCCCTACCCTTACTAGAGCCTGTTTTGGGTAAAAATTTTGGTCTCCCGGAATTACTCGCGGGTATCAGCTTCGGTCATATCTTGGGAGTGGGTTCCATTTTAGGGTTGACCAACACCGGCCTGTTTTAAACAACACTTCCCGTTGAGGAAAATAAAATAGTCTCGAACAGACGCCCAACACTTGGGCAGCTTGCTGCTCAACCTGGGCGTTTTAATTTTGGTCGTATCCTGGTAATTAGAGGCACGATAACGATTGGGGAGGATGGGAGAAATTTTCAATATGTTTCTTTGCTCCACAACGGGTTCGTAAGCGCAGGTGAATCGCTCACCTCTAAAATCGGGTTCAAACGTCGAAGGGAGGGGAAAAGCTGATGCAGGCAAACTGGCGAATTGGCTCTTTATTCGGAATCCCGCTGTTTTTAGATCCATCGTGGTTTTTGGTGTTAGGGTTAGTCACCCTACTGAACGCCTTGGATTTTTCTCGCCGCTTTGAGTTGGTTTGGGCTTGGAGTGCTGGGTTGGCGATGGCGCTACTGTTGTTTGCCTCGGTTGTGTTGCATGAACTGGGTCATAGTTTAGTGGCGCGATCGCAGGGCATCAAAGTTAACTCGATTACCCTGTTTATCTTTGGTGGGGTAGCCTCGATTGATCGGGAATCCAAAACGCCTGGGCAAGCCTTTCAAGTGGCGATCGCTGGCCCCGGTGTGAGCTTACTGCTGTCTGGACTGCTTTATGGGGTGGCTCAGGTCGTGGCGAGTAATAGCATAGGACAGGTTTTAGCCCTGGATCTGGCGCATATTAATTTGATTTTAGCGATATTTAATTTAATTCCGGGACTGCCCCTGGATGGGGGACAAGTGTTGAAAGCCGCGATTTGGAAGCTGACGGGAAGTCGCTTTCAGGGGGTGCGATGGGCGGCTCAAACGGGTAAATTTTTGGGGGGATTGGCGATCGCGATCGGGCTGTACTGGATACTCAAGGAGGGTCAGCTATTGGCGCTGTGGCTGGTGTTGATTGGTGGGTTTGTGTTTCGCAATGCCAGCGCCTACCAGCGATTAACGACTCTACAAGAAGCCTTACTTCAGATTACGGCATCAGAAACAATGACCCACGAATTTCGTGTGGTGGATGCCAATCAAACCCTGCGTTCCTTTGCCGAAGATTATATCCTGGCAGACATTCAGGCGATGATGCCTTACTACGGGGCGGCTAATGGACGTTATCGTGGCTTGGTGGCGATTGAGGATTTACAGATTATTGAGCGCAGCCAATGGGAAATCCAGACTCTCGAAAGGATTGTGCATCCCTTATCCGAAATTGCCACTGTGGAGGAGAAGACTCCGTTAGCTGAAGTGATTCAGCGCTTGGAAACCGAACCGCGTAATCACTTGACGGTTCTCTCTCCCGCTGGTGCCGTTTCGGGTGTGATTGATCGGGGTGATATTGTTCGCGCTGTTGGCAAAAAGCTGAATATGCTGATTGCCGAGGCAGATATCAAACGGATTAAAGCGGAACATAGCTATCCTCCAGGATTACAACTCCCAGCGATCGCACAAGCCATCAATAATTAGCCTTTCCAAGAGATGAGAGGGGGAGTGGGGGAATGGGAGAGTGGGAGTCTAAGATTACGACTTACTGAAAGCCTCTATTTGTAGCCTCCATTTGTAGGGTGTGTTAGCGCAGCGTAACGCACCATAAATGCTATAGATGGTGTAGCTGCGTAAGTCCTAATATTTTGATTAATCCCCAACAGCAGCAAGTGGAAGTTTATCGCCCAAGACAAGACGTAGAAGTACGAAATTTGCCTACAGCATTATCGGGTGAAAATATATTGCCTGGATTTAGCTTGAGTCTTTCCGGGTATTAAGACTTTTAGCGGATGCCAAATCTCCACGGGTGCATTCCAGGAATTAGCGTTATACAGCTAAAGGAGGCACTGTCAGAATCTCTTGCCACTCTATCTCCGATAAAGGCTGCGTCACCAACTCAATGCCAAAACACCGACAGGCAGACTCCGTTAACGCTTCTATGACAGTGGGAATTACGTTGTTTCCCTCCATCTGCATGGGGAGTTGGACGGGCGGGGGTACGGGTTCAGCAAAAACTTGGGTAAATAACTCGGAGTTTCTTGACAAAACCATCGAGCCATGCTGTAAGATAGCTTTTCCCCGTTGCAATTGGGCACTACCAATCAGCTTATAACCTTCAGATGAAAGTAAATCGGCACCTGTAGCTGTGCCAAAACAGTTGGGATTGTGAATATAGTCTCGTCCGGCTGCACCATAGTGGAGTTCTATACCTAGCGATCGCCAACCTTGAATCAAAAACTCACAAATCGCTTGATAGATGTCCTGGCGTTTCCCGGTCAATCCAGACGTAACCACCATGTAAGTTAAATCCCCTTGATGCAACACCGCTCGTCCCCCGGTGGGACGACGCACCAAAGGAACTGGTTGTCCTGCCCAAGTTAGTTGCTGCCAGGATGCAGGCCATCGACGTTGATGATAGCCTAATGAAATCGTGGGTGAAGCCCAAGTGTAAAACCGCAACACGGGCGGCTGCTTTCCCGCTTGGTGCTGCTCCAACAGCCAACGGTCAATTGCCATCTGAACTTGTCCCGACGCCTGCAATAAGGGAATCAAACGCCAAGATGGTTGAGGATTTGACATTGAGTCGTCTGGAGGCATCCAATCTGATTCTGTTCTCCCCGCACTGCCCTACGCGGACAGTGGGGATTTCTCGGCAAAAAGGGTTAAAAATTCAATAAGTAAAACATCTTTTGCCTCTGGAATTTATGAGGCGGCACCAAACTCAGCCTGTAAGGCGTCATCGTTGTCATCGGCAATGGTGGCTACAACCGTAATGGCGCGAGAAATTTCCCCAGCCGATAACTCGGCAACCGTTCGGGAAGATAACACGACCACTTGGCTATTGACAATTGCAAAATGGGCTTCAAACGTATCAGACCAGTTCATTTCTAGCAGCTTACGCATCAACTGTGGCTCCTTGTTCGCGGGAAGCGGAAGCACGGAAGACCAAACCGTGAAGGTGTCATCATCGCTGGAACCCGTCAATTGCACAAATACTTCAACGCTACCGTATCTAAATTTCCACATGTAGCCCTCTTCATTTTGGCTCACCATCGCCGTGTTTTCTTGATCGAGGCTGGAAATCACGGTTTCAATGATTTCCACATGATTGACGGTAGCACTATCCTGCACTAACTCAGTGGCAACGATTTCTTCGGTTGATAAGGTTTCGGTGGAAAGCGTTTCGGGGTTTGGCTCTTGGGTAGTCATAAGCGTCAGTGGTTTCCTCCGATTGGGATTTGCTCAAAACCCAGTATCCCCCGTGAGTGAACTTCTTGGTAGATGGGAGTTTGCCTTAATCTGAGAAAAAATTAAGGCGATCGCACTTTTTGGCTCTTATTTAGGCTTGTAAATTGATTAACCTCCAATTTTGCGTAGGGGCATGGCATTGCCATGCCCCTGTAGAAATTCTCAATTCAGGAGGTTATGACGCTTCTACCTTCTTCTTCGGGTTCTGCGTGCGATTGAATCCGTTTAAGAACATCGGCACAAACTTCTCCATAAACGCCTGTGGATCACGCTGCCAAGCTCTCTGTGCTGCTGTAATTCGCGTCATCTGTAGCTCTGGGGCTATCAATGTTTGCGGTAAGCGTTCCATTAAGTACTGTGGACGCTCCCAAACTGGCATGGTGTTAGCAATTTCCAGCAGATGATTCATCCGCCGCAGTTCGGCACCTGCCATAATATCCATGCCCGACTCAAAAGCCGCCTGTTCAATTGCAATATACTTGCGCTTTGCCTGTTCTACCTTCTGCCGATGTTCTGGGCTTTTCTTGGCGATTTGAGCCAACCAACGGTTCCCCCAGCGCACATGACCGGCTTCTTCGGGGAAAATCCGCTCGATGGTTTCCCTGATTTTAATGTTTTCCTCAGTTTGCGGTGCTTCTTTCAACGCCTGAATGTGACCCGAGAAATACTCACAACCCCGCTTTTCGGTGACATTAATGGCTGCCAAAGCTGCAATAATAGCCTCTTCCCTTTGATGTTCTTGCTGATATTTCTCTTGGTCTAGGAGTCGCTCAAATTCGCCAATATATGATACTCCAGGCGGTGTGCCAATGTCTGCGCCCAACTCCACCAGCAGATCTGTTAGCCACACAGCATGACGCGCTTCGTCACACACATGATGAGACAAGTCACGCACCAATTCCACCGGCTTACCATCCAATTTTTCAATGACATCGGTGAGGTCTATGCAGCTATGTTGCTCGTTGAATCGATAGCGGTTGAGGGTGATCAGGTGGATTTCGCGATCGCGCACCACGTTCCTCATGATGTCACGCGCACTCATCGAATTGTTGAATTTGCGGGGATAAGCAACTGTCATCTGTATTATGTGTCGTTTTGTAAATCTATTTATCTGATCGTAACGTGATTTTCCGCAAATGGAGGCGTTTAAATTCAGCCATAGGTAAGGTTTTTAACCCAATTTAATGCGCTAAAATTACATCAATCACCCCTTCATTTCTCACTCATTTTTGGCACCAAGGCTCATGACCTGTTTTTTCTCAGGAAAAGGCTATTTTAGAGGCACTTGAGAGTGCTACTCATCGCTCAATTGCTGAGTCAGCTTTACAATCTGTTACTCAAGGACCATCAATAATTGTGAACTAGGGACACAAAAAAACCACCCCTAAAGGTGGTTAATTGGGTCTTTTTTACCGAACGCTACCCAACTTCAAACTCAAGGATATTAAAGTTGAGCGTTCGGCCAATCAGCTAAAGGTTGAAACTAGACATCGTAGTAAAGAGAGAACTCATAAGGATGAGGACGCAGCCGCATCGGGTTGACCTCATTATCGAGTTTGTAGCTGATCCAATTTTCGATGAAGTCTTCGGTGAACACACCAGTGCTGGTCAAGAACCCATGGTCTTTCTCCAAGCTCTCTAAGGCATCTTCCAAAGAACCAGGGGTAGAAGGAATCTTGCTCAATTCCTCTGGGCTGAGGTCATAGATATCCACATCCAGTGGCTCGCCCGGTTCGATTTCATTCTTAATCCCATCAATACCAGCACAAAGCATCGCAGCAAAGGCGAGATAGGGATTGCAAGTCGCGTCAGGGCAACGGAACTCTAAGCGCTTCGCCTTGGGATTTGTACCGGACAAGGGAATCCGAATCGAAGCCGAACGGTTACCTTGAGAGTAAGCCAAGTTCACGGGAGCTTCAAACCCAGGCACCAGGCGCTTGTAAGAGTTAGTCGTCGGGTTCGTTAAGGCCAACAGTGCCGGGGCGTGCTTGAGAATACCGCCGATGTAATTCAACGCCATCTTACTCAGGTTGGCGTAGCCATCACCCCAGAATAGGGGTTGCCCATCTTTCCAAATGGACTGGTGGGTGTGCATCCCGGAACCGTTATCGTTAAACAGCGGTTTGGGCATGAAGGTAACGGTTTTGCCATATTTTTTGGCAACGTTTTTGATGACATACTTATAAGTCATCAAATAATCAGCCGCCTCAACGAGGGTGGCAAAACGGAAACCCAACTCGTTTTGTCCGCCTGTCGCCACTTCATGGTGATGCTTTTCAATGGGTACGCCGCACTCTGCCATCGTCAGCAGCATTTCGGTACGCATATCTTGCATCGTATCTGTTGGGGCGACGGGGAAATAACCTTCCTTATAGCGAGGCTTATATCCCAGGTTGCCGCCGATTTCTTCCCGACCCGAATTCCAGCGTCCTTCGATGCTGTCTACGTAGTAGTAGGCTTTGCTCTCGGTTTGGTCAAAGCGCACATCATCAAAAACGAAGAATTCGGCTTCTGGGCCGATGAATACCGTATCTCCAAGCCCTGTTGACATGAGGAAGTCAATGGCTTTCTGAGCGATGGTACGAGGGTCGCGGTTGTACCATTCCCCGGTACGCGGCTCTTTAATGCTACAAATCATGCTCAGGGTTTTTTCTTGCATGAAGGGGTCGATCCAAGCGGTTTTTGGATCGGGCACCATGCACATGTCCGATTCGTTGATGGCTTTCCAACCCCGAATACTGGAACCGTCGAAGGGAACGCCTTCTGTGAAGGAACTCTCATCGATTTGATTGTAGTAGAACGAGCAGTGCTGCCAGATCCCTGGCATGTCAATGAATTTCAGGTCAATGATTTTGATGTCTTGGTCTTGAATCAGCTTTAAGACATCTTGCGGGGTTTCTGGCATGAAAGACTCCTATTGTTAGTTGGATTTTCGTTTAAAAAGGGCACAAATAATTTAACGATATTGCTAGGTAGAGGATTACTTAGTCAAGCTCTGCGTCACTCAAAATCGGGTTGATCAGGGAACGGTTATTGGCGGCTTGGTTTTTGACACGACTCCTCTACGGTTATCCAAGGAATAGAAAGTATCCATCCATTCGTTGGTGCGTTTGACCTAACTGGATGTCCGGCCTTCTATGTAGATTAGATAACGGATGGTTGAGACTATTTCGGGTTTCTTCACGCTGGAATTCAGAATTGCTGAATGCACCCTAATCAACCAGGGATAGCCCTGTTAATTTTGCATTTATATAGCATCCTTGTTTCCATCCCCTAGCTTTAGACACGGGGTGGTTGGAGCATTCATCATTCATCATTCATTGTTCCCCCTTAACTCTCTCTCTCCAATGCACCTGACTCATCCTAGGGAGAGAGTGTGGGAGCTTTTGTATCCTACACTACAGAATCTCTAGTGCGAGTTCTGCGTATTCCCATAAAAGTTAAAAAATGTAGCAAAATTAACCAAAAATCCTAAGGTTCATTACTCTTAGAATAATGCTGTATCAAAAACTACATTTTTTTTTAGGACCTATGAACTTTTACTTTAATACTCCAAGTTTTGACCAGGAAGAGGCACTCAGATACCAACCGGGACAGCGCGTAGAGTTAAAAGCTCGCCCTGGAATGGTGGACGTGATTGCTGAATATGATCCGATGATGGTACCACCCATCTGGTTAGCGAATGATCCAAAACCCCGATATCCCCACGAATTGAATGTGCTGCCAAAAGCCGTGGTAGGCAATGCTTGGTTAAGAGTATCTAGGCGTAATCAGCTCAAGCCTCTAGCACAACCGCCTCGCTGCCACTTGACCCCTGCCGGTCGGGTGCGTTGTGGCAGCGCTCACGGCTAGGGCGAGTTCTGCTTCCTAAAAAGTTGCTTTGTATTTGACGCATTTGCGGGTCAAGCCTGTGTGATGATTAATAAATGCAGGACTTATGCGATTGAAAAGGGTGTGTAAGTCCTATAAATCTATAAATATAAGCAGATTGTTGTTGGGAGAATAATTTAATGCGGGATGCAGTCACAAGCCTGATTAGGAGGTATGACGGCACAGGTCGTTACCTGGATCGGAATGCGATTGATTCACTCAAGTCCTACTTTGAAACCGGTACGGGACGGATTGCGGCAGCAGCGGTAATTAATGGCAATGCGGCAGCGATTGTCAAACAGGCCGGCTCACAGTTATTTGATGAATTGCCCGAACTGATCCGTCCTGGTGGAAATGCCTATACGACTCGTCGCTATGCGGCTTGTTTGCGGGACATGGACTATTACTTGCGCTATGCCAGTTATGCCTTAGTGGCGGGTGACATGAATGTGTTAGATGAGCGGGTGCTGCAAGGGTTGCGGGAAACCTACAACTCTTTGGGAGTGCCCATTGCTCCAACCGTTCGCGGTGTTCAGCTCATGAAAGACATTGTTAAGGACATGGCAGCGGAAGCTGGGGTGCAAAATACTGGGTTTATCGATCAGCCGTTTGACCACCTGACTCGCGAGTTGAGCGAACAGGATCTCTAGGCTTTACATAACAAAAACACGGACAAAACAACATAAGCGATCGTGACTTGAAGCCATCAAGAGCGATCGCTTAATTTTTGGGTTTGACCGATTTGTGCATAAGTTCTCCCCTCTCAGAGGTAGATGAAATCGATGAGATGAAAGCGGTTAAGCGAGGACTGATTCAATGCAACTCAAGTCAATGGGATTGATAGCAGTGGTTACGCTATTGGCGGGTATCTCGACCCCAGTTTCAGCCCTGACAGTCAACAGACATACCCCACAAGCGCAACAAACGGAACTTTTGGCAATGTCTGGCCCCCAGTTGGCACAAACCCAATCCGCTGAGTTTGAGCAGTGGTTTAACCAGGGGAGTTCCCTTTTAAAACAGGAAACCTATGCAGAAGCCCTGAAAGCCTTTGCACAAGCCATCCGGCTCAATCCCAATAGTGCTGAGGCGTGGGAAGGGCAAGGCGCGGCGCTGTATGGGTTAGAGCAGTATCAAGAGGCGAGTGTGGCTTTTCAAAAAGCCGTTGAACTCGATCCTAAGTTTATTGCAGCTTGGGTGGAACTGGGTAATGCGCTTGATGATGCAGGTCAGCCAGTGGAGGCGCTGAAAGCCTATGACGAAGCGCTGCGACTCGACCCCAACGACGAGAGTGCTTGGTACAATCGGGGAGTAACGCTGGGACGTTTAGAACGCTACGAAGAGTCTGTGGCGGCCTATGACCAAGCGGTTCGCATCAACCCCAACGATGAGAGTGCTTGGTACAATCGCGGCAATGACTTGGCGAAGTTGAAACGCTACGAAGACGCGATCGCTTCTTATGACCGGGCGATTGAAATCAATTCTAAGATTGAGAAAGTTTGGTTTAATCGGGGAATTGCCCTGGCAAATTTGCAACGGTATCAGGATGCGATCGCGTCTTTTAATGAAGCCTTGCGAATTAACCCCAATAATGCTAGAGCGAGAGAGAATCGCGATCTGTTGCAGCAACAGGTCGGACAACATTCAGAATCTGAAGTCGTTTAATGGCTATCCGAATTTGCCATCAAACGCAGAATATAAACATAAATAAAGTGGCTTTATAGGTCATAATCGCGATAGTCATCTACCGGGTGGCTGATATTCCTATCTCGCTACCTACTTGTGGGATAGCGCCTGACTATGAACCTACGCCAGAAAACGCTGCTACTGATTGGTCTGACTCTTGCGGGTTTAATTGGAGTCCTTTACGCTAGTTTATCTACAATCTTTCGGGCTAGTTTTGCGGAACTAGAGGAACGAAACGTTCACCAGAATGTGCGACGGGTGCAGGAGGCTTTTTTCGATGAAGTTGAAACGTTAAACACCACAGCGGCAGATTATGCGAAGTGGGATGATACCTATACCTTTATTAATCAGTTCAATCAGGACTTTGTTCGAGCTAATTTATTAGATGAAAATTTTGTCCGCCTTCGGCTCAACATGGTTCTGTTGTTTAACACTCAAGGACAACAAGTTGTCGGCAAAGGTTTCAATCTGCAACAGGAGAAAGAAGCTCCTATTTCAGACAGCTTTCAAAAATACCTGAATCCCAATAGCTTGTTATTAAAGCACTCCAATCCCAGGAGCAACATTACGGGTATTGTGCTTCTGCCCGAAGGTTTTTTGATGATGTCTTCCCATCCCATTCTTAATAGCCAAGGCACGGGTTCGATTCGCGGTTCTCTGATCATGGGAAGCTACCTCAACGACAAGAGAATCAAAGAATTGGCTAAACGGACTCAATTATCTCTGAGTGTATACCGAGTAGATGATACTCAGTTGCCGCCCGATTTTCAAGCGGTGCGTTCTGCCCTGTTCGACTCTTCCCGCAGAACTCAAGCATCACAACTGAACAATCAACCAATACCGATTATTATCCGACCACTCAGTGATGATGCGATCGCCGGCTACACCCTACTCCGAGATATTAATGACAAGCCTGCTTTATTGGTGCGGGCAGATATGCCCAGAGAAATTTATCAACAAGGACAAGTAAGCCTGCGTTATCTGATTTTTTCCCTTCTTGGCGTGGGTATTATCTTTAGCGTCGTCGCTTTATTCCTCTTAGAAAAAATGGTGCTGTCTCGGTTGGCAAATCTCAGCGCCAATGTTGAACAAATCGGCACCAGTACTGACTTATCGCTGCGTGTATTTGTAACGGGTAAGGATGAATTAACGACGCTGGGAAACACGATTAATTCCATGTTGGATGCCTTGGAATCTTCCGCCCAAAAAGTCGTAGCCGAACGGGAAAGGGCGGAGCGTCTGCTGCTGAATATTTTACCACCATCGATCGCCAAGCGTTTGGGACAAAATCAGGATACGATTGCCGATAGCTTTGAGGAAGCCACTGTTTTATTTGCCGATATCGTTAATTTCACCAATCTTTCCAGTCAGATATCGCCTACAGAAATTGTGAGCCTGCTGAATGAAATTTTTTCTAGATTCGATCGCTTGTTAGAACAATATGGTTTAGAAAAAATCAAGACAATTGGCGATTCTTACATGGTCGTAGGTGGCTTGCCCTTAATTCGCCCCGATCATGCTGAGGCGGTTGCAGGATTTGCCTTAGATATGCAACAGCAAATTCAGGAATTTAATGCGGAAAGAGGTCAAGCGTTCAGTATGCGAATTGGCATTAATACAGGACCTGTTGTCGCTGGAGTCATTGGTCTGAAAAAGTTTATTTACGACCTTTGGGGCGATACGGTGAATACAGCCAGTCGTATGGAATCTCACGGTATTCCGGGCGCTATTCAGGTTTCCAGTGCCACTTATGAGCGATTGAAGGATAAATATTTATTTGAAGAACGGGGCACTATTGATGTGAAAGGCAAGGGAGAGATGACCACGTATTTACTCAAGAGTAAGAAACTTTAAAATTGCTCATGGCTGATTGAAAATCGATGGAAAAATTTATCGAGATGCTCCCAAATATTTCTTGGGAAAAAAGAAACGGTGACCCGACTCTTCGATAAAAGTTAAACCCTGAGCTGTCCATTCTACTTGAGACTTTTTGATATAGGTTTCTATATCTTCAACTATTGATATTGGCGTAAAGGAATATTCCTTATAATGTCCGTGAGTTGGAGTAAGACCAAGTACGAAATAATATCGTCTCTTTAAGGTATAAGGGAAACGTGACCAATCTAGATTCCCTTCACCGACAAATAGGCAATTGTAGGAACCATAATTCACGGATTCTGGTTGACAGGATTGCCAAAGCACTCGATCAGAAGCGCGATTTAAGAGTACAGTGAATATGAGAGCCAAGAGAAATGAAGCAACAAGAACTCCTAGCATCGAAATCAGAAATTTTGGCGTTCTAAGCATGTCATGACTAAGTTGTGAAGTTGCTCATAGTCCACTTTCCCCTGAGTATTGCGAGGTAGACTGGCAACGGGAACCCAATGTTTAGGTTGCTTGTACTTACTTAATTTATCTTTCAGCGCAGCTTGCAATAATGTTGTAGAAGTCGTTTCTGAGTGGGGAACATACACAGCGGTAACCGCTTCACCCCAATGTAAATCGGGAATAGCCGTTACGCAAACATCATTAACTAATTGTGTCGATTGAATAGCGGCTTCCACTTCAGCGGGGAAGACATTTTCGCCGCCCGTAATAATTTTACGGCTACTACGTCCGACAACATGTAAATAACCTTGGTCGTCAAAAAATCCTAAATCATCCGATTTTAGATTTGGGATTGGGGATTTGGAATTAGGAAGATTCTTGCCCTGTCCCCATCTCTCACTCATCCTGATGGGATAGTAACCTAATGATAGAGAGTTGGTTTGGATGGAAATCATCCCAGTTTGGTTACTTGCCAATATTTCACCAGTGGAACTGCGAATGGTGACGTTAGCATGAGGCAGAACTTGACCACAACTATTGTTACCTATGAGAAAATCTTTGGGCTTCAGCGTAACCACTTGAGAGGCTGTTTCTGTCATCCCATAAGTGGGGGCTAAAGGAATGTTGTGTTGTCTTGCCTGTTCTAACAGTGAATCCCAAGCGGGTGCACCGCCTAAAAGCACTGTCTGGAACTGAGATAACCAATGAGTTAACTCAGGACTTTGCAGACAACGTTGTAGCTGGGTTGGAACTAAAGAGATGAAAAATTCAGCAGGATTCATCTTAAATTCCTCACCCGCTTCTACCTGTTTGAAGGATGTAATAATTAGTTGTCCGCTTGTCGTCAAGGAACGCAAAAATTGCATCAATCCGCTGACATGATATAACGGCAAGACACAGAATGAATTCACCTGATTGTTGCCAAAATATTGGTGAAATCCCTGCACCGATGCCATTAACGTCTCCCAAGTGTGAACAGCGAAGCGGATTTTTCCGGAGGTTCCTCCGGTGGGAATCATGATGTGATTGGGAGATGGGTAATGGGTAATGGGTAATGGGGTGTGGAGTGTGGGAATATTTGCTCCTTGCCCAAAAATTAAATCGGGTTGGATTAATTCAAATACTTGTTGCCATTCCTGTTCTACCCAGTTGGGATTGCATAAGAAAACGGGACAATTAGCTGCAACGGCAGCGAGGAAAGCGGCAAGAAATCTCTGGGGATTTTGTTCGGCTATCAGGATTCTGGGAGGGATTTTCCCCTGCGAGAATTGAGTTAAATGCTGGAATAATTCTTCAGTAAGGGTGTTCAATGAGTGACTGTCATCATCAATGAACCAATCGTCATTAATACGTTGTTTGAGATACGCTAGAGGTTGTTCCATAGATGCTTCAACCAGGTTTCATCGTCTTCGTTGAACCAATGATTCACCCCAAAACCGACAGCACGATTTGGGTTAGAGAGTTCAGCGGCTAGTTGGAGGGCGGATTGTCTGGCGATCGCACTTTCAAAAACCGATGAAAAAATCATATCAATTTCGTGTTGTTGGCAAAACTGACGTAGGCGTCTGGGAGAACCTGCGATCGCCGCCTTAATCACACAAATGCCCTGCCATCCTCTCTGGTAACAATCTTCCAATTGGTCAAGGGTTGCCACCGATTCATCTAAGGCAATCGGTGTCGAATATTGAGTACTCATCTGCAACATAGTGTCGAATTGTTCAGGCGGTAAGGGTTGTTCCAGAAACTCAACGATTCCCGCCGAATCCGTTACCCTCAGCCACTGATGTGCTTCTTCCGGAGTGAGTCCCCCATTAGCATCCAAGCGTAACTTTGCCGATGTGGGTAGCGCTTGAATTAACTGATGAAATACTTTAAGTTCTTCCTTAATGGAGGCAACGCCAATTTTCCATTTAAACGTTCGACTTCCCTGATGCCAAGGAATTTGCCATAACTGTAACACCGTCTCCCCACTGGGTAAAAGATAACTAAAGGGGAGTTGAGATTTGGTAGTGGGAATATTCTCCCCATCGCCCCATATAAACGCTGATTCAAAGCCAAATTGACAAGCCGGAAGTTCAGGCGGAATGGAAAAAATATCGGTTGCTGTAATTTTCGCAGGTAATTGTTGACAAAAATCCAAAGCTTGTGCCAAAGTTTCAGAACCAAACCAGGGAATTGGAGCAATCTCGCCCCAACCGATTCGTCCCGTTTCATGGGTGAGGCGCAGAATAATTCCCTCGCGGACATTCCAGTTCCCGTGATGGGTAGAAAGTACACGCTTAAAAGGACGTTGGTAAGGACGAAACTCAAATTGATAAGTCATGAATGATTCAGTCAGGGTACGGCATTTCCAAGATTGAAACAAGATCCAAAATCTGATAATTACCGTACCCCTTGGTCGCCAACTATTAACCCATCAAGAAGCCCAATCCCAACAGTAACCCGCTAAAAAAATGCATCCCTACCGCCAGAAATTTAGAATTACTCACCTTCTCCGGTTGGTCATGATGCTGATGGACATGCCAACCTAACTTTAGCGCAACGGGTAAACTGGCAAATGTGAATAACGTCCAAATCGGGAAATTTCCCAACAGGACAAATAAACCCGTCAAAGCATAAACGCTTCCACCAAAGCCCCATAAGACTTGAGCACCGCGTTTTGTACCCAAACGGACAATGGGCGATCGCTTTCCGGCGGCGATGTCATCTTCTACCTGATGAAAATGGGAGCAAAATAAAATGATACTCGTAGCAATACCCACAACAACCGACGCCGCGAAACAGTTGATTGACCAACTTTGCGTCTGAGAGTAGTAAGCTGCTGCCACTGCCATGGGGCCAAAAGTGACAAAACAAATAATTTCCCCTAACCCCTGGTAACCAAAGCGAAAGGGCGGCCCTTGGTAGGTGTACCCTAACGCACAACACAGAAGGATAAGGCCAATTACAGTGAAATCTCGCTGCCACCACGCGATCGCCACAATGCCCAGGATACCAACGGCTAAAAATAAATTACTCAGCCCAAAAATTAGCTGTTTGTTTCCCGTCAAATTCACCAAAGAATGGGCTTTATTTTTATCAATCCCCGTTTCTGAATCAAACACATCATTGCTGCAATTGAGCCAAGCAATAATCAAAATCGCTGACATTAAGAAGGTTGAAAAAATTGCACCATTAATGATTCGAGTTTCGGCATAAGCCACAGCCGTTCCTACCCAAATCGGGATGATAGCAACGCTGTACATGGGTGGCTTGATAGCCGCTAGCCATAATTTACTGTTTGACTGTTCAACCAGACTTGTAGTCATCAGACCGAATGAATAAACTGAACTAAAAACAACTTGCTACAATTTTTAACGTTCTTTGTAAGGATGAAGTTCGGGTCGGAAGTCTGTCAAGTCCGTTACGTCCTCCTACCCTTGTGTGGCATGGGGAATCCATTGCACCATAGCCGTGGGACGGGCAACAGTCAGTATCATCCAGTATCAACGAGTGGGTGAGCCTTTCTTCGGTACGATAAGTAAGTCGGCATTACAGAACTGCTCATCTGTGCTGTCGGTAGAGCCTTCAGCCACTCAGCCGCTTTGGGATGACTGGGTGGCAGTCGAGTCTAAATAAGTGTCAATTGACACTAGGGGTTAGGTAAGGAGCAAGTATCTCCCTTTAGACATCCCACCATTGTTAATGAGACTTTAGAACAGAACTTCAAAAAACTTTACTATCTGAAGCTTCTATGCCAGTCACCCCCTATCGCACCAATCTCTTTCAAGACCGCAAAGAGCTGCATCAACTTCTCTTGACGGGAAAACAGCAGTCCCTTGTCAAAGGCTGTCCTCAGATTGTTAGTATCTCTCAAGAAATTGAACCCCTCGATCCACTAGCGGTGCTTCAAGCGATCGCTAAACCTGAGCAATTACAAGTTTATTTTGAGAAAGCCAGTAAACGAGAAGCGATAGCCGCCATTGACGCTACCCTTTGCCTCAAAACGGAAGGGGCAAATCGCTTCACAAAAGCACAACAATTTATCCAAGCAACACTGGATAATACCCTCCCCGGTGGGAATCTTAACTTACCCTTTTCTGGCCCCCATTTCTTTTGTAGCTTCACCTTTTTTGATAAAAAACAGGCCGTTCACTCTCCCTTTCCAGCCGCTACAATTTTCTTGCCTCGCTGGCAAATTTCTTGTGTCCAGGGTAGCTGTGTTGTTGTTGCCAACGTTGAAATCAATCCTCAGACCAATCTGCAATTATTAATAGAACGATTATGCAATCAACTCAGACGGATTAGCTGGTACGAACGCAGAGTTTCCAACATTTTCGAGATTTCCCCTCATAAAATAATTAAGCAAGCCCCTAAAAATGCAGAGCGCTTCAAGTCATCCGTCTTATCTGCCTTAGAATCCATCCGAGCGAATCAATTGAGAAAAATTGTGCTGGCAAGCGCCATTGATGTCCTCTCGCCAGAGCCTTTTAATTTAGTTGATTCTTTGGATACCTTACGTAAACGTCATCCCGATTGTTACATCTTTTCCAGTAGTAACGGGAATGGACAAAACTTTATAGGGGCAAGTCCCGAACGCTTAATTAGTATTCGCCACCATCAGTTAGAAGTGGATTCCTTAGCGGGTTCTGCACCACGAGGCAGAACAATCACAGAGGATGAGGCGTTGGCTTACCAATTAATCAGTAGTGAAAAAGAGCGCAGAGAACATCAATTTGTGATTAATTTTATTGTTGAACAGCTATCCGAATTGGGCTTAATTCCCCAAATGCTGCCAACTCCCCAACTCCTCAAACTTTCCAATATTCAACATTTGTGGACGCCGATTCAAGCTCAAATGTTGGGAGATATTCATCCCTTAGAAATCGTTGCCCAACTGCATCCCACTCCAGCCGTCGCCGGCGTTCCCACAAAGATGGCTCAAGAACAAATTCGCCGCTACGAAACCTTTGATCGAACTCTCTATGCAGCACCTTTAGGTTGGGTGGATTATCAAGGAAATTGTGAATTTATTGTTGGTATCCGTTCGGCTTTAATTGAAAGCGAAAAACCAGCTAGACTTTTTGCCAATGCCTATCGCGCAAGACTATACGCGGGTGCGGGTATCGTCGCCGGTTCCGACCCGAACAAAGAATTCGCAGAAATTCAACTTAAATTACAGGCTCTCTTAAAAGCTTTGTTGTAACTAGAGTTACCCCTTTCTTCAAGGTTAATTAGATGGTTTTGACTGAAAAAAGTAGGGATTGAGAATCTCGTCTCAATTTTTAAAGTTATACCATTTCTCTGCAACAATGCACTGAATTTATTACCCCCTGTAGTCCCCCTTAATAAGGGGGACGGCGATAGCCGGGGGTTCAAAAAAGGCAATTTTATAGAGAATTGATATTCGCTATCCGTGCCTGTTCAAGGCATACTTTGAGCTGGTTGGCAAGAATTTTAACATGGGGTTTTCTCAACATCGTTAGGTGATTACCAGGAACCTGATGAATTTCCACTTTTCCTCCAGCTAATTGACTCCAGCCTAAGCTTGAGTCTTGATCAGCCATACTAGACTGAACGCTTGTTTTTAGCAGAGTAATCGAGTTCGGATAAACTTGCGGCACATAGCTGAGAGTTGCTTGACTGTTAGCTTGGTAAATACGCAGCATCGGGCGAATGTTGAGTTCGCTCAATATCTGCTTTCTAGATGACTGAGGTAGGGTATTGGCTAAAACCGCTTCTCCCAAAATAGACTGCCAAAATTGTTTGTTTCTCAACCTGTGAAGTAGCTTATTTATATTAGCCAAATGAAAGGGTAAATGATTAGCTTGGGGTTGGCTAGGAGTGGTTATTAAATAGAAATAATCGAGTAAAAATGACCAAATATATCGCGCTGCGGCGGTGAACATAAATTTTAAACTATCCCCAAAATTAGGTAGATTACCGGGAATAGGTGCAAGCGTGTCAAATATAGCGAGTAGAGCCACTTGATGCCCTGCACTAAGGAGTTGTTGAGCCATTTCAAAAGCAACCAAACCTCCAAAAGACCAACCTCCTAGAAAGTAAGGGCCAGACGGTTGAACCTGACGTAGCGCCTCGATGTAGTGAGCCGCCATCTCTTCAATGCGAGTGAATGGAGATTGTTTTCCATCCAATCCTAGGGGTTGCAGTCCATAAAAGGGTTGATCAAACCCCAACGAATAAGCCAATTCGTAATAAGGAAAGACAACACCGAGGATTGGATGAACACAGAAAAAGGGTGGCTTGGAGCCAGATGGTTGAATCGGAACTAAGGGCGACCAAGACAGAGAATCAGTTTGTTGCGCTAGAATCTTGGCTAAACCTTCAACCGTTGGATTTAAGAAGAGAGTTGATAAGGGTATCTCCCGCTCAAACTGCTGATGAATTTGAGCCATAAGTCGCACGGCGAGGAGGGAATCACCTCCTACTTCAAAGAAGTTATCTTGAATTCCTACACGATCATAGTTCAGAAGCTTTGCCCAAATTTTTGCGATCGCTTCCTCTATGGGTGTACGAGGAGCCATGTAGTTTTCTGTTAGTTCGGTCTTATCTACATCAAAAACTTTTAGGTTACGACGGTCTACTTTTCCATTTGGCAAGTGCGGTAACGCGTCCAGCATTACAAAAGCTGAGGGAATCATGTACTCTGGCAGCTTCTCTTTTAAGAAACAGCCTAGTAAGGGGGCAAAGCCTTGCGCCCCTACCCTCATTAACTGCTCTTGGTTTGGGACAATATAAGTTACTAGGCGCTTGTTACCTGATACGTCTTCTTTCGCCATCACAACCGCCTCTTTCACAACCGGATGTTGCTTCAGTCGCGCCTCAATTTCGCCCAACTCAATGCGAAAGCCACGAATTTTTACCTGTTGATCAATTCGACCTAAAAATTCAATGTTTCCATCCGGTTGATAACGTGCTAAATCCCCAGTTTTGTACAGACGTTCACTAGCAGACAATCGGCTATCACTATCAACAAAAGGATTAGAAATAAATGCCACAGCCGTTAATTCAGGTTGATTAAGATAACCCCGTGCCACTCCCTCACCGCCGATGTACAACTCTCCGGAAATACCAATCGGTACAGGTTTTAGGTGGGAATCTAAAATATAAACTTGTGTATTAGTAATGGGGCGACCTATTGATGGCTTCTCGCTGTCATCAGTCTCTGCGACAGTAGACCAAACCGTTGCTTCAGTTGGCCCGTAAGCATTGAAAAACTGACGATTGGAAGCCCAACATTTTACAATATCCATCGAGCAGGCTTCTCCGGCAGAAATAATTGTCTGTAGTGCCGGAAGTTCTGGTGCAGGTAGAACCGCCAACACCGATGGCGGCAGGGTGACGTGAGTAATGGCTTTATCACGCAGCAGATGGATCAGATTTTGTCCGGGTAAAAGAGATTCTTTCTGGGCTAAATAGAGTGTGGCTCCTGTTCCCAATGCCATGACAATTTCAAAGATTGAGGCATCGAAGCTCAGTGAGGCGAATTGTAAGATGCGGTTACTTGGCTGTAAGTTGAAAGTCTGAATTTGAGCTTCGGATAAATTGCACAATCCTCGATGTTCAATTAGAACGCCTTTGGGCTTTCCTGTGGAACCAGAGGTGTAGATGACATAAGCCAGATTTTCAGGTGTTACGCTTACGCTGCTGATTGGGTTTTCCTTATTCTGGGAAGCGATCGCATCTGCCTCTTTGTCCACACAAACTACAGACAAACCATGCTGGCGAGCGCTGCATTGGGTTCGATCCCCCCAACCCCCCTCATCCTCACTAAAGTCCTCGTATGAGCTTTGGCAGTCGCTCCGGTTAAAAAGAGGGGCTAAAACAGAATGAGTTAGCAAAATGGATACTTGTGCGTCTTCAATCATGAAATGAAGTCGCTCTTGCGGATAAGTGGGATCTAAAGGGACATAGGCTCCACCCGCTTTAAGAATGCCCAACACTCCCACAATCATTTCCACAGAACGCTCTAAGCAGATACCGACTAAAACTTCTGCTTCTACCCCTAGTTTTTGCAGGTGATGTGCTAATTGATTGCTGCGATGATTCAACTCACGGTAGGTTAGTTGTTGGTCTTCAAACACGAGAGCGAGCGCATCGGGTGTCTGCTCTACTTGCTGTTCAAACAACTGATGAAAGCACGACTTGATTGGGGATGGATTCGGATTGAAATCTACCAATAATTGATGCTGCTCCGCCTGGGTTAAAATGGGTAATTCACAAAGGCGTTGCTGAGGATTAACGATAATACCTTGTAGCAGCATTTGGAAATGTCCCAGCATCCGGGTAATGGTGGTGTCATCCCATAAATCGCGGCTGTAGATGATTTGTCCTCTCAAACCCTCCGGGGATTCCCACAGGTGGAACTCTAAGTCAAATTTAGCGCTGGGGCGATCGAAGTCCAGTGGCGAAAGGCTTAACCCAGGCAAGGCTAGTGCCTCAATCGGCGTGTTTTGCAGACTGAACACCACCTGGAACAAGGGATGATGGCTCAGGTTGCGCTCTGGATGCAGTTCCTCCACGAGCTTCTCAAAGGGTAAGTCTTGATGGGCATAGGCTCCTAATGCAACCTCCCGTACTCGATCTAGCAGTTCTAGGAATGTTGGATTACCTGATAAATCAGTACGCAGTACCAAACTATTGACAAAAAAGCCAATTAACCATTCTATTTCGTGACGATTGCGATTGGCGATCGCAGAACCCACGACAATATCCTCTTGCTGGGTGTAGCGGTAGAGTAAAGTCTGAAATGCCGCTAAGAGTGTCATAAACAGAGTCACCCCATGGCGCTGCGAGAGTGCCTCTAGTTGCTCACTCAGACT
This sequence comes from Microcoleus sp. AS-A8, assembly GCA_039962225.1. Classification (NCBI taxonomy): domain Bacteria; kingdom Bacillati; phylum Cyanobacteriota; class Cyanophyceae; order Oscillatoriales; family Microcoleaceae; genus Microcoleus; species Microcoleus sp. AS-A8. The sequence continues at coordinate 220,992 of JAMPKV010000003.1, forward strand.
TTTCGGCAACTCTAGAAATTGCGTTGCCCCTCGGTAGGTTGGAGTCGCAGGGCGGGGGTAATCCGTGGGTAAATTCAGCAGGGGAAGATTGTCTAGTTGCTGCTTCCAGTAAGCTAGTTGCATCTGTAGGGGCGACTCATGAGTCGCCCCTACCCCTTGTAACCACTCGCGTTGCCAGTGGGCAAAGTCTGCATATTGGATGGGCAAATCCGGCAGGGGCGATCGCTGGTTGTTGGCAAAAGCTGTGTAAAGTGTGCCGAGTTCCCGAAGTAGCACGCCAATCGACCAGCCATCGCAAATAATGTGGTGTAGATTCAGTAGGAGTATGTGTTCTGACGAGTCTACCTGTAGCAGCATGACTCGCAGTAAGGGTTCAGATGATAAATCGAAAGGATGCGATCGCGCCTCAGTCGCTATTCGTCGAATTTCAGTTTCCTGTTCCGCTGCTGGTAAAATCCGCAAATCTACCACTGGCAGGGGTAGGGTTAAGGCGGGAGCAATTACCTGAACGAGTTGCTCTTCCAGCATCCTAAAGGTAGTACGCAACGCTTCATGGCGACGCACGATTTCGTTGAACGTTTGCTCTAGTGCAGCTAGGTTGAGCAAACCTGTCAGGCGAAGTGCAGCCGCAACGTTATAGAAGGGATTGCCTGGGAATAGGCGATCGAGAAACCACAACCTCTGCTGGGCAAAGGATGCAGGGAAGACGAAAACTTCTGCTTCTTCAGCTTTCATTTTGTTGCTCTTACTGTTCGGGAAGTGCCCCAACCCTAAAAACCTGTTCAGCAGTCAAGTTTAACTCTGGAAACGCTGGCGACTCAATGCAATCAGTACCTCTAAACTGACTCACCTGGTACTCCTCCTCAACTAATGAGTAAACCGAGATAGTTGGTTGCTTGGGGTTGCCAATAAATCGCCTACCGCCCAAACCCAGATAATCAACAATCCAGTATTCAGGAACACCAATTTCTTCATAATCTGCAACTTTGAGCAGGTAATCATCCCGCCAATTGGTACTGACTACTTCTATTACTAAGGGGATTGACGCACCTTGAGTGGCTTCTGCTTTCCCAGAATCAATGTTGTTCTGATTTTAGGGTATGGGTGCTGCGGGGGCTGATTGAAAGAGGGGCGATCAAAAGGATATATCGCTCCTCGGCAGCTAGTCGTCGCCGACACTAGGGCTTGGAGTAGTTCAGCAATGATCCCAACCATGTCTCCTTTGACATTTGCTTAGAAATCGGCTAACGTCTATTACCTAAGTGCACTGATGAACTTACAAGTCTCCCTGAGCTTGTGAGTCAGCGCACGTAAAGGCAGCGATTTTGTGTCACTGCTAAAAACAAGGAAAAAAAATGACAAAACAAGAATTTCTGCTTAAAGCAGACGAATTTCGTTCGCTTCCAGTACCGTTTTCTGGAAGGCAAATTAAGTTATGCACTTGCTTCGTCAAAGTGAACGAAGTGCCGGAAGAGTGGTGCGACTGGCTTGAAGTTAACCCGCGAACGCCGCAGCGAAAAAAGTCGGGAGAGCTGAAGGGGACTGTTGTAAACGGGATGATCGATACCCTGAGTGACGAACCAGAGATGTTTGCTCTCAAGAACCAGGGTATATTTGTTACTGCCGAAACCGTTCAGTTTGAAAAGGAGACTGGTGGGCAAGGCGTTGTCAAGATTGTAATGACTGACCCTAAGAAGCACGGTGTCGTCAACGGAGGTCACACCACACAGGTGCTTATGCAGGCTCGGAGTGAGGCTGATTCGTTTCCGAGACTGGATGAAGCCTTTGTGCGTTTGCACATGTACATGGCTGAGGATGTGAATCCAGCTTTTATTGCAAGCCTTGCTGAGGGTCTAAATCGTTCTCTACAGGTGAATGATCCTAGCTTGGAGAACCTAAAGGGCACATTCAACAAAATTAAAGATTCCCTCCGAGGCAAGAGAGGAGAAGATCAGATTGCCTACCGTCAAGGGGATAGTGGAGATGTTGATATTACGCAGGTGTTGACATGCCTCGCGATGTTCAACTTGGACTTATTTCCAGACCGCAGCACCCATCCTAATAAAATCTTTGGTCAGACAAAGGAAGTGCTGAGAATTTTCACGGACGATCAAATGGATTCTAAAACATTGATTTTTGATCGTATAATTCCTCACACCCACGAAATCCTTATGCTGTCTGACCACATTATGCAGAGGGGAATCAGTAATCTCGGTAAGCTAAAGGTCAGTAACGCGAAAAAAGGAAACAGAGCTCGGTCGCCAAAAAATCTAAATCGACCAGCTCACTTTGCTGGAGGTAGTATTGATGGTCGCTTTCACTTGGGGTGGCTTTATCCTCCTCTAGCTGCATTTCGAGCTAATCTTTCTAAAGAAGCTTGGGATAAGGGTGAATTTAGCTGGCTTTATGATCCGTTCACGCTTCTCGATAACACAATCGACGAAATGATAGAAATCGTGAAGCAGGAACACGCTGATAACAACAGAAAACCTGCCGAAGTTGGACGCAAAGAAGCAGCCTATCGAGGCTGCTACAGCGTAGCGATGATGGAGCTAGCTAAGCTTGGAAAGCTAGAGTTAGCCAAAGTGTAATCTAAGATTCCGCTATTTTTTTAGTTACTTTGCCGCCTGGTGCATGACATCGGGCGGATTTTTTGCAAACTGAGTAAGGCACAACGATCGCTAGTTCTTCCTGCCAAATATCCAAGCTTGGCTGTCCATGACGTTTGATCGCTCGAACTTGCGATCGCACCGACAAGTTGCCTCTGCTATTGTTTACTTACTGCTACCTCTAATGAGCGTTGCAACCATCGTAATTAATTCGGCTGGCTCTACAGGCTTAGCTAGATGTCTCTGAAAACCTGCCGAGACAGCCTGCTTGGAGTCACTCTCACCAGCATAGGCAGTCAAGGCGATCGCTGGAATCTGTCCTCCTTGCTCTGGCGGCATGGCTCTGATTTCACGCATCAACATATAGCCATCTTTTTCGGGCATTCCAATATCACTCACCAGTAAATCTGGCTTCAAGAGAGCTAGTGCTGCTAGTGCCTCTCCTGCCGATGCCACTGCTGTCACCACTGCCCCACACTCTTCAAGTGCGAACGTGACAAATTCCCGTGAATCAACATCATCATCTACAACCAGAATCTTTAGCTCACTTAAATCTAGGGGACAATCGGGCTGAGTGCCGTCCTCTTGTGTCTGAGAGGGAATCCTCTGGAGCGGTAGCCTGAGGGTAAAAATTGCCCCCTGATCTTCTCCAGGACTCTCTGCCCAAACAGTCCCGCCGTGGAGTTCTACCAAGTGACGGACGATCGCTAAGCCCAATCCCAATCCACCAAATACCCTTGTAATACTGCTATCCGACTGACGGAAGTAATCAAAGACATGGGGCAGAAAATCCGGGCTAATCCCTTTTCCTGTATCAATAACTTGAATTTGAGCCTGAGAGTCAACGCACTCCAATCGCACTTCCACTCGACCTCCATCGGGTGTGAATTTAACGGCGTTGGAGAGCAAATTCCAGACCACTTGCTGCAAACGGTTTGGATCGCCTGCAACCAGCCCCACAGAGGAGTCAATCACACTCTGAATCTGAATCGACTTAGCTTGAGCTGCCAAGCGCACCGTTTCCATCGCCGCTTCAATTGTGGTTGTCAGAGCAACCGGACAGACATTCAAACTGAGCTTGCCTCGCAGAATCCGAGAAACATCCAGCAAGTCTTCAATCAGTTGAATCTGCAACTTAGCATTGCGCTCGATGGTTTCTAGAGCGCGATCGGCAGTTTTCTGATCAAATGTGCGCGATCGCAGAAGTTTTGCCCAGCCGAGTATGGGATTGAGTGGCGTTCGCAACTCATGGGAGAGGACAGCGAGAAACTCATCTTTGATGCGATTTGCCGCTTCTGCTTGTGCGCGTGCCTCCTGTTCGCGAGCGAGTAGTTGGTTGCGTTCGTCTTCCGCTTGCTTGTGCTTAGTAACGTCGCGCATGATTTTCGCAAACCCCCGCAGCTTTCCCCTCTCATCTCGTAGAGGTGTGACGATGCCACTCCCCCAGAAACGGGAACCGTCTTTCCGCACATGCCAGCGTTCATTCTCAGCCCGACCTTCTGCCTCTGCCTTGTCTATTTCCCGCTTGTCTTCGCCCTGCTCCCGGTCTTCAGGTGTAAAGATAATGGAGCCAGATTGACCCAATATCTCGGCTTCCTGATAGCCTAAAATGCGTTCTGCTCCTAAATTCCAACGGGTAATACGCCTCTGGGTATCGAGGAAGAAAATGGCGTAATCTTTGACATTCTCCAACAACAGGTGGAACCGCTCTTCACTTATCCGCAGCGCCTCTTCTGACTGCTTGCGATTGCTGATATCCCGAAAATAAATCGAAAGCCCTTCTGCACAGGGATAGGCGTGAATTTCAAACCATTTATTTAACGGCGGGTATAACTGTTCAAAATCAACCGTGACCCGACCTACCATCGCTTGCTGAAATTTTCGCTCAAACGCCGTCCCCACCGCCTCTGGAAACGCCTCCTGCCAAACCTGCTTGCCAAGCAGTTCTTCACGAGGTGTCTGCAAAAGCCGTCCTGCTTCTTCATTGACGTAGGTGAAGTACCAATTGCGATCGACAGTGGTGAAGCCGTCAGTAATACTTTCGAGAATGCTTGTGATTCTCTCCTGTGCCTGATGTGCTTCATCGCGTGCCCTTGCCAATTCCTCATTGGCGGCTTGTAGCTGTCTATTGACCTCCTGTAACTCTTGCGCCCTCATATAGATGTCGGCTTCCATGTGCTCGGTACGTTTTTGCAACGCTTCGCTGAGCTTGTGTTCCTTGATTTCCTGCTGCTTGAGGCGGATGAACTCCGTTACGTCCTCGACACGATGGATGATATAGGTGAGCTGTCCGTCCGTTCCAAAGACCGGTGAATTCACGGGACTCCAATATCGTTCTTCAAATCCACCCCCCTCGGATTCGGGGCGAGGAATGTCGTACTTCTGCACTGCCATTGTATGCGACGCCCGATTTTGCCGCACGCTCTCCAGTGAGGCTCGCAGGTTACGAACTCCCGTAGCAGTTGGTTCGTCAGGATTATTAGGGAAGACATCAAAAAGGCTACGTCCCAGAATCTCCTCACGTTTCGTCATCGTTGCCCACAAGTAAGCATTACTCGCCGCCACGATTGTAAAATCTGGTGTCAATACAAGATATGAGCCTGGTGCTGACTCAAACAGAGCTTGAAAGTCAGGTGTTGGCACAGAAGTTGAGCTGTCGGTCATGGTTGACTGAGCATTGCTTCTACTTGCTTTCTTTGTTAAGGAGAATAGCTTCATAGGACGAGTCTCACGAGAAACGGGTACTAAAGCTAGAGCTTTAGTTTTAGCACGGCTGGCTTTTACGCTTTTAATTACTCTAGATAATTGTGCGAGCGCCTTCCCAACGCCAGGAACTACCGTTGGATAGGAAACGGGTTCTCGTCCAAGACTTCCTACCTGCGTTCCTCAGATACGGGTTCTGCTCCGCACTAGGGAGACCCTTTTGCTACAAGTTGAATTATCAATCCCTAGGCTCCTGAATTTGAGGCAGCAATGCATCCTCCAGACGCGAATTGCTTTCCTATAACAGAAAAACGATTAAGTTACTGTATTCCTTTACACAATTTGCATTAACAGAATAGCACATCTCCAGATAGATAGGTGGAAAGGATCAGGAATGGTAAATTTGGATACATATACAAGAGAAATGCCTATTTATTCATTTGGTGAAGATTAGTTAAGAAATAGAAATGATCATGCTCAACGCCAAACCATCAAAAGAACACTTGCAATTAGGCTCTTCAATACCAAATTTAAAGCTGTTGCAAGCCATTATTAACAAATTTTTAGAAAATACCGAAGAGTTTTTTACGTCTTACTTGGAGAAGACGGGAAAGGCTTGGTGGGTTGAAATTGTCACCAAAAAGCCCGACTGCACTTACTACTTCGGACCGTTTGCTTCTCACAGGGAGGCTCAAGTTTCTCAACTCGGCTACATTGAAGACTTAGAACGGGAAAGACCCCAATTAATTGCGATCGAAATTAAGCAGTGTCAGCCAAAATATCTCACGATTTTTGACGATGAAGGGAGAGAGAAAATTGACAGGAATATTTCACGAGACATTAGCGCTTAGTTAATTTATGGCGGAGGTGGCAAACTCCTAATCCGCCATAATATGAACTAGCCTAAAATCCTCTTTTCTAGACTCACGCTACCTCTTTTGCGGTTTCTTGGACGATGAAATCGACGACATCCTCTAAACGCCCTGTTCGCTTATAAACTTCACGCTGCCGTGTTGCGCCCGTCCCGCGCTGCATCGTTTCACGCACAAGAGACGAAACTTCCTCCCATTCTCCATACTCCTCAAGCGCTGGTCGCACAAAGGTGAGAAAGCTCTCAACCAGCTCACGCGATGGGACAGTTTTCATAGTGCCAACGTCGATTAAATCCTCATCTAATCCATACCGTGCCGCACGCCAGTGAGCAGCGCGGATCAGCTCGTGGCGCACAGCGGGAAACGGTTTATCATGCATCGCTTGTTCGTAACACGTTCGTGCTAAAGCACGCACAAGCCCCGCCACCATTACCGCTTCGTCCACTGTCTGGCAGACATCCGTGACTCGAAACTCTACTGTCGGGAAGCGCTCTGACATACGCACGTCCCAGTAAATCTTCGTCGCCTCCTCTACACTTTTCGTCTCCACCAGAGCTTTTACAATCGCTTCGTACTCGGCTATTGACTCAAAAATGAGCGGCGGTCCGGATAGGGGCCATCGGCTCCAAATCTCGGTACGATAACTTGCATAGCCTGTATCCGTACCCAACCAGAAAGGTGAGGATGCCGACAGCGCCAGGAGTGGGGAGAGCCACACACGGGAACGGTTCATCACCTGGATGGCTAATTCGCGATCGCTTATTCCCACATGCACATGACAGCCAAAGATGACCAGCTCGCGTGTAAGTTGTTGATAATCTCGCATCAACGTGACATAACGTTCTTTGGATGTGATCTGCTGTTCATCCCAGTGCGAGAACGGGTGCGTCCCGGCAGCCGCGATTTGGTTTCCGTCTTTTTCGGCTGCCGCAATCACTTCCCGCCGCAAACGGACTAGCTCAGAACGCACCTCTGCTAGTGTTTTACAGATTGGTGTACCAATTTCAATTTGCGATCGCTGAGCTTCCGGCTGCACTTCTTCACCCAGTGCTTTCTGGGCTAGAGGGAGAACTTTTTCTACACGCGAACACAACTCACGCGTCACGGGGTTGATAATTTGATATTCTTCTTCGACACCAATGGTGAATTCTTCAGTCTGGGATGACATGCCTGGTGTCTCCTTTGCTTAGAAAGCGAACCCTGTCTACCGGGAGCCGCAACTCTTGTGTCAATGGCAGCTATCCTACCCTCGAATTCTCCACGGCTTCCTTATGCTTAAGTTAATCGCTACTACAGAGCATTCACATATACCGGATGACATAAAGCGAGATCGCTTTTAGGGCGGAAGCACTTACTCAACTGATAACCTGATTGGAAGTGAAGTTCGTTCACCCCCATGAACTCAGAACATCCTGCATCTAGAGCCTTACTCGCCTTCCTTGAATCAGAACTATCTCAGAATCGCGCTCTTGGCGATTACCAAACCATGCTGAGGGCGCTATGGAACAAACGAGAAAATCCCGCCTTAACTCAGACTCCAACAAAATTGCCAGTGGGGTATCGGAGTCTTGCTGTACGAGAGTATGTGCGCCAAAACTTCGGCGCTTTACTGCCGTACTGGGGGCCAACTGCCATTCGGGGCGATCTAACCGAGAAGAAAGCGCATATCAGTACTTTTATTAGCCTTGTCAACGAATTACCTAACGATGCTGCTGAAATTAATAGAGTATTCGAGTCGGCTGCGAAAAGGGTGGCAGATCACATTAATGCCAAGTCTCCCATTATCCAATTACCAACGGCTGGTAAACCGCAACAGATATTGACCCAGTTGCTTGCTACAAAAAGCCGAGGCAGAGTTCAGCAAGGCGTCGTATATGCACTGCTAAAATTTTTATACGATGGAGTTCCTAATATCACCGTGCGTACAAAAGCAGTATTTGCTGGCGACGCCCAAAGCGGACCAAGAGGTGATGTTGAGGTAATTGAAAATGACGGTAAAATTCGGTCGGTATTCGAGGTTAAAGCTCAACGGCTTAATCTATCTATTTATGAAGAAGTTGTCCGCACCCATAGCGTCACTGGAGAGCGCGATTACCCGGTTTTTATTCTGGCTGATAATTTTCAAGCTGATTTGTTTGAAGAATACCAAGACGTTTTTATTATCAGGCTTCGAGACTTCTGTCTCACTATCTTGGCAGAGATTGTTTCATCCAAGGGCTTGTCCTCGGATGAATCAATTCGCCGTGTATTAGACGTTTACAACAGCGATTTTTGCGACCTGATTCAACAAGACAGAACGCTGCGAGTTGACTACTAAATGGCGCTTGATTTCGTGACCAACCCAAGCGACAACAGGCACTGCAACAGCATCCCCAAAAGCATAGCGACCAACGCTCTGGTTTTCTGGAATCCAAAAGCTATCTTCGACTCCTTGAAGGCGTCCATACTCTCGCGCTGTCATATATCGCATTTTGATTTGAACGGGTGACACAACGATGAGAATTTGCCGACTGCTACCACCCGATCCAGTTCGCAAGCAACCAGCAATTCCGTCGTCTCGTGTCTCCAGGCAAACTAAACCTTTACGCATCCGGCGGTAAGCCGTTAAGTACACAGTTTTTCCGCTTGTTCGCGCCAATTGCTTTGCGTTCTCTAAGCGCTTTTTGCTGTTGTCCCTGATGTAGGATAACTCTCGTATCAGCTCAGTATCCTTAAACCACTTCTGGTGGTCGTTTGTCTCCACTAAGTCGGCTAAAATTGTCTTCCTTGTTGGTAAGGGCGATAGCTCCAAAAAGTTCCAAGATAAATCTGGGTTAGCGATAATCAGCTTTTGAACAGCTAGCGGACGGCAAGGATGCTGGAAATAAACACTGTGATTATCCTCCAGGGTCTGAGTTACTCTTCTAGATTCAGATGTGTTCAAACCGATAATGAAAACACGCGGACGGCTTTGCGGTACGAAGTAGACCGCATTAATAATCAGAACATCACATGAATAGCCTAATTTGTTAAGTGAAAAAATAACTTCTCGAATATCCTTTCCGTTACCTGAGTTCAAAAGACCAGTAACGTTCTCGATCAATACTGCTTGCGGCAGTCGTTTCTCAGTGGCAAGCTCATTTAGGATACGAATGAATTTAAAGAAGGTGGTGCTGCGATCGCCTGTCAAACCTTGACGGTTGCCTGCTAAGGACAAGTCTTGGCAAGGAAATGAGGCTGTTACCAGCGTGACATCTGGAATATTACTGCCGTGAAGATTGGCTATATCGTCAATCTGAAGGTGAACATTGCCGAAGTTTTTGGCGTATATTTCACCTTTAACTTGATTAATATCATTGGCAAACACGCAGTTAAAGCCAACCTGCTCAAGCCCCTTACGCACTAAACCTATGCCTGCAAAAAATTCAGCAAATTGCAGGTGGTTTTGACGGGTGGCTGATTGCAAAGTTTCAATCACTAGGAAATCTTCTGCTCGGTTTCCATACAGTATCACAAGCGCCATCAACTGCTCACTTGACTAAAGCAGTTGTCACAAAGATTCTGGCTCATCTTTGTTTATCCTCTTTGTTCAGAGACGATAACTTCATGCGCCGACTCTCGCGAGAAATGGGCACCAAGGCTGGGGCTTGACTTTCAGGCTTACTTTCTTTCAAACTGACAACGACCTGTGAAAGTTGTGCGATCGCAGGAGCCTCAAATACACTACGCAAAGGTAACTCTACCCCAAAAGCATCGCGCACCCTAGAAACAAGCTGAGTCGCCAGTAAGGAATGCCCCCCTAATTCAAAGAAATTGTCGTGGATACCCACCCGCTTCAATCCCAAAACAGAAGCAAAAATTTTCACTAGCACTTCCTCAACAGCCGTCCGAGGCGCAACATAACTTCCTGCTAATTCTGATTTAATCGGCTCAGGTGTCGGTAAGGCTCGTCGGTCTACTTTACCATTCGGCGTCAGTGGCAACGCCTCCAGCACCACAAAAGCGGAAGGCACCATGTACTCAGGCAGCTTTTGCGCGAGATAAGCCTGTAACTGCGGCACCAACTTCCGCATTGCCTTCGCTTGCAAGGGATTATTGGCATAGGATTCCCACGGACGTAACTGTTCCTCTGGGTGGGATGGGGAGATGAGGGGCGAATTTTCCCACTCTTCCTGTTTCCTCGTGTGACAGCTTACAAATAGAACATCGTAGCGTCCTTCCGTACCGGAATCAGACCAGCGTATATCAACGCTGTAGGGTAATTCTTGACCCATCGCCCGCCAATCCTCTGGTTCCACTCCCCAATCTGGGAGTTCGCGCAATGCTCTGTGAAACTGAGCTACTGTTTTAAATTCTTCTGCACCGGAGAGCCATTGTGCCGCCTTAACGGCTGTCATCACCCGCGCATTAGGGATATGAGTAATGCCTAATATCTCTGGTTGGTTTTCCACTAATAACTGATGTACAGCAGATACGGTTAAGTTATTTTCGTACCAGTCTAGCCACTCAATAGAATCCCTCCCCAGCCCTCCCCGCAACGGGGAGGGAGCCGGAGTCTTCTGACTTTCTGGTGTTTCGGGAGGATTGAGCTGGAGTTTTAGGGAGGAGGTTTTTCTAGAATTTGTTTCAGTCCCAATATGAAGAATCACATTGTACCGAAACTGAGTCATCTCATTTTGCGCTCGGCCCCGCATTAACTGAAGTTGTACATCGCTAATTTGGGGAAAATTCTGTTTTAATGCCTTGAAGAAAGCGGGATCAATCACTAATTCCGTCTCTTGGAACACTTGCATTTGTACCTGTTGCTGCAACTGTTCGCGGGTGAGAGAAGATTCTGCTTGATGCAGTTGCACGCCGGCATGAAACGCTGATAACAAGGGGAGACTCCGCACATCGCCAATGAAGATAAAGCCACCGGGAGCTAACACCTTCACAGCACCTTCCAGGACATTCATCAGATAGTCAATACTGGGAAAATATTGGACAACAGAGTTCAAAATCACCGCATCAAAGGCTGCTGCCTCCACTCCCTCAAAGTCAGTTGCCATCCTCTGAAGTAGCCTTACTTGGGGTAGGGGTACGGCATGTTCCCTGACATGGTGTTGGATATACTCAAGTGACGCCCGTGAGAAATCCGTTGCCCAATATTGAGTGCAGTGAGGGGCAATTTGGTATAATAATAAACCCGTGCCGCACCCAATTTCTAGCACTCGCTTTGGTTGTAAAGCCAGAATCTGCGCGGATTGGTTGTTCACCCATTCACGCATCTGCTCTGCTGGAATCGGTTGACCGGTGTAGCTGCTATTCCAACCTACAATGTTGAATGTTGAGTCGGCCTCAGCCGTCGATTGCTCATAAGTCTCGTTGTACAGCATCTGCCATTGCAACACTTGTTCATCCTGCAATTGGCTTTCTTGGGTCTGCTGTTGAATATCTTCAGCCTTGAGTACAACATAAGCCACTAAACGCTTTTCCTCTGCATCTTCACGAGTGGTCACTACGTTTTGTTGCACGGCTGGATGCTGAGTTAAGACTGACTCAATTTCACCTAATTCGATGCGATAACCGCGAATCTTGACTTGCTCATCGAGGCGACCTACAAATTGAATATTACCATTGGGTTGATAGCGAACTAAATCGCCTGTTTTATAAAGACGATATTCTGAGTTATGGCTAAAAGGATGAGGAATAAATCGTTCAATTGTTAAATCGGAATGATTGAGATAACCTCGCGCCAGTCCATCACCACTAATGTACAATTCACCCATAACGCCAATCGGTACAGGGTGTAAATATTGATCCAAAACGTAAATTTGTGTGTTGGCAATGGGGCGACCCAATACAGGTATTACGGGCATATTGCCATACGCCCCCACTGTCTCTTTAACAGGAACAATGCCGGATGTGGCAACAACTGTAGCCTCCGTAGGGCCATAGTTATTCACAACCTGAAAGGGGTGGGAAGCGGAAGGATAATGATGAAGCTTGTCTCCTCCTGTGAGTAAGAGTCGTAAAGCGGTATTATTCAACCCATCTAATAACAGAAATTTCTCGGCTAAAGGGGTTGGTAAAAAACTAATTGTGATGGCTTGGGATACGAATTCATCCCGTAATCGCTCAGGGGAGCGTCGAATTTCTTCATTCGGAAAATAAATACTCGCGCCTATGCTGAGATAAGGCCAAATTTCCCACCCACAAGCATCAAACGCAAATCCTGCAATCTGGGTGGCTCGATCAATTGCTGAAATGGCAAATGCTTGTTGATGCCAAAAGACCAGATTTAACAATCCACGATGTTCAATTTGAACTCCTTTCGGCTTGCCTGTGGTGCCAGAAGTGTAAATAACATAAACGAGGTTATTTAATGTAACGCGGTGGGTTAGATTATCTGCATTTTCTTGGGCAATCCTTTCCCTATCTGTGTCGAAACAAATAACTTGTGGCTGATTCTTGCCAATCCGCTCAACCCACTGCTGCTGAGTTAATAAAACTGGCAATTGGGCATCTTCTAGCATCACGCTCAATCGCTCAGCCGGATAGCTAGGGTCTAAAGGTAAATAAGCTCCTCCTGCCTTGAGAATGCCTAATATCCCGACAACCATTTCTGGTGAATGATCTAGACAAAGTCCGACTAAAACCTCCGCCCCAACCCCTTGTTTTTGTAGGTAATGAGCTAGCTGATTACTCCGATTATTCAACTCCCGATAACTGATTTCTTGGTCTGCAAAAACCAAGGCTACAGCATCAGGTGTTTTTTCGACTTGAGCTTCAAATAATTGATGAACGCATCTATCTTTGGGATACTCTATTTGAGTATTATTCCATTCCACTAATAATTGATGCCACTCCGCTTCATTTAATAGCGGTAAGTCTGCCAGTCGCTGTTCGGAATTGGCAACAATACCCTCTAGCAAGGTTTGGAAATGGCCTAGCATTCGGGTAATCGTGGCTGCATCAAATAAATCAGTGCTATACACCACAAAACCACTGATGCCTTCTGAGGTATTAGCTCCTAGACCCTGATTTGGCTTTCGCTCCCACAGATGAAATTCCAAATCAAATCGCGTTGTTCCTGTATCCACAAATTGCAGTGGGCTTAGGGTTAATCCGGGTAACTCTAGGGTTTCCATGGGTGCATTTTGCAGGGCAAACACCACTTGAAATAGGGGATTTTGGTTTAAACTCCGCTCCGGATGCAGTTCTTCCACCAACTTTTCAAAAGGTAAGTCTTGGTGAGCATACGCTCCTAGTGCCACTTCTCGCACTCGACTCAACAATTCCCGAAAGGTGGGGTTACCGGTTAGGTCAGTCCGCAACACTAAGCTATTCACAAAAAAGCCAATTAACCCTTCAATTTCACTCCGGTTACGATTGGCAATGGGCGAACCTACAGCAATATCTTCCTGTTGCGTGTAGCGATAGAGTAAGGTTTGAAACGCCGCCAATAAAGTCATGAACAAGGTGACTCCTTCCCGTTGGCTCAAGGCTTCGAGTGCCTCGCTCAGATTTTTCGGTAATTGCAGAAATTGCGTCGCACCTTGGTAAGTTTGCACTGCGGGTTTTGGTCGGTCACTCGGCATATTTAGCACAGAAATGCCGTCTAACTGCTGCCGCCAATAAGCCAGTTGAGTGGCTAAGATTTCCCCTTGCAAGCATTCACGTTGCCAGTAGGCAAAGTCTACATACTGAATGGGTAATTCAGGCAGGATGAAGGATGACGAAGAGTTGGTTTGACCTTCCCTCTCTAGATAGGCACTGTAGAGTGCGGCTATTTCCCGAATCAGCACCCCCATCGACCAACCATCGGAGACAATGTGGTGCAAAATCATCAATAGCACATACTCGGCTTCATCCAATTGCAGTACTGTTACTCGCAGCAGTGGACTTTTGGATAAATCGAAAGGGCGCTGAGCTTCTTGGGTGATTCGTCGTCGTACTTCATTCTCGCGTTCGGTTTGGGGGTGCGATCGCAAATCGATTACAGGTAAGGATAAGGTTAAGGTGGGTGCGACTACCTGAACCGGTTGCCCTTGCACCGTGACAAAAGTAGTGCGTAACGCTTCGTGACGCCGCACAATTTCGTTAAATGTCTCCTCCAGCGCTGCTAAATTGAGCGAACCGCTGAGACGTACTGCGGCTGGGGTGTTATAGAAGGCATTGTTAGGGACTAACTGGTCGAGAAACCAAAGTCGCTGTTGAGCAAAGGAGAGGGGAAGCGTGCCTTCCCGCGAGATGGGAACAAGGGGGGTAGAAGAGTTGCTGCTAGTACGATTAGCGGCTCTTAGAAATGTAATAATTTCTGCTTTATGCTTTTGTATTTCTGCACGAATTTCTGGTGTTAGAGTTCCTTCAGGGGCGTTGCAGCGCAGGCGGTCACTCTCAACAAAAACCTGAATGTCTAAGCCACGAAGGTAAGATAAGAACTCAACTGTTTTCAAAACTAAATCTCACTCACTAGCAAGATAACTTGCCACTTCCAGAAAACTTAGTCATCCTCCATGAGGAAGAAGCTATTTACGGCTCCCTCTTGAGGCTTTTGCCCATCAACCAGGATGCGATCGCTTACTCCTCTTCCAGCTTTACCTCTCCGCCGCAAGAAGGCTCCCGTCATAATCTCCGATTTGGCGGGGAGATGAATTGCGGTCAGGATATATGGTATGATTACGCTAATTATACCAGCGTAATCATGCTTGTATTTGAGGCAAAACTTGAGGGACAAAAAGGGCAGTATGAGCGGCTTGATGAAGCTATTCGTACTGCTCGTTTTGTTCGTAATAGCTGCATCAGATACTGGATGGACAACAAGGGAACTGGCAAATACGAACTGAGTGCGTATTGCGCTGTTCTTGGTAAAGAGTTCCCTTGGGCTAGCAAACTCAACTCCCAGGCTCGACAAGCATCGGCTGAACGAGCTTGGTCTGCTATTTCTCGCTTCTACGACAACTGTAAGAGAGGTAAGCCAGGAAAGAAGGGGTTCCCACGCTTTAAGAAGCATCAAACTCACGGCTCTGTTGAATACAAAACAACAGGTTGGAAGCTGTCGGAGGATAGACGAACTATCACTTTTAGTGATGGGTTTGAAGCTGGAAGCTTTAAGATGTGGGGTACTCGTGACTTGCATTTTTACCAGTTGAAGCAGATTAAGCGCGTTCGGGTTGTTCGTCGCGCTGACGGGTACTATGTTCAGTTTTGCCTTGATGTTGAACGGGTGGAGAAGCGGGAACCAACAGGGAAGACCATTGGGTTGGATGTTGGGTTGACTCATTTCTACACTGATTCTGATGGGCAAACAATTGACAATCCTCGGCACTTGAGGAAGTCCGAGAAAGCACTCAAGCGTCTTAGCCGTCAGATGTCTAGAACTCAGAAGGGTTCTAACAACAGGGCTAAGAAAAGAAATCGCTTGAGCAGAAAGCACCTCAAGGTAAGTAGGCAGCGTAAAGATTTTGCTGTGAAATTGGCAAGATGCGTTATCCAGTCTAACGACTTGGTTGCCTACGAGGACTTGATGGTGCGGAATATGGTCAGAAATCGAAAACTGGCTAAGTCCATTTCTGATGCTGCATGGTCTAACTTCCGTAACTGGTTGGAATATTTCGGCAAGGTGTTTGGGGTGGCGACCGTTGCTGTCCCTCCCTACAACACCAGCCAGGACTGTTCTAGCTGTGGGGAAGAAGTTAAGAAGTCTTTGAGTACAAGAACTCATCAATGTCAGCATTGTGGGTTTGTTTTAGACAGAGACTGGAACGCAGCTATCAACATACTTGAAATTGCACTTCGTACCGTGGGGCACACGGGAACTAACGCCTCTGGAGACATCGACCTCTACTTAGGTGAGGAAATCCTCACTAAAGCTCCGGCTCTAAGCAAGCCGAGTCGAAGAAAGAGGAAAGCCAAGAAGTAATTCTTGGAATCCCCCACTATATTGCGTTAGCAATTAGCGGTAGGAGGATGTCAAACTATGAACGAATAGTACAAAGTCGTTTGGCAGAAGGATGCTTGACTTAGCCAAAATCGAAGCGATTGCGAAATCCTACTCTCCTCAAGAACTCTTTGCGGCACTGGTTTGGCAACGTCAGTTCAATGAGTTTGATGGCGAGGAAGTGATTACTGACCTTTCTAACCATCCTTCTTTATGGGCTAGCTTTCTGTTTACCAAACCCATCTTTGCACCCGATGAAAATGGTCTGAGCTTTGGTGGCGTAATCGATACACTTCTGGCAATGGCAAACTATCGTCCTATGCCTGAGACGAGCATCATCCATTTCATCCCCTATCCTGCGGATACGCTATACATCCTGACAGAGAACCAGGACACAGCCGTGTCTCAGCTTTTGGACTTGGGCAAAAAGTGGCGGGCTGACTCGGTAGAGGTGAGTGATGGTTCAAATGAGGAGTATGGTTTGCGGCTCAAACGTCGATTGAGGGCGCGATTGGAAGGAGCGTTATGGGGTGAGGACGTGCAACAAGACCGCGATGCCGTTGTGATTTCCTACTGGTGGGATTGAAGGATACTGCTGTTTGAAAGAGTAGATTATTAGTGATTGGGGTGATTGCAAGCGCGGTTAGCTGAGAATAGGGCAAGTTATAACCTTTAAAGATGGGTTAGACGTGGGAGCGATCGCCTGCGCTAAGTTGAAATGACAGGAAAAGAAGATACGTTCCCAACAAGTAGAGAGAGTAAGCTAAAAGTATTGACTCAGGCAAGGATAGCCGGAGGTGAACGCCATGCCCCCACTACTGAACAAAACCACCGACCAACGCATTGTTCATCATGGAACGTGGGAACAGTTCAAGTTCATCCAAAAGGGCTTTGATGGTTCTCCTGGGGTGCGGCTGTTTTACTATGATGGGGCGATTGAGATTCTCATGCCCGGACAAGACCACGAAACTTTTGCTCGCGTCATTGGTTACTTAGTAACTACCTTTCTGGTCGAGCAGGGAATCTTCTTTAAGCCCACAGGGGCAATGACTCAGGAAAAATCAGGAGTTGTCTCGGTTCAAGCAGACGAGTCATACTGCATCGGGAGCGTAAAGCCAATTCCAGATTTGTCGATCGAAGTTGTCTTCACCAGTGGTGACATCAGTAAGTTGGAACGCTATAAAGCTTTGGGTGTTCCAGAGGTTTGGTTCTGGGAAGATGGATTGCTGAAGCTCTATCATCTTCAAGGCAATAGCTATGAACCCATTGATCGCAGCCAGCTACCCGGACTCAGTGAACTCGACCTTGATTTGCTCAGACGCTGCATTTTGATGGCGGAGACTGACGCGGGAGAAGCCATTAGAGCATTCCGCAAAGAGATTTAGCGCGATTTGAAGCCAAGAATTCTAGCAGAGGCGCTTCCTATGACGATTCTTTGAAAGTGCGATCTGCGCTAGGCTAACGCCTCGCTAGGCTAACGCAGCAGCGCTTCGCTATCGCGTTTTGACAGGATGAGAGGGTGTAATGGTGTTAGAGGGTCAGCATGAAAGTTAGGGAAGTGATTAAGCTAATAGAAGAGGATGGTTGGTATCTAGCATGAACTAGGGGCAACCATCGTCAGTTCAAGCATCCAACCAAGTCTGGTTTAGTCACAATTGCAGGGAAACCATCTGATGATGCGAACACCTGGCACGTTAAACAGCATCTTGAAGCAAGCTCAACTCAAGGAACACAAGAAAGCAGGAGAAGAAGAGTAATGCGCTATGCGATTGTGATTGAAAAGCTAGAGAGCAACTATTCAGCTTATGTTCCAGATTTGCCTGAATGTGTCGCAACAGGTGCAACGATTGAGGAGATAGAACAACAGATAAAAGAAGCGATCGCTTTTCATTTAGATGGTTTGCGAGAAGAGGGTTTACCCATTCCCGAACCAACTATTCTGTATGAATATGTTGAAGCTTGCTGAAACACTTGCGAAATAACCCTAGAGACTAATGTACCGTCTCAGTCTAATAAGTAGTTAGGTTGCTTTAGTTCTCGGTTAGGAGAGTACTTGCGTGGTATTGGTGATTAGCCAGAAACCAGGTTGTTTAGAATATTTTTTCTACTCCTAGATCTGAAAGTTTAACTGTTTGCACTATCAGCAGTAATTTTATGCCTAATAAAATACATGAGATTTTTGAAGTCTCTGAGGAAGCTCTAAAAAAAGAGGGAGTGTTCAACGGATTTATAGATATTGACTCAAAGTTTTATATTGATCCACATCTTCTTGAATCTACAAAGGTTCCAGAACTTGAGAACTCATACCAGAGCTTCAAAAACCACTTCACAAAAATCATTCATCTTCTACAAAAAATAAAGAGTGATGAAGATAGATTCTTTCGTGCTGCTCACAAAGAATTGATATTTCCAGAATTGCCATTTGTGTCTTTAGGATATTCCACAGAGGGCACGTCAGGTAGTGGCATTGGATCAGGGATAGCTTTAAATCTAACCAAGACAGCTTGGGAAATCGTACAAGCAGGCATAACTGATCCAGTTGTCTTTGAGCTAGTCGGACTTATTGAAGAAAATATTGGCGCAGATCGAATCAGCGACATGACGCTCCACATCATCTATTTAGATTTGCTAGCTTACTCAGAGCGAGTTGCTAAGAATCTCAATTTAAATACTTGTTATAAAAAAGTACGCAATAGGGAATTTTGGCTTCCAACAGTTCCAGGTAGTAGTCCTACCGTATTTATTCCCCACGAAATTCTAAATGATCTTCCCGTTGCGTATGATTTAGGGGATATTGACCGTGTTTGTGCTCATAACGAAGAATTACGTAATCGTGTTAATGAGATTATTGGGGATTCGTGGAAAGATGCCACAGGGAAAAGAAGAAGAAGAATAACGAAACGTGAGTTGAAGCATATTCTCCTCCATTGCCCTGAAGTGCTGCGGGATTTAATTGAACAATACAAGAAAAAAACCGCTTATGACTTTGATAGAGATCCATCGGGGCAGCTTATATGGTACGACATTGCGAAAAAGTATGCCAATCTATTTCCACTCTTGTTAGATGTGGAGAAAGTGACACCTGACAACATTCTTCAGGTGGTTCTCAAGATATGTAATCACTTTAAAGCCTTGGTTGAGGCTAATGGATTAGCTGTACATTTCTGGAATGACTCAAAAAGCTTAAGAAATGAACGCTTTGCACAACTGCTTTTCTTTGGCATAGCAGATGCCTACTGTAATGCTCACAATCTAGATTTAAGTAGAGAACCTAATGCAGGTAGAGGGCCTGTTGACTTCAAAATCTCTAGCGGTTATAACACACGAGTAAATGTTGAGATCAAGTACACCTCAAATGACATCAGCTCAGGTTATAAGAAGCAACTTCCTATATATAATGCTGCTGAACGAACACAATACAGCATTTTTTTGATTATCAAAACCACTGAGTCTACCAAAGCTTTAGACGCTCTAATCAAGTTTAGGCAAAATGAAGTGACTAGTGGTAAGAGAGCACCAGAGATATTTGTTGTTGATGGAAGAATTTATCCCTCTGCAAGTAAAGTAAAGTAGCAGCAGCAACCTCAACTGATGCTTCTCACACCCTACCGTTGACTTAAACTGCCACTCCATCCGATGGCAGGGTGACTCGGCATCAGGAGAAGCGTGAAGCGAAGCTATCGCGCTAGCGAATCGCTCATTCATTCCCTCCCAACTTTTCCAGCAACGCTTGCCACGCCTCAATCTGCTGCTGCAACTGCTGGATGCGATCGCGCTTGCAGGATAAAGGGATGCGATCGCGTCCGACAGGATAACCTCACCCAACAAGCTACAAAGAGTAAGCTAAAAATTAAACAACTTTACTAAAGACAACCGGAATCAGTAAAAGAGTTATGACCCCGCTGAATATTTCGCTTCCTGAGACCATTCAATCGTTTGTCGAGCAACAAGTCGCTAAAGGAGGTTACAGCAATGTATCCGAATACATCCTGCACCTGATTCTCCAAGAACAAGCTAAAGCTGCACGAGTTGAGGCATTATTACTGGAAGGCTTGGATAGTGGCGAACCGATAGAAGTAACCGATGATTGGTGGGAGCAAAAACGCATTCAGTTAATGCAAGGACTTCAACAGACTCAGGAATGCGAATAAATACGACAGTGCTGCGATCGCGTTTTGGCATGAGGTGAGGAGATGCGATCGCATTTGGTATGAGGTGAAGCTGCGATCAGGGATGTTAGGAAGGGCGATCGCAGGAATAATAATGGGTGACAGAAACCGCTAATCATGAACCAATGCCTGAGATTATCTGGACATCCTATCTTCGTTACCGTGCAACCCAAAGAGATTTTGACCTTGACCTGATTGAAAATATCCTACGGTTCTCTAGCGAACGATATTATGATGTAGAAACAGATCGGGCGATCGCAGTTGGAAAGCATCGTGAGCAGCTAGTTTTAATTCCTTATGAACAAAGCGAAGACACGATTACACCGATTACAATTCACACCACAACCCGGCAGCAAATTCGATTTCGTCTAAAAACTGGGCGGTTTATCACAAATGTCTGACAACAAGCAACCATTGCCACAAATGAACTACTTCAAAGAAGAGGATATTCTTCATCTGCTAATCTCCGAAGAACCAGAATCAGCAAGTGTTGAAATCAGTCCAAATATTACGGCTGAACTCAATGCAGACGGGGAGTTGATTGGTGTGGAAATTCTCAATGCCAGTGCTTACATCCGAGATTCTATTTTAGAATCTGTTCACGGTAAGTTGTTGAACTTGGTTCGCAGTGAAGTATAGTGCGATCGCCATTTTATAGAGTGCGATCGCATTACCAAATAATCTGGTTGTTAGCTAAAGTGCGATCGCGTTTGGCATGAGGTGAAGCTGCGATCGCGTTTGGCATGAGGTGAAGCTGCGATCGCATTTAGGATGAGGTGAAGCTGCGATCGCGTTTTGGCATGAGGTGAGGATGCGATCGCATTTAGGATTAATGTCACTGACTTAAGAGCCTTGAAATAAATTTCAGGCTCAAAGCTCAAGTAAGCTAAAGCTTACTGGATGAGCTTTTTAACCCGTTTTAACCCGTTTTAACGGGTTTTAGCTTTGACGCCGAACTTTAGTTCAGGGTTTATCTGTACCTTTCTATCAAAACTCCACATCTTCTCGCTCATTCCTTGTAGAATTAGCCGTATCCTGACCTTGAGCCGCCCAACAAATTGTTTCAATATGCTTAGCTAAACTCGCCACAGTTGGAGCCTCAAACAAAATACGTACAGATAACTCCACTTGAAAGGCATCACGTATCCGAGAAGTTAGTTGAGTTGCCAGCAGAGAATGACCCCCTAATTCAAAGAAATTATCGTAGATACCGACCTGTTGTTTTCCCAAAATCTGACGCCAAATTCTCGCTAATTCTTCCTCGATGCCAGTCCCCGGTGCCACATAATTTTGTTCCGTATCCAGATTAAATGTATCGACCTCTGGTAGCAGACGACGATTGACTTTACCATTTGGTGTCAGTGGCAGAGAGTCTAGCATCACGTAGGCTGAAGGCACCATATATTGTGGTAACTTCTCGTTCAAAAATTGGCGCAACTCACTCGATTTTGGATTGTTCACTTGCTCGTTAAAGACAATGTAGGCGACCAAGTGTTTATCATCCGGTACGTCCTGCTGAACTATCACCACTGCCTCTCTCACGGCGGGATGCTGATTGAGTACGGATTCAATTTCTCCCAACTCGATACGGAAACCGCGAATCTTGACTTGATTATCAATTCGACCTAAAAACTCGATGTTGCCATCTGCTCGATAGCGGGCTAAATCACCTGTTTTATAAAGGCGCGTTCCTGGCTGGGCACCCATTGTAAGGGCACCCATAAAGGGTGCCCTGGGAATGAATCGTTGAGATGTTAACTCAGGACGGTTGAGATAGCCTCGCGCCAGTCCATCACCACTGATGTACAACTCTCCTGGAATGCCGATGGGTACAGGCTGAAGCTGCTCATCGAGTAGATAAATTTGCGTGTTTGTAATGGGGCGACCTATGGGGATAGATGTTGCTTCTTCCGACACATCTTGCACCTGATAAAAAGAAGAAAAAGTTGTCCCCTCTGTTGGCCCATAAACATGAATTAATTGCTGTGGCGCTCCCTTTTTTTGAACCTTTCTTACCCATCTAGGATCGACCGATTCACCTCCAAATAACAAATATCGCAATGAAGCAAAAGCATGGGGAACATCTCTGACAATCTGTTGGAATAAAGCGGTGGTTAAAAATAGAACAGTAATGCCTTGTTGTTGGAGTTGTAAGGCAAAGTCGTGGGACGAAAGCAGGACATCTCGGCTAATTCCCACAAGCTGAGCGCCATGAAGCAGTGCGCCCCAAATCTCAAAGGTTGCAGCATCAAAGGAAGTATTCGAGACTTGGGCAATTTTATCGGAAGAGTCTAACTTTATATAGTTCGTATTGCACACCAATCGATTCACCGCTTTGTGCGGGATAGCCACTCCCTTGGGTTTTCCGGTTGAGCCAGAAGTGTAAATAACGTAAGCTAAATTGTCACTTGTCACGCCGCTGCTTGGGTTTTCTGAACTTTCTTGGATAACACGATTCCAATCTGTATCTATACCAATAACTTGTAATTTTTGTGTGCCAAGACGCTCAACTAAATGCTGTTGTGTTAATAACACTGAAGCTTGAGCATCCTCAAGCATAAAATTCAGGCGTTCTTGGGGATAATTGGGGTCTAAGGGTAAATAGGCTCCTCCAGCTTTCAGGATAGCCAACATGCCCACAATCATCTCTACAGAACGCTCTACACAAAGTCCCACTAAAACATCCGAACTGACACCCTGTTTTTGCAAGTAATGTGCTAACTGGTTACTACGGCTATTCAGTTCTTGATAAGTCAATGACTTATCATCAAAGATAACTGCGATCGCATTAGGATTGTGTTCGACTTGCTCCTCAAATAACTGATGGATACAGCGATTTTGGGGATAATCTGCAACGGTATCATTCCATTCCCCTAATAACTGCTGCCGCTCCGCGTCCAACAGGAGTGGTAAACTGGCAACCCTCGTTTGGGGATTCGCCACAATCCCTTCTAGCAGTGTTGTAAAATGTCCTACCATTCGCGTAATCGTGGCTGCATCGAATAAATCCGTGTTGTACACCACCACGCCTCTAATTCCTTCGGAGTGTTTCCATTCCTCCCCCCACAGACTTCTGAACCCTCCTGAAGCATCCCAAAGGTGAAACTCCAAGTCAAAGCGCGTTGTTTTAAAGTCAATCGTCAGAGGACTCAGGGTTAATCCCGGCAATTCCAGCGCCTCCATGGGTGCATTCTCAAAACCAAACACCACTTGGAATAGGGGATGGCGGCTTAAAGCCCGTTGGGGATGCAATTCCTCGACAAGCTTCTCAAATGGCAAATCTTGGTGAGCATACGCTCCCAATGTAGCTTCCCGTACTCTACCGAGCAATTCTTGGAAGGTTGGGTTGCCCGATAAGTCGGTACGCAGGACTAATGTATTGACAAAAAAACCAATTAACCCTTCAATCTCGCTGCGGTTGCGATTGGCGATGGGCGAACCGACGACAATGTCCTCTTGCTGGGTGTAGCGGTACAGTAGGGTTTGGAATGCTGCCAGCAACGTCATAAACAGAGTCACCCCTTGTTGTTGGCAGAGTTTCTCTAATCCCTGACTTAAACTTGGGGCGAACTCTAGAAATTGAGTCGCCCCTCGATAACTGGGTACAGTAGGGTTCGGTCGATCCGTGGGCAGATTCAGTCGGGGAATACCATCCAATTGTTGCCGCCAGTAGGTTAACTGAGTTTCCAGGACTTCTGTTTGCAACCATTCGCGCTGCCAATGGGCAAAATCGGCATATTGGAGAGGCAGTTCTGCCAGAGGAGAAGGCTGATTTTGAGCAAAGGCGGTGTAGATAGCGCTTAATTCCCGAATCAGCACTCCGATAGACCAATCGTCGCAGATAATATGGTGCAGATTGAGCAATAGCACATGGTCTGTCTCCTCCAGCTTCAACAGGAATACTCGCAGCAACGGGCCAGTGGCAAGATCGAAAGGACGTTGAGATTCCTCGCTCACCCATTGCTTGGCTTGGAGTTCCCGTTCCCCGGCGGGACAATGCTGTAGGTCGATGACTGGCAAATTTAGGGTGAATCGGGCGGCACAACTGCCCAAGGGAGAGGCTGACGCATTCGCGAAACTGTCGGCAGGAATCATCTGAACGAGTTGCTCTTGGGCTATCCCAAAGCGGGTGCGTAAAGCTTCGTGCCGACGTACAATTTCGTGGAACGTCTGCGCCAAGGCACTGAAGTTGAGTGAGCCGGTCAAACGCAGCGCTGTTGGAACATTATAGAAGGTATTGCCCGGTACTAATTGGTCAATGAACCACAGCCGCTGCTGGGCAAACGAGGCGGGGAAAATAAAGACTTCTTCTTCCTGCTCCATAAAACTGATACAAAACCGGACATAACCGGATATGAGGTTTACTTACTGCTTCGTCCAGGGCTGTCGGCAGCTTCCTGTCCACAGTCGTTAAGTTCCGGAGAAGCCCTCCGTACTTTTTCAGGGGGTGCATATTCCAGATTTAGTGAGGCGTTGAAATCGCGACACTTCACCGAGCCGCACCCTTGGCAATGAAAAACCCTATCGCTTAACTTCATCGGCTGAACGTGTCCACATTCTGAACAAGTCTTTGATGAAGGGAACCAACGGTCTACTAACTCAACAACTGTGCCAAACATGGATTGCTTGTAGGTCAGTTGTCGCCTAAATTCGTACAATCCCAAATTACTGATTGCATCAGCTAGTTTTGAATTAGCCATCATCCCCCTGACATTCAGGTCTTCAACCCTAATACGGTGGTATTTCTGGCTTATTTCGGTTGTTAGATTTTGCAAGAAATCACGTCGAATATTAGCGATTCTGGCGTGAAGTTTAGCTACTTGCTTGTAGTACTTTTTGGCGCTGTTAGAGGCGGGTATTCCCTGCTTTTTATTGCCTAGTTGTTTGTTGCGATTACGCCACTGCAATTTGGCAAGCTTGATTTTCGCTTGTTTGATGGATGCAGGGGCTTCTCTGGTTGTCCCGTCGCTAAAAGTGGCGAATGTCTTCACTCCTAAATCAATGCCGACTTTCTCCACTTCATGCAGTAAAGGGGGGACTTTTTCGGCGTGGATGGCAAACGACACATACCACTTATCCGCTTGACGGGACACCGTGAAAGTTTGGCTGGCACAGGTGAATGGAACGGGTTCATACAGTCTAAATGTTCCTAGTGTAGGGATTTTGATTTTGTGAAGAGCGCTAACGGTGACCAGCCCGTTTGATGAATCGACGGTAAAGGAATCTCTGTCTTTTTTGCGCTTGAAGGTTGGGAATTTTCCTAAACCCTTAAAAAATCGATTTAGTCCATTTTTCAATGCAATCAAAGCGTTTTGGTAAACACGAGATGAAAGTTGATTCATCCAGGCAAAATCAGGCTTCTTTTTGGTTAGATTGGTTAGAACCTTGCGAATGGCTGAAAGTTTTTTGGTCAAACCTCCTTTGATGTCCATCACTTGCTTGTACAGACCTAGCCCGTAGTTGTAGACAAACCTGGAAAAGCCAGCATGTTTCGCCATCAAAGTGCGTTCTTGGTTATTTAGTTTGAGTTCGAGCTTAATGGCATACATGGCTGGAACGTCCTAGCTTGTCTTGAAATTTATGGAGAATCGATTTACTAGGGCTTACTCCCTACCCCCAAAAAACCTTAACATCTTAAAGTACGGGAATCTTGTTTTTCCGAGACGCGATCGCTAGCAATGCCCATTGATTTTCGTAACATTAACACCGTCTGGGCTTCCATCCTGACGGAAACCCTGAAACGCTTAGGATTGACCACCGCCGTCATCTGTCCAGGGTCACGTTCAGCCCCTCTCGCTGTCGCTTTTGCTCAACAAAACGAGATAGAATCGATACCGGTTCTGGATGAACGTTCAGCTGCTTTCTTGGCCTTGGGAATCGCTAAGGCCACTCAACGCCCGGTTGTCCTCGTGTGTACCTCTGGCACAGCCGGGGCGAACTTCTACCCCGCGGTGATTGAAGCCAGGGAAAGTCGGGTTCCGTTGCTCATCTTAACTGCTGACCGTCCCCCGGAACTGCGAGATTGCCATTCTGGGCAAACCATTGACCAACTCAAGCTATATGGTCATTACCCCAACTGGCAAACTGAGTTATCGTTGCCTTCTGTGGGAATTGGTCGATTGAGATATCTACGGCAAACCCTGGTTCATGCCTGGGAACGCGCCCTATTTCCGACTCCTGGCCCCGTTCACCTGAATATACCTTTCCGCGACCCCCTCGCGCCCTTACAGCAACTTGATCCGGATACCCTCCCCTCCCCGTTTGAACTCGAAGAGTTTTTCACGGATTTATCCCATTCCCCATTACCGATTACCCCTTCCCCATACCCCAGTCCCCACTCAGAATGGCAACAATGCGATCGCGGTATCATCATCGCGGGTGTAGCCCAACCTCAGCATCCCAAAAACTATTGTGATGCGATCGCACATTTATCCCAAACTCTAGGATGGCCTGTACTCGCGGAAGGACTCTCACCCGTGAGAAACAATGCAGACATCAACCCTTATCTGATTTCTACCTACGACTTCATCCTGCGTAACCCGAAACTGACGCAACCCCTCACACCTAAAATGGTGATTCAAATCGGGGAACTCCCAACGAGTAAGGAACTGCGTACCTGGTTAGATCAAACCCAACCCCAACGTTGGATCATTGACCCCAGTCATCATAACCTTGACCCCCTGCACGGCAAAACCACCCACCTGCGGACAACAATTGAACAACTGGTTACGACTCTTCCCCCCATTCAAAAAGCGAGGGATACTGTTGGCGAATTAACTGACGGGTCAGACCCCTCCCCAACCCCTCCCCTAAGAGGAGATGGGCTTTCCGGCACCCCCTTCCCTTGCAGGGAAGGGGGCAGGGGGGTTAGGTTTTCCGAATTCGCCAATAACATCGGGAAGTTATGGGAACATCCAACCTCTGGCTACCTAAAGCAGTGGTGTGAACTTGAAACCCAAGTTAGGTCAGCGGTTGACCAGAAAATGGCTACGATGACGCAATTATTTGAAGGAAAAGTCGCCTGGTTACTCTCTCAAATTCTCCCACCGGAAACACCCTTATTCATTGCCAATAGTATGCCGGTGCGGGATGTCGAATTCTTTTGGAAACCCAACAAGAGAAGGATTCAACCCTTTTTTAATCGAGGTGCTAACGGGATTGATGGCACCTTGTCCACCGCTTTGGGTATGGCTCACCGGAATCAAAGTAGTGTCATGCTCACGGGGGATTTAGCCTTGTTGCATGATACCAATGGTTTCTTACTGAGAAATAAATTTGTCGGTCATTTAACCATTGTTTTAATCAACAACAATGGCGGGGGTATTTTTGAGATGTTGCCGATTTCCAAATTTGACCCACCGTTTGAAGAATTCTTTGCCACACCCCAAAACATCAACTTTGCACAATTGTGTGTGACTTATGGGGTAGAACACCAATTGATTGAATCTTGGGAGCAGTTTAAGGAATTGTTAAACCCACTTCCGGCGGAGGGAATTCGAGTTTTGGAGTTGCAAACTAACCGCAACGCTGACGCTAAATGGCGCAAAGAGTATCTCGTAAAGTTGGCATCGGGTCTTAAAATCATCTAGAGCGACGAGCCGAAACTTATTAGACCTCTTGCAAAAGTCTAATTTCCCTCCTTGTATGAGTTCCCGCTCAATCTCTCTGATATGAAGGAATATTTCTTGCTCCCTGGTGTTAAGGATTGATGCCAGAGGTCTATTAATAGACCTCTCCGATAATTAACCTGAAAGCCTTCTAGCAAGGTCGCTGAATCTTAATGTCCGGAAATGTCGAATGAATATAGGCAGATCCTGAATCAATAGAAGTAACCTCTGTAGGTAGCCAGGTATTTGCAGAGCCTATCAAAGGTACTTAACTCAACCTTAACCAGGGCTGACCCCTTCGAGGGCTATGATCTGGACAGGGTGCCGTGTAACTTAATTTCAAAAATATTCTCTATCATTCAGCTAAAAATTGCCCTTTAAAGTGGAGAGAAACCGCTAATAGACTTTTAGTCGGCGGCGAAACCCCAGAAGATTTTAATCAACTCAAATGAGGCTAAAAAACTCAATATTTTTTAGGCTGTGTAGGCTGAAGTAGAAATTAAAATTTATCGATTTAAGCCGTAACCATGGATTCGGGGAAAGTCCAAATTTTAAAAATTAATTGCCGTCATTTTTATCAAAGTTTTCTGATTCTCAAGCCTCCAAATTTATCGTTGGGAGCGGTCAACTATCTATTCTGAGTCATCGCTTAATTACGTTCTGTAATAACCACCCCAGCCATGAAAGATCCGGTATTAAAACAAGCGAAATCTTGGGGGTTTGTTTGTCAAGAAGATAATCAGGGTACCTGGCAAATCTTACCCCAACAACTCAAAGAAAGATGGAAGATGAGGTTAGTACAAGACAGATGGTTACTGATCGTTGGTGATATCCCTCAAATTCATCTTTATTCACACGAAGCGATTACTTTTTTAGATCGCCGTCGCCTTTAAATAAATTCTCTCGAATTCTAGAGAGGGCTTTTCCCTAGCTTAAGCTAGGGAAAAGAATCAAAGCTCTCGCTACATCATCCTACACCCCTATTTTTAGACACCAGGGTAGTTTTTTAATATTTAATTTTTAATTAGATCGAAGTGATTTAAGTTGTTTAGACTCATTCGTAGGAATTTCATTTGAACTCGTGGCTTTTTTTTGCAGCGCTGCTAGCAATTGAGCTCTTACCTCTCGTGCCCAGCACTCAAAGTCAAAGTTATCGTTCAATTCACTGATTTTTGCTTGAAGTGGCGAGGACGATTGGGCCTTCTTAAGATTGGTATTCATTGTTACGTAGTGTTGCACAGCAATGACTAGATTGAAACAAATAATTAAGGCTATACCTGTATCGTAAGGCATAGTTTGAAGCTTTTTATGCAGGAAATGCAAAACAATGATGCAAATTGCGAATAATTTAAATTTAAACGGATCAAGAGTATTTCAATGGGCCAGGAAAGATTAAATTACTCTTAATCTATTACCTAATCTATCATTTTGCGTGCATAGAGTTCCTAAATTCTGAGAAAAATACACAAATAAGTTGTCAGGTGGACATGACCCACCCTACGTATCAATCGGCGTATCAATCGGCACTACGTCCTGCAATCATGCTGTTGTCTAACTCGCCATCAACAGCCTAGATTATTTTGAGTAAGCCCAAGGAATTCCCTCACCTAAATCACTAAAAAAAGCGCCCCAATCTGGAGCGCTGGACAACCACATTACAAAACTGAACCTTAGATGATTTCGACTTTAGCTGTGATTGGCAGAAATTCCAGGTAATCCTGGAACTTCACGCGTCGCTAAAGAGTTGAAATGGCAACACAATTTTACAACCATCTTTAACTTTCAGCCAGGTTGCCACCAATTCCTAATTGCTTTTTGGAATGCTTAAGCTGTTTCCAGAGAGCTTTAATTTGTTTGTAAGCCTCTTCAGAAGAAATTTTGCCATTCGTTTCTAGGTTGCAGATAAAGCTGATCCGTTGGGCGAACTCTTGTAGATTGGCATTAAACACCAGGTTCTCCGGCTTAACCTGACCATAGTAACGACTGTGAGGGTAAATAAATGGGTTGCGTTCAGTCATCACACTCTCCTTATTTTGAAACTTTGGCTTCAAGTTGAACGAAATGGATAGGCTATTGCTCTGTTATCCTTGACTTTTCGATTTTTCCGTCCTTATTTTTGAGACGAATCGAGACTGATTTTTGGATTTTTTTAACTCCACTGAGTATGACCAGTGTCCAAATTGCCCCAATCAGACTCATTTGCCACAGACCACAGCCAATCGCGGCTCCTAATCCCGCAGCTACCCAGATGGTGGCAGCGGTAGTTAACCCCTTAACTTCTAATTTGCCAACTCCCTGATGGGATTGTTGCAAAATCATGCCAGCTCCTATAAATCCCACGCCTGTGGCGACCCCCTGAATGGTGCGACTCAAGGCATTAGTAGCCGCATAGGGGCTGTCTCCTTCAGCTTGTAAAGGAATCATGACAAACATCGCGGCTCCCAAACTGACCAGCATGAACGTTCTCATTCCTGCTGGTCTACCCCCTTGCTGGCGGTTGATTCCCAGCAGGCAACCCACTAGCAGTGCAAGTGTCAGTCTGAACATTAGGCTGGCCCAATCGTTGGAATTGATCAACATAAAACCCCTCCTGTGTACTCCTGGTAGAATTCCATGGCTTCAGTTCGTCAGAAAGGTTGTCACAGACAGGGCAAGCACTGTCAAGCGTTTATAGCTAGCTAGCCTCAACTGTCTTTACTCTGACTTAAGTTACCCTTTGCTTAATTTATTCTTAACCTAAAGTTAACTTTAAGGACGGGTCTGCATTCTCAGTCGTTGAAGCCTGGGCTAGTACTGGACTTTTAATCACTGTTTTTTAAACTTCATTAAATCTACCGGAATAGTGTATAAACGAGGGAAAGCGCAAAAAAAATTAGCGATGAGTTCAACGTAGCTGGACAAGTCAGAGCAGTGATAACACACAGGATCAGGGGGGTTTAAGTCGGTGCTGAATTTGCGATCGCCATAAGCCAGTGTTAATCTCGCCAGCACTACGATGGCAGTGGTGGTTATGCTGAGTGCAACAAACCGTGTTAATCGAACGCGATGAACCAATCAGTATCAGGGCGTCTCAGAGAACTCGCCAAACTCTTTCTTAAACTAGGCATCATCGGCTTTGGGGGGCCAGCCGCTCATATTGCCATGATGGAAAATGAGGTCGTCCAGCGACGTCAGTGGCTAACCAGGGAGCATTTTCTCGACCTGATTGGCGCAACCAACCTGATTCCTGGCCCAAATTCCACAGAGATGGCAATTCATGTGGGATATATCTACGCAGGATGGCTGGGACTGATTGTGTCCGGTGTCTGTTTTATCTTACCGGCTGTTCTCATTACGGCTGGGTTGGCCTGGTTTTATGTGACTTATGGCACTCTGCCGCAAGTTGCCCCTTTGCTGTATGGCATTAAACCCGCTGTTTTAGGCATTATCCTAGATGCTCTCTGGCGGTTAGGAAAGAAAGCGATTAAGACTCGCAAGCTATTCATCATTGCCTTGGGTGTTGTGGTGTTGTTATGCCTGTTGAGACTCAATGAAGTGATTGCTCTGGTCATTGGGGGTATCTTAGGTATGGTTTGGCTGCGTACTGGTGACCAAGACGACTTACCCAAAGATCAGGCCAACCTATTCATGGCTGGCTTAAGCACAGGTGCAACGTTAACCGCGAAAGCGGCAGTGGGAACTTCGGTGGTTACAGCCTCAGCGGTCAATGCCCCATTGTGGCAGTTGGGTTTGTTTTTCCTGAAAGTCGGTAGCATTTTGTTTGGTAGCGGCTATGTATTGGTGGCGTATCTCCAAGGCGGATTAGTTCAGGAATACGGTTGGCTGACACAACAGCAGTTACTCGATGCGATCGCCATCGGTCAATTTACTCCAGGCCCCGTCCTTTCTACAGCTACCTTTATCGGCTACACCATTGCAGGTATTCCCGGTGCGATCGTTGCAACGGTGGGAATTTTCTTCCCTTCGTTTATTTTTGTTGCGGCTCTCAATCCCCTGGTTCCTCGCTTACGCCGCTCTAAATGGACTTCGGCGTTTATCGATTCGGTCAATGTGAGTGCTGTGGCGCTGATGAGTGTCGTCACCCTACAACTGGGAGTCACGACTTTAACAGTACTGAAATTCCCATTTATTGATTTTCTGGCGGTTGCGATCGCAATCCTGTCAGCCGTTTTGGCCATTCGTTTCCAATTCAATGCCGCATGGTTAGTTTTAGGTGCGGCTGTAATCGGTTGGGGAGCTGCACTTTTAGGTTACAGCGGGTAAACGTTGAACTGGCTCAATCAAACCGTCTAAAACGAATAGCACTCAGTTAAGGCTGAAACCTCGACAAAATGGGGGACGAGAGAGATCAGGGAACATAGACTTCCCCACTTTGCCCATCTCCCTTGTCTTCTGTGCCATTCCGCTCTAAAACTAATGCTAGGGTTTGACAGACACTGGCTTCCGAGATTTGGAAACCTCAACAATTGCCGTCATTGGGTTAGCTATGGGTTCAAAGTGGATGTTAATTAGCGACACATATTCACTACCAAGAGATTGACTCACTAACGATAAAATCTTCTGTTTCACTAAGTTTTGATGGCCTGGTAGATTCTGTAACTCTACATCACAATTGGCGAACAAACCACTCACATTTATTGACAAACTGCCCCCATTAGTATTCATGTAGTCAACAATTTTGGACAGAATATCTGGAAGTGATTGACCTTCCTTGTCATTAGAGAAGGTACAGCTTAGCACTCCTACAGATGACACTTGAGTCGGCTGTTGTTGAGGTTGGGGTGAAGTTTGCTCTTCGGGTGGAGCAATTGTTGGTGATGGTTGGGTTGTTGTTGTAGTCGTATTTGAAGTAGGTGACGACGCTGATGTTGTAGTCGTACTTGAAGTTGGAGTTGAAGTTGGAGTTGGAGTTGGTGTCGGGATTGTAGTCGTACTTGAAGTTGGAGTTGGAGTTGGTGTCGGTGTCAGGATTGGAGTCGGTGTCGGGATTGGAGTTGGTGCCGGAATTGGAGTTGGCGTCGGGATTGGTGTCGGGATTGGTGTCGGGATTGGTGTCGGGATTGGCGTTGGTGTTGGTGTCGGGATTGGCGTTGGTGTTGGCGTCGGGATTGGCGTTGGTGTTGGCGTCGGGATTGGTGTCGGGATTGGCGTTGGTGTTGGCGTTGGGATTGGCGTCGGGATTGGTGTCGGCGTTGGCGTTGGGATTGGTGTCGGCGTCGGGATTGGTGTCGGCGTTGGCGTCGGGATTGGTGTTGTGCTGGGCGTACCGATTATGATGCCGCCAGAACTAGTGAATAAATCAGAAGGGGTATTATTCGCAACATACGTACTGTTGTCTCCAATATTGGTCACCCCGTTATTAACGGAAGAAATCCCGCCACCACTTACACCAGCCGTGTTACCGGTAATATTAGAAGTGGAAATATTCGCCGTACCACCATAAACGTAGACACCTCCACCAGATGTGCCAACGGAGTTGCCACTAACTGTGCTGCCGCTGAGTGTCAAGTTAGATTGAAAGGAGAAGATACCTCCACCGCCAAATTCAGTTCCAGTAGCACTGTTGCCGGTGATGGTAGTATTGTTTACACTCAGCCCTGGCGCATATTCGCTTAAAATTCCACCACCTCCGACAGCGCCAGAAGTATTGTTGCTAATGGTGGAATTGTTGATGGTCATGTTGCCCGCATTGCGGAAGACACCACCCCCTCCCAGTGTCGCTGTATTGCCAGTAATGGTGCTGTTGTTGATGTTCACCGTACCAGTACCCGTGAAGTTGGCAATACCGCCACCTGCTGCACTCGCCGAGTTGCCGGTGAGGGTGCTGTTGTTGACGTTCAGGGTGCCAGTGCCAGTGTAACGAACACCACCACCGTATTCAAAACCATTTAGGTTACCACCCGTAATTGTCAAGCCACCAAGGGTGACATTACCACTACCACCGATATCGAACACGCGGAAGGCATTGCTACCACTCACTGTAGTAACCCCCGCACCCGCACCTGTTACTGTCAGGGCTTTGTTGATTGTAATCGTCGTCGGATCAGTGAAGGTTCCGGCGGCTAAATTAACATTCCCGCCTGCCGATGAAACATCGACCGCATTCTGAATTCTGCCAGTAGTGGCTACATTAACTGTAGTGGCAGTCCCTGTGAGAGCTGCCGCTCCTGTTGTGACAATGCCATTTAGTGACACGGTTGGGGCGTTAAAAGCAACTGCCCCATCGTTGGTTGTGATATTTTGATTGAGTGCAATTGCAGTTCCAGCGTTGGCAGTGAGGCCAACACCTGCATTGGTCATGGAGATGGGGCTGACGAAGGTAATATTGTTGGATGCAGCCAAAATCACGTTGGCATTCGCACTATTGATCAAGGCTGGATCGATAATGGCAGTGCTGGTGGTATCTGCTGCGTTGGCAACATCTGCCAGGGTTGCCGTACCGCCCGCCTGCACAATAATGTCTTGTGGATCGAGTAACCACGTCCCGACTAGACCGTTACTTGCCCCCGCATCCACAACAGCACCTGCAATATCCAAGCCCATCTTGCCGGAGGTTTCCACAAACCCACCATTCCCGCCTTGGGCACCGCCCCTCGCGCTAATATTGCCATAGAAACGAGTGGTGTTATCTGCCCAGGCAATGACCTTACCGCCATTGCCATTACTCAGGGCATCGGCATTAATCGTGGTATTGCCATCCACAAAGGTAAACTGGGCATTGGGCACCGTGCCTTGACCCTTGTAATCTCCTCCAATCAACACGGTGCCACCGCCATTCGTACCAGAGGCGTTAATGTTGGCACCTATCACTCTAACTTGCTCACCCAGAACATTGACTTGACCACCCGTCTGTCCGGAAGTGTTCAATGTACCCGAAGTGAGAGCTGTTGCTCCATCAATCGGAACAGCCGTCTCAGAGGCTATCAAGACGACTTGTCCCTGCTCATTGACCCTTACACCTGTGGCTTGACTGACACCCTCGCCAGTAATGAGTTGAGGCAAAGTTAGGGGACTTATATTCGTAGAATTAGAAGTCTCGCTGGGGTCAATCTCCAAACTCAACAGATGTCCCGGTTGCGAAATTTTCACCAAACTCGACCCAGGTACCGCCGCGATGGTAAGAGTTCCTCCCGGTGCCGTTTGCGTCCCTGTGTTAATAACATTGCCACCAACTAAAGTGAGATTTTGTCCTTCATTTACCGCCAGATTTCCCGCATTAATCAGACTTCCTGGTTGATTAAGATTAAAAGCCAATTGGCTGGGTTCTCCCACCAATGCCGCATAATTATTAGAGCCAGTGGCATTAAACCAATGGTTAGAGCCAAAACCAACCCCTGTAGCCGTAGTGGCTGTGAATGAGGCAGGAACGTTTAACTGAGCATTCCCACCAAAAATAATACCGGCAGGATTGACTAAATAAAGGTTAGAGTTCCCTCCCGTAACTTGAAGTAGCCCATTAATCACGGAGGCATTGCCTCCCGTCACCCGTCCCAAGATGTTGTTGATATTGGGATTGGAGACAAAGTTTGCAGTTTGTTCGGCACTCAGACCAAACTGACTAAAGCTATGAAATAGATTGCTGTTATCTCCGGAGAGAGTGCCTCCTGTAATATCGATCTGGTTCCCATTAGGAGTTGCGATCGTACCTGTGCCATCTTGTGCGGGTGTGATAGATTGAGCTTGTACAGAAACAGGTAGAAGACTAAAAAAAGCTAGAAATCCAAAGAGTTTTCTGACTTTTAGTAGAGGATTTTTTGAGGTAAATAGCGACATACTATTAATTCTGAACAAGAGTTAATATAGATTTTTGACACAGATG
Organism: Microcoleus sp. AS-A8; assembly: GCA_039962225.1. Taxonomy (NCBI): domain Bacteria; kingdom Bacillati; phylum Cyanobacteriota; class Cyanophyceae; order Oscillatoriales; family Microcoleaceae; genus Microcoleus; species Microcoleus sp. AS-A8. Next base: position 256,672 of record JAMPKV010000003.1, read on the forward strand.
CCCCTCAGGAAAACGAACAATCTAAAATCTATCATTATTTATTTTTAGCCAAATTTTCCCCGCATCTCTATGGCTTCATTAAATCTCGACAAAACAAAACGACTTTGTAATTTTCCGGTATAGAATTGATAAATCCTCAGTAGAGGCAGCGGATTGCAGCAAAGAACTGAGCCTCTACCGCCTACTGCCCTCCGTTCATTCAGAAGGCTAGTATGGCAGGGTAAACGGTGGTAACAGTATTTGGGCTACCCAATTGGAAGGTTTTTTTTCTTGAACATTCGAGCCTTGCCCTGTTATACCATCTGGGGCGAGGATTTGTCACCGTTATTGGAGGAAACTCCCTACTGGTAAGGTTTCCAAAACGCAAAATCTAAAATCTAAAATCCAAATCTGGGTATTAAGATTACGCATTTTCCAAATCTTCTTGCAAGTCTGTTTGATGCTCAATTCCAAGCGAAAGATAGACTAAGTTATCTTTAATCCCTCGCTACAGTCTTTCTGCTTCTGGCACCCGAAAAAGCAAATATCACCGGAAAAAAAGGGGGATGGGCAAAAACAATAAAAGCGATCGCATAACTAACGCGATCGCTTTTGATACCCAATCCGGCTTGTAGACTCCTTTTTTAAGCGTCTAAAAAATCTCTTTCCTCCCCCCCTCTCTCCTTCCCCCTCCTTTGGGGAATAAGGGGGTTATCGCCACAGATGTGGTATGAACCCCTCATCGACTCAATTAAACCAGTAGTGGGAGTTCTTCTTCCGGTTCCAGTTCTTGGAACATCGGCGTACTCAGATAGCGCTCACCATAGCTCGGTTGTACCATAACAATTAAACGCCCTTCATTTTCTGGTCGTTTTGCCACTTTAATGGCCGCCGCTAAAGCCGTACCTGAAGAAATGCCGGATAAAATGCCTTCTTCTCGTGCCAGACGGCGACCATAGTCAATCGCTTCCTCATCGGTGACGGTAATCACTTCGTCAATTAACTCTTTGTTAAGAACCTCCGGAATAAAACCAGCACCAATACCTTGCTGTTTATGGGGTTGGGGTTCACCACCGGAAAGTACTGGACTATTAGCCGGTTCTACAGCGATCGCCTTAAAACTGGGTTTACGCTTTTTGATCACCTCAGCTACACCCGTGAGAGTACCACCCGTACCCACACCCGCAATCAGGAAATCAACCTCTCCATCCGTATCCGCCCAAATCTCCTCGGCTGTAGTTTCCCGATGAATTTTCGGATTGGCGGGATTGCGAAACTGTTGCGGCATGAAGGCATTAGGAGTCGTAGCCACAATTTCTTGCGCCCGATTGATCGCCCCCTTCATCCCCTGGTATCCTGGCGTCAGTTCCACTTGAGCACCATAAGCTTTGAGCATTGCTTGCCGTTCGTGACTCATGGTATCAGGCATGATCAAAATCACGCGATAACCTTTCGCCGCAGCAACCATCGCTAAAGCAATTCCCGTGTTACCTGAGGTCGGTTCGACGATCACACTTTGTCCCGGCACAATCCGACCGGCTTCCTCTGCGGCCTGAATCATACTCACGCCGATCCGGTCTTTCACGGAAGCGGCTGGATTCATCCCCTCTAGCTTCACGACAATTCGAGCAACACATCCTTCTGACTGGGGAATGGAATTGAGTTGAACCAGAGGCGTATGTCCAACTAATTCCGTTACATCATGAGCAATTTTCATTACTGTTACCCACTTTTGCAAGTCTAAATGTAATATATGGGATTTGACTGTTGGCTCTCATCCCGTTTTTCAAGCAAATCCTGTAAGGTTGGACTATCCCACTGCATCGTAGCGCCATCAATTAAGTTGCGCCAAATAGCGATTTGGGATTTGATGCCCCTCAGCAATCGGGTCGATTTGCAAATAGTTTCCCTGTTGATGATGGCTGGCTAATTCTAGCAAAGCCAACAATACATATCTCATCCGACAGGAAAGTTCCCTGTCGATGGAATCACTTAAAAGCCAACCTCCCCTCTTACTATACTACGGTTATCCGCCCGATATTAAGTTCATTTGTGTTTGTAGGCTTTCTGGGACTGGAACTGACCCAGGAGACAAAATTTCCCTGGTAGGGTTACGAAAGCATCATTTACACTCTGCAAATGTTAAAAATTAATACAAAACTCATCAGTTCAAGGATTTAACTCAATTATCGACTTTTGAATTTCTAGTGCTTGCCACGAGTAACTTATCCACTCGATTGCCGTCCATATCCATCACTTCAAAGCGCATACCCCGCCATTCAAAGGAATCAGTAGCGCTGGGAATACGTCCTAAATGGGTAACAACAAAGCCACCCACAGTGTGATAGTTACCGCGTTGTTCTCTCGGCAATTCTTCAAGATGAAATAACTCAAAAAACTCGTCCACCGATAACATTCCATCCACTAACCAAGACCCATCGTCACGCCGCACAGCTTGGGGTTCGTCTACCTGATCGATAGAGGGAATATCGCCAACAATCTCTTCTAAAATATCGTTGAGGGTTACCAATCCTTGAATCACACCATATTCATCAACGACGATAGCCATCTGAGTACCGGATTGCTTAAACAACTCTAAAATTTTCAATCCAGGTGTACTTTCTGGCACATAGACCGGACGTTGCAAGGCTTTGGTTAGGTCAAGCGGTTTAGTTGCGAGACAGTCGGTTAGCAAATCGTTGACTCGAATGATCCCAAGCACATTGTCTAGTTCCCCCTGACAAACTAGATATCGAGAATGATTACTATCAATAATCGCCTGCCGATTCATTTCTGCTGAATCGTCAAGATCGAGCCAGACAATTTCCGGTCGCGGTGTCATCACAGCGCTCACTCGCCGATCACCCAAGCGAAACACTCGTTCCACCATGTCTTGTTCCGCTTCCTCAAACGTTCCCGCCTCCGTGCCTTGCGCGATCAAAACTCTCACCTCTTCTTCTGTTACCAGTGGCTCTGTAGAAGGTCTGATGTTCAACAGCCGCATCAACATCTCCGTTGAAGCGCTCAACAACTGCACCACAGGAAAGGTGATTTTAGACAACATCTGCATCGGGATGGCAACAGCAGAGGCAATTTTTTCCGGATTGTTTAACGCCAACCGCTTGGGCATCAGTTCGCCAATCACCAGCGTTAGATAAGTGATAATCAAAATCGCCGTTGCTGACGCGATCGCCTGACTATAGACAGCCAGCGAGGGAATCAAATTGACCAAAGCCCCAACTCTCGTCGCAATCACTGATTCACCGAAAGCACCAGAGACAATCGCTAAGAGCGTGATTCCAATCTGAACAGTACCCAAAAACTGATTCGGGGCATTCGCCAGTTCCAAGGCAATACGAGCTTGGACGTTTCCCTGATTGGCTACCTGTTGCAGCCGCACCTTGCGGACGGAGACAATGGACATCTCTGACATGACAAAGATGCCGTTGAGGACGATCAGTAAGAAAACAATGAGAATTTCCACAGAGAAAGAAAACCTTCTTTTACTGGTAGTTTCGGCGAACTGAGCCGAGCTGATTTACTATGGGATCTTCCAACCTCCTATTCCAGTCGCAGAAGGCAGAGGTACGGGGTGCAATGATCAGTGTACATCTAGATAAAGCTTGTGTAGTTGGCCTTTTTACTCCTAATACCCCCAGGCGAAAATCACTCCCCCATCCTCGTATGAGCTCCGGCTCCACTGTGCCTGAGCCCATCAATTCCCAGCGGCTTCTTTAAAATTAGTGAGATAGGCAGCTAGCTTGCCTGCGTTTGTGATTACCCTCTCACACATTCTGTGGACCCATGGCTTTTTCTTCGATCATTCGGGCACTAGAGCGATCGCCCCTCACCGGAGAACTGCTCTCGAAGCTGAATCGCACCTCCTCTCTGCATCTGAGTGGTATCCCCCGTCTACCCAAGGGATTGGTGGCTTCTGCTCTTGCCAAAGCTCGTTCTAGCCACTTGTTCGTTGTCTCTAGCACCCTGGAGGAAGCCAGCCGTTGGGCTACCCAACTGGAAGCGATGGGCTGGGAAACCGTCCATTTATACCCAACCTCTGAAGCCTCGCCCTATGAGCCATTTAACCCAGAATCTGAGATGACTTGGGGGCAAATGCAGGTGTTAGCCGATTTGGTGAGAACTCAAGAGTCACGAGGAGGGGGGACGCAGCCGTCGCCCATACAGGCGTCAGGGGCAACGCACAACGGGCCAATGGCGATTGTCGCCACACACGCGGCGCTGCAACCCCACCTCCCCCCAGTAGAGGCTTTTAAACCCTACTGCTTGACGCTCAACCGAGGGATGACTTGGGACTCCAAAACGGTGGATCAGAAGTTGGCGCGGCTGGGTTATGATCGCGTTCCCCTAGTGGAAACAGAGGGTCAATGGAGTCGGCGGGGTGATATTGTGGATGTTTTCCCCGTCTCCGCTGAATTACCTGTACGGTTGGAATGGTTTGGCGATGAACTCGACCAGATGCGAGAGTTTGACCCCGCCACCCAACGCTCTCTCGATAAGATAGACCAGTTGGTACTCACCCCTACGGATTTTGGCCCGATTGTGGCTGAGGTGCTGAGTACGTCTGGAGTGGAACAAGTCAAAGCCCATCTCTCTCCTGAAGAACAAGACGCCTTGGAGATAGGGACACCCCCAGAAGGCATCCGCCGTTTTCTGGGTTTTGCCTTCAATCAACCCGCGTCAATCCTGGATTACCTGCCAGAAAATACCTTAATTGCGATCGATGAACCAGACCAGTGTAGGGCACATAATGATCGCGCTTACGAACACGCCGAAGAACAACTGGCGCTGATAACTCCAGCACTCCCCAAAATTCACCGTTCTTTTGACGATTCTTTAGCTACCGCACAACGTTTTAAGCCAGTGTACCTGTCGGAACTGGCAGACGAGCAAGGTCTAAATCTCGCCAATCGTCCCGTACCCGCAACACCCCACCAGTTTGCCAAACTCGCCGAGGTGATTCGTGGGGAACGCGATCGCAACTTCTCGATTTGGTTGATTTCTGCCCAACCCAGTCGTTCTGTCTCCCTCCTACAAGAACACGACTGTCCTGCACAGTTCGTCCCCAATCCCCGCGATTACCCAGCGATTGACAAGCTGCAAATCCAGCACACACCAATCGCCGTCAAATATTCCGGATTAGCCGAACTCGAAGGCTTCATTCTCCCAACCTACCGGATCGTCGTCGTCACCGACCGCGAATTTTTTGGGCAACATACCTTAGCCACACCCAGTTACGTCCGCAAACGACGCCGCGCTGCCTCAAAACAAGTTGACCCCAACAAGTTACAGCAAGGGGATTATGTCGTTCACAAAAATCACGGGATTGGTAAGTTCCTCAAGCTGGAAAGCTTAACGCTGAATTACGAAACTCGTGAGTATTTGGTGATTCAATACGCGGATGGCTTGTTGCGAGTTGCTGCTGATCAGTTAGGGGTACTGTCCCGATTTCGCGCCACTGGTGAACGCCCGCCTGAACTGAATAAAATGTCCGGCAAAGCTTGGGAAAAAACCAAGAACCGGGTGCGTAAGGGAATTAAGAAACTAGCAGTTGATTTACTACAACTGTATGCCCAGCGATCGCAACGCCAAGGATTTTCTTACCCCCTCGATTCCCCTTGGCAGGAGGAGTTAGAAGATTCCTTCCCCTACCAGCCAACCCCAGACCAATTGAAGGCGGTGCAGGATGTGAAACGGGATATGATGAGCGATCGCCCAATGGATCGCTTAGTTTGTGGGGATGTGGGTTTTGGTAAAACCGAAGTCGCGATTCGGGCTATTTTTAAAGCCGTTACAGCCGGTAAACAAGTCGCCTTCCTCGCCCCCACCACGATTCTCACTCAGCAGCATTACCACACCATTAAAGAACGCTTCGCCCCTTACCCAATTCATGTGGGTTTGCTCAACCGCTTCCGCACCGCAGAGGAACGCAAGGAAATTCAAAAACGCCTTGCTACCGGGGAATTGGATGTTGTCGTGGGTACCCATCAATTATTAGGAAAAGGGGTAACGTTCCGCGATTTAGGACTGTTGGTCATCGATGAAGAACAACGGTTTGGGGTGAATCAGAAGGAGAAGATTAAGTCGCTCAAAACTCAAGTCGATGTTCTCACCCTCAGCGCCACACCCATTCCTCGCACCCTCTATATGTCCTTGTCGGGGGTACGAGAGATGAGTTTGATTACCACCCCACCCCCTTCACGCCGACCGATTAAAACCCACCTTTCTCCCTACGATCCCGAAGCCATGCGGACTGCGATTCGTACTGAACTTGATCGCGGGGGTCAGATCTTCTATGTTGTACCCAGAATTGAGGGCATTGAAGAAGTGGGTACGCAATTACGGGAAATGATACCCGGTTGCAGACTCGCGATCGCCCACGGTCAGATGAATGATGCGGAACTCGAAGCGACGATGCTGGCCTTTGGTAACGGTGAAGCGGATGTTCTCGTTTGTACCACGATTATTGAATCTGGCTTAGATATCCCCAGAGTCAACACGATCTTAATTGAAGACGCCCATAAGTTTGGCCTAGCTCAGCTTTACCAATTGCGGGGTCGAGTGGGTCGGGCTGGCATTCAAGCTCACGCCTGGTTATTTTACCCGAAACAGAAGGTACTTTCAGAACAGGCTCGCCAGCGCTTACGAGCGATTCAGGAGTTTACCCAGTTGGGTTCGGGGTATCAATTGGCAACTCGCGACATGGAAATTCGAGGCGTCGGCAATTTGTTGGGTGTGGAACAGTCGGGACAGATGGAGGCGATTGGTTTTGACCTGTATATGGAAATGCTACAAGAGGCGATCAAAGAGATTCAAGGGCAAGAAATTCCCAAGGTGGATGATACACAAATTGACCTTAATCTTACGGCCTTTATCCCCGCGGACTATATCCCAGATTTAGATCAGAAGATGAGTGCGTATCGGGCGGTAGCCTCTGCGGAATCCAAAGATGAGTTAGTCCAAATTGCCGCCGATTGGAGCGATCGTTATGGCCCAATTCCCACCGCCGCCAATCAGTTACTTCGGGTCGTAGAACTCAAACAAATTGCCAAATCATTAGGGTTTAGCCGCATTAAACCAGAGGGCAAACAGCACGTTGTTTTAGAAACACCCATGGAGGAACCCGCTTGGAATTTGCTCAAAGAAAAACTCCCCGAACATTTGCGATCGCGCTTAGTTTACACGCCAGGTAAAGTAACTGTTCGCGGGTTAGCTGTGCTCAAAGCAGAGCAACAATTGGAGAACCTAATTAACTTCTTGAGTAAGATGCAAGGAGCACTGCCAGAACCAGCACTCGTTTGAATTTCAGTTAAGTGGGTGTAACATCTTTCTTTAGTATTTATTACACCCCCTTACTTACTTACTTACCAATCTCCTCTCTTTCCTCTCTTTCCTCGGTGTTCTCTGTGCCTCTGTGGTTCGTTCAATTAATTAAATAGGTTCTATCCCGCTAAAGCTGGTGGAGGCAGTAGCTCCCGCTTATCGCCCTGCAAGACTTTAATTTGCCCCTGATCATCTATATCCACAACAACGACATCTGCCTCTTGAAGGCGACCACTTAAAATTTCCTCCGCAAGGCAATCTTCCAACAACCGAGTGATTGCCCGACGCAGAGGACGTGCGCCATAACTGGGGTCATAACCTTCATCCACCAAGCGGTCTTTAAACCGTTCAGTAACCTCCAACGTAATTCCTTGCTCCCTTAACCGACTGAATACTTCGTTTAAAAGAATAGAAGAAATTTGTTTAACTTCATTTTTCGTCAATTGCCGGAAGACAATGATTTCATCAAGACGATTGAGGAACTCTGGACGGAAGTAAGCTTTCAGCTCTTCATTTACCAGCGAGCTAATGAACCTGTATCCAGCATCCGCTTGATTTTCACTCGAATCAAAACCAAGACCACTGCCACCTTTTTCAATGACTTTAGAACCGATGTTGGAGGTCATAATCAACAACGTATTCCTAAAGTCTACAGTCCGACCCTTAGTATCGGTCAAACGACCATCTTCTAAAATTTGCAGCAGCAGATTAAACACGTCGGGGTGGGCTTTTTCAATTTCGTCAAATAGTACAACGGTATAGGGAGAACGGCGAACGGCTTCGGTTAGCTGCCCCCCTTCATTAAAACCCACATACCCAGGAGGGGAACCGATGAGCTTGGAGACGGTGTGACGCTCCATGTATTCGGACATATCCAACCGAATCATCGCCGATTCAGAGCCAAAGAAGTAAGCCGCCAATGACTTAGCGAGTTCCGTCTTCCCTACCCCGGTTGGACCCGAAAAGATAAAACTGGCAATGGGTCGATTGGGATTACTAATGCCCACACGAGCGCGACGAATGGCACGAGAAATCGCCTTGACGGCTTCTTCTTGACCGATGAGTCGCTGATGTAGGATATCTTCCATCTGAAGCAGCTTAGCCGACTCGGATTCGGTTAGTTTGTTCACTGGAATTCCTGTCCAGGAAGCAACAATGTGGGCGATGTCCTCTTGATTGACGACGGGAGCGTAGTCAACATCATCAGCATCACTAAGGTTAGACTGCTCGTCTTGGATGAGTGCGCGAATTTCTGATTGAATTCTCATCTCTTGAGCACGCATTTCTCCGGCTTTACTAAACTCTTGCAAGCCTATAGCGTCTACTTTATCTTTGAGAACTTGGCGCAGTTCTTTCTTCAGGCTTTTGGCACTCGATGGTACTTTTGAGTTGAGTATCCGGACGCGGCTTCCGGCTTCATCAATCAGGTCAATCGCTTTGTCGGGTAGAAAGCGGTCTGAGATATATCGGTCGGAGAGTTTAGCGGCAGCTTCGAGAGCCAAATCTGAGATTTTAAGCTGGTGGTGCTGTTCGTAGCGATCGCGCAAACCATATAAAATTTCAATGGTTTCCTCCACACTGGGTTCATCCACCATCACCGGTTGAAAACGACGTTCTAAGGCAGCATCCCGCTCAATGTACTTACGGTATTCATCCAAAGTGGTCGCACCAATACACTGGAGTTCGCCGCGTGCTAGGGCCGGCTTGAGGATATTTGCCGCATCGAGGGAACCTGACACGGCTCCAGCCCCCACTAAAGTATGAACCTCATCTACCATCAAGATGATATTTTGGCACGACCGAATTTCCTCAATGATTTTCTTGAGGCGCTCTTCAAACTCACCTCGGTACTTCGTGCCGGCGAGTAGCGAACCTGTATCAAGGGTGAGAACCTGCTTGCCTTGAAGGCTGATGGGAACATCGTTGTTGACAATGCGCTGGGCGAGTCCCTCTGCCAGGGCTGTTTTACCGACTCCTGGCTCTCCGATTAAGATCGGATTGTTCTTGGTGCGACGAACCAGAATTTGAATCATTCGTTCGACTTCTTTCTGACGTCCCACAACGGGATCGAGCTTGCCCTGTGCGGCGAGTTGAGTCAAATTGGTGCCACATTCGTCCAGGGTTGGTGTCTTGGTGCGGGTGCGACTTCGCTCATTTAGGGTCGGTTTCGCTTCCGAGAGCATCTCAATGACTTTAGCCCGAACTTCTTTGGAGTCAACTCCTAGGTTTAAGAGTACTCTTGCCGCCACACCTTCTCCATCTCGGATTAAACCCAAAAGTAAGTGTTCGGTGCCAACGTAGTCCTGCCCTAGTGTGCGAGATTCTTCTAGAGACAGTTCCAGTACACGCTTGCTCCTGGGGGTGAAGGGAATTTCAACCGCAACAAAGCCAGAACCCCGACCAATAATTTTTTCAATTTCTTCTCTGACTTCTTGAAGCGTGACGCCCAGAGATTGCAAGACGGTTGCCGCGATACCATCTGCTTCTCCAATCAGACCTAACAAAATCTGCTCTGTACCTACAAAATTGTGACCCAGACGACGTGCTTCTTCTTGAGCCAGCCGAATCACCTTAATTGCTGTATCTGTAAAGCGTTCAAACATGGGGGTGTCCTTGGGGAGGGAGTAATTGCTGTTTTGTCTGGGAGGGGGATTTTAAGCCAGCCACTTGAACCAAAGCCTCTCGGTGAAACTGAACCACGCAAGAGGATGATTCCCGATAAGGCACAGATGTGGAGACTTTTAGTGTAATGTTATGCGACGTCGAGTCTAGTAACCGTTGCACGGTACAGGCTTGCATCTTTCCCTTACAGTAGGCAACGATGCGATCTCCCACCTTAATATCTAACGCTTGAATGTTCATTCGTACTCACCCTCATGTTCAAGGAATTGGCTTAGTCAGTCGTATCCAGCCCGAAACACCGTTTATTAACACGACTTTGCCGAGCAAGCCGTTTATTTTCCTAGAGGTGTCCTAGTTCGCTACCGCCCTTATCGCCTAAAGCCCGTCAGATAGGAAGAGTAGATTTTTCGCTCCTAGCTACTCAACTGTTGTAGTGTCTCTTAAGGGTAGCACGTAAATAAAGGTTGGGATTATATCAAAAAATAAATTTTATCGTCAAGTAAGACTGTTATACTGAAATTATTATTCATCCTGGTTAAAGAATGCTGGCTAAGTTAACGACGCCGCACCAATTGCTGACTCACCTGGCAAATCGTCAGAGTCAGCACCCTACAGCCATCACTCTTGATTACTCAATACTGGGTAAACAGACTTGCCCTTGCTGTTCGGATACCTTGCTGCGTCATATGCGTTTTGGAGGACTGTACTGGCGATGTAGCTCCTGTCATCAAGAAATGCCCATCTAGAAACCAGTGCCGCAACAGAAGTAGCAACCCTTAAATGAAAACGAAAAAAGCGATGAAGACCAGCGAACTTTTAAGCCGATATGCAGTAGGACAAAGAGATTTTAGGGGTGCGAATCTGATGGGGGCACAACTAAAAAAGGTCAATCTAAGTTATGCCGATTTTAGTGGCGCAGATTTGAGGGGAGCCAACTTAACAGCCGCTAATCTCAGTTATGCCAATCTTCAAGATGCCACCCTGACAGGAGCTAATTTCACAGAAGCTAACTTGACCAAAGTCAACTTAAGTCAAACCCACCTTCATGAGGCTAACTTCAGTCGTGCTAACCTGCGTGGGGCAATCATGCCTGATGGCGTGATTCAAACTTAATTTAAACTTAATTCAAAGTTCATATATTTTTAGTAAAATTTGTCGATTCGCAAGTAACTGGAGAATCGATTGGCTCAACTGCAACGATTAGTGATTTCCCCTCAACAGCACAAAGAGGGAGAGATTTTTCTGACTTCTTCGCAACAGCACTACCTGAGTCGAGTTTTACGCTTGAAAGCAGGCGATCGCTTTATTGCGATGGATGGACAGGGTAGCTGGTGGGTGAGCGAGTTAGAAGGCAGTTTGACCCAAGCTAAAATTCTCGAATCCCTGTGCGTGCAAACCGAGTTACCGGGAACGGTGACGTTGATGGCCGCACTGCCCAAAGGCAATGGCTTTGATGATGTGGTGTATCAAGCAACGGAGTTGGGCGTTGCTTGCATCATCCCGTTAAAGAGCGATCGCACCCTCCTCAATCCCAGCACCCAAAAAGTCGAACGTTGGCGACGCCTGACTCAAGAGGCGGCTGAGCAATCTGAACGCCAATTTGTGCCCACCCTTCTCGACCCCATAGACTTTACCGCTAGTCTGCAATTACCTGAAACCTCCAACGCCTCCCGCTATATTTGCGTGGCACGGGGCGATGCGCCCCATCTTTTGAGTTGCTTGCTTGAGCAAAAATTAGCATCTTCACCCTCATCCGTTGTTATTGCTATCGGCCCCGAAGGGGGATGGACACCTGTGGAAGTAGAACAAGCCACAGGTGCTCGTTTCCAACCCGTTTCACTCGGACGCCGTATTCTTAGAGCTGTCACCGCTCCAATCTTGGCTCTATCTTTAGCCTCATCAGTTTGGGAAACGACTCAAACCTAATCCCTCAACCTCTGGACTACCTTTGGGGACGCTTTCAACGAATGTCCGGCATCGCTATCCCTGGGGAACCGATGGGTCAGCGATCGCTCTTTCTTAAGAAACATGTGGGTCATGCATCACTTTCTGCCCAACCCGAAGAGCGGATTTAATGCAAATAATTTTTGCGGAAGATGAAATAAGGTTCAAAAAAATGTAGAAGTTTGTACAACGAGCGAAATAATTAAGATTATTACTCTCTTCTAAGAAAAGTATTGCAAACCTAATCAAACAAATATTGCAATTTAACCTCAAACCCTCGAAAATTCCCCATAATTTAATCAGGCCAGAGTATAGAACTCACTTCATCTCAATTCAATTTAAGCTCATCCTTCAAACTATCAGGAGAGTCGTTTTATGGGCATTTACAAACTGTTTAACAGTATCACCCAGTATATCTCTGAAGCGGTAGTCAGAATTTTTAGTCCCAGTGACGACGCTTATCCAATCATTGGGGTACAGCCTTTTAGTGGTGAACCCTTACAGGGTCATAAGAGAGCCGATTGGTAACGACTAACAATAGCCATTTTTGACCCTTTTTATCAGTCAATACTCAAGAAGTTGGTGGAGATTTAGGCATTTTCTCCACCGACTTTTTGGCCTCTATATTTTAAAACCCATGGCATACAAAATTTGGGTCAATCCTCGTGATTTTCTTCAATTAATCAGGAGTAATTGACCAGACATTTTGCTATAAAAACTTCTAGTTCTATCGTAAGTTTCGACTAGAACTTGAGTAAGAAGCGAAAATCAATCAACTCATTGCAAAACTTAATCTTAAATCCCTAATTGGTTGACACGACAAAATCTCCTTTTGAAATAAAATATAAACCCCCAACTCCCCTGAGAGTCAGAGGTTTAATTTTATATTCCTATAGCAAGCCTAAATGATTAATGAGAGCCTCTATTCTTTCGTCTGCGTCCTGGTGTGTCCTCTGCGGTTCCTTAAAAAGGTCTGTCTCACAAATCAAAGTTAGGATTGCTATCGTGTTTCTTCAGCTAGACCCCTAAACGTCTACTACCTCAGACCGCTCTGATGGGGAGTTTAGTCCCCCTTTGGTAGCAATAAGGTGAAGGAAGCGACAAAAACTTCACACCGTTTCTAGTCAGCCGTTTTATTTGCACCGTCTGTATATCTGACGTCGCTCTCCTCCGATATACAGTTATGGGCCACTGCGGTATAACTCCCAACCGGTACGATTTCTATTCGCCTACTAGACTCACACAGAACCCAATTCGCTCTATCGCTCTACAGGCAGAAGAGCTAATAATTGGCTGTCAGCCTAGGGGGACAAACTCAATTTCACTACTGTAAATAATGGCACAAACTAGAATGTTCTTTTTTTAAAAGATATAAAGTTTTTCCTGAGAGAGAGGAGCGAATGCAACGATACCGTAACATTTGAGTCTGTCGAAGGAGCGGTGAACTCTATTGCAACCCTTTCACTCAGGGCAAACCGCTAGACGGGATCAATGTGAGCGGCATGGAAAATCACAAGGACAAGTGTCGAAGTTGATACTGTTTTTGATTGAACTGTTTTTGTTCTAGCGTTAATAAGTTGTACTCGATCGGGGGTCGCATATCCCACTGGACTTCGGCAAACATCAACAAACTCACTGCCATCATGATGCCGGTGGAGACAAATTGCAAACTACCTGTATAGGGTAAGGCGGCAATACCGCAAAGATGAACGAGTCCAGCGAGGATAAAGGCACGCGATCGCATCCCCACTCCTGTACAAAAGTAACCAACAGCACTTAACCCTAACCACAGCGGACACAGACGCATTAACACTTCTCCCCAACCCAGGAAGATACTCAGGTCTGTTACAACAAGCCCTCCCAGCATCAGGCTGACCCAACAATACAGTACCCACTGCAAGCGCTCGACCTTGACCCAAAAGTGAGTCAAGAACACCATCACACTCGTACCGATGAGGGTGAGTACTGTCCAAATTACGGCTTGAATAACCCAGCTAATGGGAAGAAATTGAGCTGTTATAAAAATAACACCTGAAATCAGACCCCAAAGGATAAATACTTGGTCAATTCGAGTGTAAAAACCAGAAATTAGGGTCTTATCTCCAATTCGGAGGTGAATGCGTAACAACCCTTGACGGTCTTGATAATCGAGTGATTCTTGCTTGTTCCGGAGAATGGGTTCTGTGGGATTGAAGAAAGTCATCAGGGGTCTATCGTTCGGGATATGTTGCTGCGGTTATCAGTCAATTGTAGTAATATATCTTCACCTATCTTAAAGATAGTACATAATCCAAAAGAAAGATTTATCCTAATATTCATTAAGATTATTGGTTGCTTTGGGATTTAAGGTGATCAGCGTTGCTAGTGCTGTAGACCGTTAAATCTCTCCAAATTAAGTGGCGTAAGGGAGAGAATCGGTATCAAACTATATAGTTTTGAGTATAGTGGCGAGTTCCACCATCCAACTTCAGCAAAATGGCTGAAAACCCAAAGAGAAATTCAGTACTTTGGCTGAACATCAAAAACCCAAAATACTCTAGGGATCAACCGCCCAAGGGAAGAAGTACGCTCAAGTAATAAGCCAGTGCAGCACTCCCCAAAGGAACGGTGAGATTATCAATCCCAAGCTTGGAGAAGGATTCTAAAGCCGTGGCAACAATTGCGATCGCCACTGGCACCAACCAAGTTTGCCAAACGTTGCCCTGGACGCTCAAAAGAATCAAGCAACTGACGGCATAGCTTGTCAGAGCCATTGTCAAAGAGCCTTCCCAGCTTTTTTTCATTCCCCAGACTTCATAAGGATGTTGACCAAACTTCTGACCGATGAGTCCAGCGAGTCCATCGCCCCAAGTCATTACCAAAATACCCATAGCCGCATAGTGGAATTGCTGGAGCGGCCAAAACCAGGCGACGAGGACACCGATACTAATCGCATAAAAGAATGTCCCCAAGCTTTTGCGCCCGACGCTGTTAATACCGGGCAGGATCGGGATGTAATAAGACAAAAGCGCAATCAGACTGGCGATAATTGAGGCCGAGATGCCCACCCAAGCGGGGATTTGCAGCCACCAAGCCACCAAAATCACGTTGCCGGTGCCGATATGGACGACCTTACGCGCCAGTTCTGAACTCCTGCCACTACGGCGATGTAGCGTCTCTGCAAATAAGACAATGGCTCCTAAACCGACTCCAACAATACTAATTTGGAGCCATAATTCTGGAGTTGATTCTAACCAGGGTATAGATTGAAACAAGGACTTCTTGAGACAAAAATTACAACCTCTTTATCACTCTATCGAGATTTCGGGCCCAGAATGAAAATCTTACTAATTTGGCTAATCCGGGGCTACCGTCGTTTTATTTCTCCCCTCTTTCCACCCGTTTGCCGCTTTCAGCCGACGTGTTCGAGCTATGCGATCCAAGCCATCGAACGGTTTGGGACTTGGCGCGGTAGCTGGCTAGCGATGAGGCGAATCTTGCGCTGTCATCCCTTCCATCCAGGGGGATACGATCCCGTACCACCTCAGGTGAGTTGCTCAGACGATGAATAAACCCATCCAGATTTGATTTGTAGCTCTGAAGCTTTGTCATGGCACAGCCATAATCCTTGTATCGAAAATCGTATTAGGCGGTGTCATCGGTACTCACTCAGGATTCGGTCAGGAAAGGTTAACACTGCGGAGCTGTTAAGATTTGCACCAAGACGTTGAGTGAATGCTGTCAAAGAGTCCCCTGAAGCCAAGTGGCCTCACAGAGAATCCCCGCAACCTCTCAATGTCCAAATGAAGCAAACCGCCAATACTTTACGCACGAGATGAAGCCACCAGCTAAGAAAGCGCTTGATCATTGGGTGTGGGTAAGGGACAGCAGTTGACATCATTTATACAAACTTTGCCCCACTGTAAGGCCCAACGTACCAACGCTACCCGGTTATCGGTCGATGTCTTGGTCAGGATGTTGCTGATGTGATTATCGACCGTGCGCTTACTAATTTCTAGCTGCTGGGCAATTTCCTGATTGGTTAAACCCGCGGCTACTAGTTCGATGATTTGTACTTCGCGATCGCTAAGGGACGCGGGGGTGTATGACTCGCCACCAGCCATAGGTATTTTGCCCTTGGTATATCTACTTACCATTTTAGAAGATTGTTTATTGAGACTACCTGAGAGAGACTCCAGCCAAGGAATCGATTCAAACATCTGAGGCAAGAGCTTCCAGTTCCACTCCTTATTAGGGTGATGAGCCTGTTAAGCTTGCCCAGCGAGGATTCTCCCCTAGCAAAGGAGAAAAACTCCTTGATTTATTAAGTATATATACATGAGTAAAAATATCTATTATTTTCTAAAGGATTAACCAGGTGTATGAGAAATTTCCTTCTAAAGATGAAGGAACAAGGATAGAAATCAGAAGATCGTCACGCCTCTGGTAGTCTGAAAGCAGTCGAGATGTATGCAGCCGTGACCAATCCTCGTGTACTCTGCCTGGGTGAAATTTTGTTTGACCTTCTAGCCGATCAGCTAGGGCGATCGCTTGAAAACGTTGAATCCTGGACTCCTTACCCAGGAGGTGCTCCAGCCAATGTTGCCTGTGCCTTGGTGAAGCTGGGAACCCCTGCTGGCTTTATCGGTTGTGTGGGACAGGATGAAGCCGGAGACGATTTAGTTCAGTTATTGCAGGAAGTTGGGGTGGATAGCACCGGCGTCCAGCGCCATCCAACGGCACCCACGCGAAACGTTTACGTCGTGCGTTCTGAGCAGGGAGATCGCGAGTTTGCCGGGTTTGGCGAACTGGATACCTCGAAATTTGCCGACGCCTTCCTCCAATCATCCAAGTTACCGGAGTCTTTATTTGAAGCCGCTGATTTTTTAGTGTTAGGAACGTTGGAGTTGGCTTATCCTCAAACACGAGAAGCGATTCAAAAAGCCCTGCGCTTTGCAGAACTGTATGATGTCAAAGTATTAGTGGATATCAACTGGCGTCCCATGTTCTGGCCCGATCCCAGTGAGGCTAAGCCACTGGTTCAGGAGATTTTGCACAAAGTCGATTTTCTCAAGATTGCTAAGGAAGAAGCGGAATTATTCTTTGATACTACAGATGCAGGTGCAATTACCCATCGTCTTGGCTCAGTCGAAGGCGTCTTAGTGACGGATGGCGACAAAGGCTGTGCCTACTGCTTGAGTGACCATGAAGATAAGATTCCAGCTTTTTCCATGGCTACCAAGGATACGACGGGTGCTGGAGATGGTTTTGTCGCCGGGTTTGTTCATCAGTTGTGTCAACATGGGCTTAAGAGCCTTGTTGATGCTGAATCAGCGAAGAATGTTGTGAAATATGCTAGTGCCGTGGGCGCACTGACGACCTTGAAACCGGGTGCGATCGCGGCTCAACCCACAGCCCAAGAGGTAGAAGCATTTCTCAAGGAACACTAAAGCGTCATCTTTAGCCAGGTGAAACTCTTACCTGACAATCTGGGACATCAGTCGATAACTCAACCATCCAAACCCGTCCTAAGACAGCATTTTGTTGGACGGGTTTTGTATATTTTAATTTTGAATTAATATGACTACTGACCAACTCCTGCGAAACATAATTGCCAATCAAATTGCCGCTGAACCCAAGCACCGCATTACCTTCGCGGATTACATGGACTTGGCACTCTATCACCCAGAACAGGGATATTACGCAACAGGTGCCGTCAACATTGGCTCAGAGGGCGACTTTTTTACCTCACCTCACTTAAGTAGAGATTTCGGGGAGTTATTGGCTGAGCAGTTTGCCAAAATGTGGGATATTTTAGGACACCCGATGCCTTTTACCTTAATGGAAATGGGAGCAGGTCAAGGGTTGTTGGCGGCAGATGTATTGTATTACCTGCATCGGCATTACCCAGACTGTTTTGAGGCGTTAGAGTACATCATTATCGAAAAAGCCGCAGGACTAATTTATCAGCAACAACAACAGCTACATCGGTTAAAAATAGGGGACAAAGCGTTACCTTTACGATGGTGTTCGTTAGAAGAAATCCCCGAAAATTCAATTATAGGTTGCTGTTTCTCCAATGAGCTAATTGATGCTTTTCCTGTACATCAAGTTGTAATCGAAGGGGGGCAAATCAAGGAAATTTATGTGACAACAGCTAATACTGGTATTGATAACATAACGTTAGACGCACAAGCACCGTCTGAAACTAACTTTGTCGAAATCACAGATACTCTATCAACCTCTAAATTAACCGACTATTTCGACTTCATCGGTATTGACTTATTATCAGGTACTTACCCGGAAGGTTATCGCACCGAAGTTAATTTAGCCGCTTTGGATTGGTTAAAGACTGTCACCAAGCGATTGCACCGAGGATTTTTATTAACAATTGATTATGGTTACTCGGCTGATCGCTATTATCAGCCAGCGCGTCATCAAGGGACGTTGCAATGTTATTACCAGCATCAGCATCATGACAACCCCTATTTGTATATTGGACAGCAGGATATTACCGCCCATGTCAACTTTACTGCTCTAGAACGTCAAGGGGAATTGTGCGGTTTGCGTAAGGTTGGGTTCACTCAGCAGGGGTTGTTTTTAATGGCATTGGGATTAGGCGATCGCATTGCGGCACTTTCTGCAAGGGATAGCGATCGGGGAAATGCGATCGCGAAAGGCCAAGATGTGATAAAAATCATGCAGCGTCGTCAGATTTTACATCAGTTGATGGACCCAATGGGACTGGGGGGTTTTGGTGTTCTGGTTCAGAGTAAGGGATTAAAGCAACAGGAAGAACAAGTGCCACTCAAAGGATTGATTGTACCGCCAATGTTTTAATTTTTTCTGCTTTACAGCAGTTCTTAGTTGCGTGAAGTACATCAGAAAAACCCCCATCCCCCTCAACTCACACTCACCACTGCCATAGATTGAGACACTTTCACCAAAGCTTCCTGAACTACCTCAGAACCCGCACCAGGAATACATGACTTTTCTGTCAAAATACGCTTCCATGCTCTACTTCCCGGTTGTCCCGAAAACAATTGCAGCATGTGCCGGGTAATTTTATTCAGCTTCAGTCCCTTCGCCACCCAGAAATCAATATAGGAACACATCACTTCAGCTACTTCATGACGAGTTAGGGGTGTACCTTCCTCACCGTAAATCTCAGAATCAGCCGGTGCAAACAAGTAAGGATTGTCGTAAGCGGCACGTCCAATCATCACCGCATCCACAAGTTTTAGCTGATCTTTCGCCTGTTCTAAGTGAGTGAATCCCCCATTAATTTCAACGAATAGGTGAGGGAATTCCTGTTTGAGGCGATGCACATCACCATAACGCAAAGGGGGAATATCGCGATTTTCCTTGGGGCTTAAACCCTGAAGCCAAGCCTTGCGGGCGTGGACAGTAAAGCGCTGACAGCCTGCATCTGAGACAATACGAACAAAGTTAACCATATCCTCATAGCGATCGCACTCATCAATCCCAATACGATGCTTGACTGTAACAGGGATATTCACCGCCTCAATCATCGCTTCTACAGCCTTTGCTACCCGTTCCGGTTGTGCCATCAGGCAAGCCCCAAAGTTCCCATCTTGCACTCGACTGCTGGGGCAACCCACGTTGAGATTAATCTCGTCGTAGCCCATATTCTCAGCAATTCGCGCACATTCCGCTAATTCTTTTGGGTTATCGCCCCCGACTTGAAGCGCTAGGGGTTTTTCTTCAGGGGAGAAACCCAGTAGATGTTCTTTGTCGCCATGTAGAATTGCCGCACTAGTGACCATCTCGGTATAGAGTAGGGTGCGGCGGGTAATTTGCCGCATGAAATAGCGAAAGTGGCGATCGGTTCGATCCATCATCGGCGCAACACTTAAGGGGTTACCGCTATTGAGTACCGTGAGTTCGGTACAAAGCGGATTGGGAACAATAGCTGTGCTGAGATGGCTCATTCGAGTTTGGCTTTTGAAATCTGAGGGTTTATTGAAGCGATCGCATCCAGTTCTAGACTAGCAATCTGGTTTAACACTCGTTGTTTAGGCACTATGCCAGCAGCTACAGTTGCGTATACCACAGGGTAAGGGCACGACATGTCGTGCCCCTACTCGCTATCTTTAGTTTTGACAATAGCGCTCCTTATTTCTGAAGAATCGGTGGATATTCTAGCTCTGCTTCCCAGAAATAAACGCGATCGCAATATTTGTATTGATTAGAACAAATAGTTTCAATCGCCACATTACTAGTGGGCGTGACATCTAACGTTACAACTTCTCCTTGTCCCGGAGAAACAGTTCTAGCTTCAGCCCTTTGCCCATCCAAGTAAATGTTGACATTAACTGGAGGACTACCTCTGTCGTTGTCGCGCATTCCAAATGATAACCTCAGCCGTTGAAAGATTACTCCTCGCTCATTCGGTTGAAGTTTACACGTCATTGAGGCAGCACGATTCCCCGGCCCCATAAATAACCTTGATGTGTAAACCGCTCTACCGACAGAAACATCTTCAGTCCGACGCAACCAGTTACCAATTCCTGTATTAACACACGGTTGCCTAAGGAGAAATATGGACAGGGGTGCCTCTTGAGCCATTGGCTCACCTTGAGGGGCAAGAGTCAACAACAGTGCGGTACTGGCAAGGACTGCGCTAATTAACTGGGTCTTTTTTGACATTGAGAGACTGCAAACGCAACAAATCTCAACCTACATTATTCCACAGGGCAATTTTATACTTAGTTGGATTCACACCGCTAATTTTCTATGGGTAACTCTGGCATACTCCTAATCCCGACCATCTGTGGTGACTCGAAGACAAGCCGTAAATCTCGCCAATCATCAGACAGCTAAGATCGCTTTTTGATAAGCTTTGACTTGCAAATCGATGCCAGTAATCGCCGTGCCTACCACAACAGCATAGGCTCCTCGTTTCAGGGCTTCTTGAGCCATTTGGGGTGAGGCGATACCGCCTTCACAAATGACGGGAACATCCAACTGCTCTACGCTCTGACTGAGCAAGTCAAAGCCTGGGGGAGAGAGGTGTTGAGTTTGAGCCGTGTAGCCATAGAGAGTGGTACCGACGATATCCGCACCTGCTTTTTGGGATGCGATCGCATTCTCAATCGTATCCACATCTGCCATCACCCACTTGCCGAGTTCATTGTGAATTCGAGCAATGATCGTCTCAACTGTTTCTCCTCCAGGACGTTTGCGTAATGTCGCATCAATTGCAATGATATCCGCACCCGCCGATGCGATCGCTTCTGCATGGTGAAACTGAGGAGTAATATAAACGTCCGACCCTGATAACTGCTGTTTCCACAACCCAATAATTGGAGTTGTTGGACATTGCCTGCGTACTGCCTCGACATGAGCGGGTGTATCAATCCGCACTCCCACAGCGCCCTGATTCACAGACGCCTGTGCCATAGCGGCAATCACCAATGGGTCGTGTAAAGGTGAGTCAATAGGGGCTTGACAAGAAACAATTAAACCATTCAAAAAACTCTGAATTAGACTGTTAGAATTCGCTACCATACTAGAGATTGGAAGGGATGAGGGATATTGACGAGCAATTTTAACCCTAGGGCGTATTTTCCCACCCTTCCCTCCCCGCAGTCCTCCTCCTTAAAGTTTCGGTTAAGAAGTGGCAAAAATTCTGCCAAAGTCCCCTTTTTAAGGGAGAGTTAGGGGGAGCTAAATCGGAGGGGAGAGTCAAGAAAACACAGGCTACCGAGTTCGCACACCAGGGAGCATCACGGCTCAAGTTACTGCAAATTTTTTGCATATCCTCTCTTCCCTGAAGAGATATAGAAATAGAGGCTGGAAAACGCCATCCATTAAGCCCTGAAGAATATGGTAATGTCTGACGATAAGAGGCCAAGCGTCTACGCACAAGTGACTTCCAGAATTGACAAAGTAAAAGTCTATGCGGCGGGTGCAACGGTTACCCGTGTCGCCGACTTACAGCTAGGCGCAGGCGAAATCCCAGAACATGTTGAAATGGCGGGATTACCTCTAGCACTGGATGATAGCAGCGTTCGGGTGCGTGTGGAAGCAGAGTTGGATGTGAGTACGGCAATTGCCACCGATGTTCGGATTGGTTTAGCTGTTCCCCCCCGCCAAGCGGTACAAAATTCACCAACTGATGAGGAAGTGCGGGAAGCGAAGGCTGAGGTACAACGCATGGAGGATGCGATCGCTTTAATTGAAAATGAAATTGCCATCCTCTATCAGTTAGATGTACCAGAACGCCCCGATGGGGAAAAAGGGAAAGCTCCCCCGCCTTCGCCCCTGAGTGCTAGACTCGCCTTGACTAACTTTAAGGACGAACAAGTTCGTGCCCGCATCCAAGAAAAGCGGGAAACGGAGGAAAAGTTACGCCAAGCGAGGGAACATCTCAACGACTTACTGCAAAAACAGGCTCGTGCTTCTTCTGCCAGGGAGGTTCGTCCCCATGAGCTTCGCAAGACAGCGGTTGTCCGGTTGAGTTACCAGGATGAAGTCAGTACGCTGGCAGGGCAACGGTTAATTGTAGAGTATTTTGTTCCTGGGGCGCGTTGGACACCCACTTATATTTGCCGTCTCGATAGTGCGGGAAATCAGGCAACACTAGCAGTACGAGCCTTAATTTGTCAGCGCACGGGTGAGGATTGGTCGGGAGTAAGCTTGGAACTTTCTACGGCTCAACCCTTAGCTTGGTGTGAGTTGCCGGAGTTGCCCTCTCTACGGCTTGGGCGTGCTCAACCCAGGTTAAAAAAATCGGGCTGGCGTCTTCCTCCAGTTGGTGCTGAGATTTTGTTTGAGGACTTTGATCGGCAGAAACAGGTAGCACTGTCTACTTTATCAGAACACTCTATCCTCACAGATATCTCTTCCCCAACCGTGCCACCGTTACCCGATTTGGCTATAGAAGTTGTGGAACCTCAGGGAATTGAGGCCACACAAGTCCCACAAAAAATGAGTCAGTCACTCTTGGATACACAAGAAATCTTTGAGAGAAGTCAGGAACTCCGCAAAGCTTCCTTATCCCAGCAGACGAGACGGCAGCGAGCCGAGTTAACAACCGATGAATCTTCTGCACCACTGGATGAATTTGATATCACCTTGATTTCTCCAGGCATGATCGACCCATTGCAAGAAGCCAGAAGCTTCAAGAGTATGCCTTCAGCAGCTCCCTCTTCACCAAGAGGCGCTTTCAGAGCCGAGAAATCTGTACAATTCCACGAATACCAACGAGCACAAGTGAGCGAAGAGGAAGACACTTTAACCAATCTGCTTGCCTATAGCTTAATGCGGATGGGAGCCGCCGATGAACCAACCCAACGCGGTAAGTTGTCCATTGAGCAACGGCAAGAAGTCTATTTAGAAATCCTCCAGCGCCGAAACGTTGTTGTTAGCTTCGATGTCATCACCGTAGTGCAACAGGCTGTATCTAATGCACAAAATTGCAGTTTCGTCCATCTTCCTCCTGGCGGGATTAATGTGCGAACAGTTGCAGGTTCCTTTGACTATGCTTACAACGCTGATGGACGAGTGGATGTCCCTTCAGATGGTGAATTTCATTCCGTCGCCCTGACGAGCAACTCGACAGACGTGGATTTGCGCTATGTGGTGGTGCCCCGCGAGGATACCAACGTTTTCCGCATTGCCCAACTCAAGAACCCGCTACAAGCCCCCTTACTCGCTGGCCCTGCGGATGTCTATGTAGATGGCGAGTATATTTTATCGACTAATATTACTACAGTGCCACCCAAGGGACAGATGGAGTTAGGTCTGGGGGTTGAGCAAGCCATCAAAGTAGCCCGGAACACGAGTTATCAGGAAGTTCGTTCCGGTGAAACCCTTGTTGCTTTTAACGAATTGCGCCACAACATTCAAATTGATATTGCCAACCGTCTACCCAGAGAGGCTCGAATTGAGGTGCGGGAACGAATTCCCATCCCTGACGCAGATGCCAAGGTTGACGTGCAAATTGATCGCGTCTCACCTGAGTGGGAGAAATATGAACAACAGGAACGCGGTACACCGATTCGCGGAGGTTATCGCTGGCGAGTGCAAGTGCGTGGTGGTGAGCAAACAAAGCTAGCGTTACAGTACACCATTAAGACGTTTGTGGATAGTGAGCTCATCGGTGGAAATCGACGGGAATAACTGAGTCTTTGGCGCAATTACTTGAGCGATGTTGTGTTGAAGTAAAAATCGAGCATCTACTAGGGACATTCGCTATGCAGTCGGAACACCTACAACAAATCATGGACTATTACATTGAGGATGCTCAAAACCATCTTGCTATCATCGAGCATCATTTATTGAAGTTGCAAAGTACGATTGAAGACCCAGAAATCGTGAGTGAGTTATTCCGCGCTGCACGTTGCGGAATTGTGGGCGGAGCTAACTTGCTACCCATCAGTAGCCTTTATATCAACAGCATTCATAAAACGGGTTTTTGCTTAGTCGATTGTCTGAAAGTTATCCAGCAACAGGGTTCGATCAAGATTGACCAAAAGCTAAAAGACCTATTAATGCAGGTGTTTTACCGCCTCAAATCGTTAATCGAACAACTGCGGCAGCCCTCTAACTTAAAGGATGATCAAGCTAAGCAAGTGATATCAGAAATCGAGCCAATTCGGGCAGCTCTTGTGGCACACCTTCATGGATTGAGCCATCAATCGCGAGGTAAAAATCGGCTAGAAGTTGGCAGAACGAAGTGTTGTAATGTTAGCGACGTAACTCTACAAGAGTCAGCACATATCGCGTCCGATTTGGACGAGGACATTCCCTCTCTAGAAGACTTGGAATCACTCTTCGACGAACTCTTCCTCGATAATGCTTCAAACTAATTTAGCCCTCAGCAGTCAAGACGAACTGTAATCCAGAGGAAACAATATTCATGATGCAAGCCATTGGGCAATCGCCAAACACCATTCAACAACTCACCCTCGATGCACCGGTATCAATCGTCACGCTCCTAGAAGACCGCGCCTTAGTGCGGCGAGTGGGTCAAGTTAACCTAACACAAGGATTATGGCGAATTAAAGTCGAGAACGTTGCACCCGTACTTTCCGATAAATCGCTACGTGCCGAATTTACTGGAGACTATCCAGGGGCAAGAATAGACGATGTTCGCGTTCGCCGTCAGATGCGAGTGTTGGAGGAGGAACGACCCGAAGAAATTAAAGCCTTGTTGGCAGAATTGCGATCGCTGCAAAACACCTTCGACAATCTTACCGAAGACCGCCAACATCAACAGTATTCCTTTGAGCAAGTTTGCACCATCTTGGCGCATAGTTTGCAGGAACTCCCCATCGATGCCGTTTGGGGACAACTCGACCCCAAATCTTGGCGTGACCAATTTCAAACCTTATTTAAGCAGTTGCGCGAACTGCGTGGCGAAATTTTGAACGGTTATCACAATCAGGAAAAGTTAAGGGAGCAGATTAATGACTTAGGCAGCCGAATCCGCGCCCTGTCCAGCCCTGAACTGCTCTACACTGCCCACATCGAAGCCGATTTAATGATTTCTCAAGCAGGAGACTATGAAATTGCTTTCGACTACGTGGTTCCCAATGCAATGTGGCGACCGTGGCACCAAGCCCGTCTGCTGTTACAAGAAAAGCCCTCTCTCTCCTTTCGCGTCGATGGTTGTGTATGGCAGCGCACTGGTGAAGATTGGAATAATGTGGATTTAGTCTTTTCCACCGCCCGTGCTTCCCTGGGTACTGAACCCCCCTTACTTGCCGATGACCCGTTGAATGTGCGGGAAAAATCCAAACAAATTACCTTAGAAACTCGTGACCAAAAAATTCAAACTATCGGACTCGGTGCAGGTGCGACACCGGGTACCGTTGAGCTACCAGGTGTAGATGATGGCGGTGAAGTCCGCAACCTACGACCTACTAATAAAGCGACGATTCCCTCTGATGGTCGTCCCTACCGGGTTCCCATCTTCTCTTTCTCCTCAGAAGCAGAGGTGGAGTATGTCTTGATGCCAGAACTGTCGTGTCAGGTTGTCCTTAAAAGTGAGCAGACGAATACCGCCCAATTCCCCATTCTGGCAGGGCCAGTGGATTTAGTGCGCTCATCCGAGTTTGTCGGCAAGACATCGCTCGGATTTATCGCACCGGGCGAGAAGTTTGCCTTAGGCTGGGGGCCAGATGGGGCGATGCGTGTGCAACGCACGACAACCCAGAAAAGGAAACAAGACCATCTCACGAAGTGGAATAGCGTCACAACTACGATTCAGTTATTTCTCTCGAATATTGGAGCAGAGTCAAGGACGATTAAAACCACAGAACGCGTACCCGTTTCGGAGTTGGAGCAGGTCAAGGTGGAAATGATTGCGCCAAAAACCACAGACGGCATCCAACCGGATGAGAATGGCTTCTGTACGTGGAATTTCACCCTAGAACCCTACTCTCAACTTCAGGCGACTTTAGTCTATAAAGTTTCAGCCGCTCCAGAGGTTCAAGGCTTCTAAATGCTTCCAGGAGCCTAGTGATCGAAATCACATGCTCTGGCAGTATCCCGTCACCGGGATGAATTATTTGCCGTCACAAAAAAATAGCGTTAATTTCACGAACTGCAACAGGATGCCATCACTGTTGGAGGCAGAGTTTCGTGAGAAGTTGAATTTGTTAAGTACAACACAGTCTTCGCAGAGACAGTGAACGTGTACAGCCTTGCTTACGGGTCTTAGAGCTTCCTTAATCTATTCCCTCTAACGCAAAAGATCACAGACCGACTATGGCAACTTGTGCAATTACCGGGCTAAGTTATTTAGAAATTAAAACATTAATTCAATCTCTAAATAGTCTTCACTGGGAGACCGACTACGCGGAGTTTTGTCGAATCTTAGGCTTAAGTGAAGGTACATCCTATAGCTTGAATAAATATGCCCAGTTTGAAGAATTGTGCAAAGCTTTGAACAATTTTAATATTCCTACATTACTTAAGCTGATAGAAGCAGGTGCAATCGCTGACCAACAACCCAAGGGCGCAAGTTTCTGGGGTTGAGAGATGAGCATAAAGATTGTAGTACTCATCAAATCTTTACATCATTTCATGGAAGCTTCACAGATACTTGTCGTTATATCACAAAAACTAAGTGATAGGGATAACAGAGGGAATGACCAAAACTAACAGGGGAAATTACCTATGTGCCTAGCACTTGTTGTAGACGACGACCCAACCCAACAACTCATCATCTCCAAACTGCTCAAAAAGATTGGGCTAGATGTAATTGTGGCGAATGATGGCGTCGAAGCACTGGAGCGAGTTCAATCTACCTCTCCAGTACTGGTAATTTTAGATATTCTTATGCCACGAATGAATGGCTATGAGGTTTGTCAACGACTAAAGTCGAATCAAAGAACTCAGCATTTACCTGTGTTAATGTATTCTGGGCAAGAACAAGAGTTTAACGCTTTGAGCAAGGGGAACAAGTCTGGAGCTGATGCTTACCTCTCTAAGCTTTGCCATCATCAAGAACTGATCAACACCATTTATCAGTTGTTACCAAAAAAAAAGAAATCAGTACCTTAGATTGAACCTACTTGTTAGATTGAGTCCAGTGCATTGCTTTGTCCAAGGTCTGGTTGGTAGGATTCTCTAACTAGGGCAATCAAAGAGAGCTACTTGGCCATCAAGGCTGTCACTTGCTGTAATAACTGTACAGGTTCGACAGGTTTGAGCAAGTAATCATCAATAAATGCACTAAGTTCGTCTTCTTGGTCTTCAGTGATGGTGGACATGGTTAAAGCGAGAATTTTGATTTGTTGAGTGGAAGGGGAGTTACGTAGGCAATGGGTGATCTCATAACCATCCATACCCCGTAATTGCCAATCGACAATTACAGCATTGGGTTGGAGCAATTCAATTTGCTGGAAGGCTGTGGAACCATCAATCAGCCAGACAACATGGTAACCTGCGGCGGTGAGAATTTCGCAGATCGACGTCGCACTTTCTTCCTGATCTTCCACTAAGACAATGCTGCCTTGAACTATGAAATTGTTCTTTTGAAGAGCAGCGTCTTTGCTGGAGGTAGAAGAAGCTAAAGGTTGATTGGGCAACCAAACTGTAAAATAAGAACCCTCACCCACTACAGATTCAACTTCAATACGTCCTCCGTGGAGTTCTACCAACTGTTTCGTCAACGCTAAACCCAGACCTGTTCCTTCATAGTTGCGCTGATATACCGTTTCTAACTGCTGAAACTTTTGAAAAAGTAAAGGTAGGTGTTCTTCGGCAATACCGATACCCGTGTCTTCAACTTGAAAGACAACCCAATTCTGCTCTCGCCAGATCCGTAAAATAACCTTACCCCCTGAGGGAGTAAATTTGATGGCATTGCCTAAGAGATTAAACAAAATTTGCTTAACCCGGCGTTGATCGGCACAAAAGCGATCTTCCTGCCGCAGTGTGCCGTTCATACCATGTGATTTAACTTGCAAATCTATTCCCAACTTGAGTTGACGAAGGTCGGCTTTTTCTTGAAAAGTTCTGATTGTTTGGTGAGCCAAGTTGCTCAGAGAAAACTCGCTGATGTTCAAAACAGCTTTCCCTGCCTCCACTTGAGATAAATCCAAAATATCGTTGATCAGCTCTAATAAGTGTTCCCCACTTTCTTGAATCGTTTTCAAATAGCGTCGCTGTTTTTGCAAAGGAACTTGTTGTGTGCCTTCCTGACCAAAAGACCAGCGTAATAGCGTCGCCGACATCCCAATCACACAGGTCAGAGGCGTCCGTAATTCATGACTCATTGTAGCCAGGAATTCACTCTTCGCTCGATCAGCGGCTTGAGCGGCTTGCAAGATATCGCGAAGTTCTTGTGTGCGCTCGATTACTCGTCGTTCGAGAGTCGTTTTTTGCTGCTGTAACTGAGCATACAACTGGGCTTGGTGAATGGCGACAGCAAGATGTTCTGCAATCTGCTGGAGAAATATTTTTTCACTCTCTAGCCAATGGCGCGGCTGAAAACACTGGTTGGCAATGAGTAGCCCCCAGAGCTTTTCCTGAACGATAATGGGTGTAACTAACTTAGCGCGAACCTGATAACGTCGCATCAGGTCTAAGATGCAAGAAGACGCTGGGTAAGCAGCTTCGACATCATCAATGCTTAAAGTTAGTCCTTGGCCATATTTCGTTCTACAATTCGGTACCTTAAGTAAGCAATCTTCCTTTTCCACAAAATTCAGGACGGAAGAAATCGCATCGGAAGATCTAGCTTCGTAGGTAACACGACCCCAGTAGACTGTAGAGTTGAGGAGTGGCCCTTGAGAGGTAAGACGTAAATTTAATGATGCTGTCTTGTCTTGTGTTGAGGAAATGTCATCTTGGTAGATGGCAGAGACACAATTGAATTGATCAAATTGATAGATTAACAGTCGATCAACCTGGAGAAAATGTCGCAATTGCTCAACGGCTGTTTCCAGAATGACTGGTAACTCCAAGCTTTGGCGAATTTGGGTTGTGACCTGATTGAGGAGTCGTTCCTGCTCAATTTGTTGGCACAGTGCCTCCTCGACCAAGGGTTGACAGACGGCCACAGGGCAATCGGCGGAGTCACTGGTTTCAGCAGAAGCCAAGATTTCCAACAATGAGAGTGTAAATTCCGTCTGAAGGGTTGGATCATTCGTTCGCAGACGAGTCTGGGATTGATGCAGCTTGTTCAGGGCCATACGATGGTGGCTAGCACGATGACTCAGTTGGGTGAGGAAGGAAGCGATCGCCCTCGGCTCGAAGGTCAACCCAACCTGATACAATCTCGACTTAGCATCATACTCAGCCACCGACTCTGGCTCTTGCGGTTCCCCGACTAGAAGTACACTGAATCGTAATGACAGCAGAACAGCAAACCGCTGAGTCTCAGATTCCGGAGCCGTTGCGCTCTGAGATAGACTCTCATCGGTCAGGAGTAAAGCTCCCTCACCGAGTCTGGACTTCATCTGCTGTAATACCTGTTGCAGCCGCTCAAACATAGCCAATGGCAACGTTCGGCTGAATCTTGGATCACCCACTATAGGCATTGCTTTGGTCTATGTGTGACGCTTCTCTCCCTTCGTTGATGCTATTCGAGACTTGGTGACCCAGTTGTAATATATTCTTCAATCTTTATCATTAGCTTCTACCCGCAGACTAAAACAAGAGATAACACATTGCACTTGTCATTCGACGAAGCCAGAGGACAACACCATGCACCGTATCGCCGCAACGCCAGGAGGGTGGAACCCTCAAGCAGAAGGCGTCATTTTCATTGAACAGTCAGCAGCACCTATCGTTTTCCTTACAGCAGCGGACACAGATATTCAGACTCTGGCAGCATCAACATCTCAATTACCAGTGGGTTTCCCTGGACTACGGGTGGTCAATCTGTTGCAGTTGCAGCAGCAACTCACGATTGATACCTATGCAGAAAATGTCTTAGCGTCTGCTCAGATCATTATTTTACGGATCTTGGGGGGACGTGCCTACTGGTCTTATGGATTAGAAGTGGTGCTAGACACGGTGCAGCAAACGGGTGCTGCCTTGGTCGTACTGCCTGGAGATGACCGCCCCGATCCCGATCTCATGAGTCACTCTACAGTATCACTGGCAACTGTTAATCAGGTCTGGCGATATCTCACGGAAGGGGGTGTGGAGAATTTTGTGAATGCCCTTAAATTTGTTGCGGATGTCTGTCTGGAGCAAACTTACCATCCACCAGCGCCAAAACCTGTGCCTCGTGTTGGGCTTTATCAGGAGTCAGAGGTCAGGAGTCAGGAGCAAAGCACAAAGGCCAAAGTTGGGATTCTGTTCTACCGTGCTCATTACTTGGCGGGAAATACCACACCCATTGATGCACTTTGTCAAGCTTTAGCCAAGCGACAGTTGGAACCTGTACCTATATTTGTCTCTTCGTTACGTGACCCGGATGTGCAAGCGGAATTGTTGACGTATTTTCAGCCGCAAGAGGGTTCTGGAATTGAACTGTTACTTAATACAACCAGTTTTTCTCTAGCGAAATTGGACGCGGAAACCCCTCAGTTGGAGTTGTGGAAGCGTCTGGATGTGCCAGTGTTGCAGGTTATCCTCAGTAGCGGCACGGTAGAACAATGGGATTCTCAGTTTCAGGGACTTACAGCCCGTGATACGGCGATGAATGTGGCGCTGCCAGAGGTGGATGGGCGTATCATCAGCCGTGCGGTTTCGTTTAAGTCGGTGCAATCCTGGAACCCTGATTTGGAAACGGATGTGGTGGTTTATGAGCCAGTGCCTTGTCGGATTAATTTTGTCACTGATTTAGCAGCGAGTTGGGTACGATTGCGGCAAACTCCACCGGCTGAACGACGCATTGCTCTGATTTTGGCAAATTACCCGAATCGCGATGGACGCCTTGCTAATGGTGTGGGATTGGATACGCCTGCTAGCTGTGTGGAGATTCTGAAGGGGTTGCAGCAGGCTGGTTATCGGGTTGAGGATGTTCCGGAAACGGGGGAGGAGTTGATTGGGCGGCTGACGGCTGGGGTGACGAATGACCCGGAAGGGCGGGATTTTCGGTTGGTTAGGCAGGAGTTGTCTTGGGAAGAGTATGGGGGGTATTTTCAGGGGTTGCCTCCGGAGGTTCAGAGGGGTATTGGTGAGCGATGGGGGTTTGTGGGTGAAACGAACCACAGAGGCGCAGAGAACGCGGAGGAGGAGGGGAAGAGAGGGGATGGCTGTTCGGCGTTTGCAATTTCAGGGATTGAGTTGGGGAATGTGTTTGTTGGGATTCAGCCGTCGCGTGGGTATGATGTTGACCCTAGTTTGAATTATCATGCGCCGGATTTGGAGCCGACTCATGCTTATCTGGCGTTTTATTATTGGCTGCGGCAGCATTTTGGGATGCAGGCGGTGGTGCATGTGGGGAAGCATGGAAATTTGGAGTGGTTGCCGGGTAAGAGTGTGGCGCTGTCGGGTAAGTGTTATCCAGAGGTGGCGTTGGGGGCAATGCCTCATTTATATCCCTTTATTGTGAATGATCCGGGTGAGGGGTCTCAGGCAAAGCGTCGTTCGCAAGCGGTGATTATTGACCACTTGACACCGCCGATGACTCGTGCACAGTTGTATGGCCCGTTGCAAAAGTTGGAAGGATTGATGGATGAGTATTATGAGGCGCAAAGTTTAGATCCTAAGCGATTGGGTGTGATTAGCGATCGCATTACCCAACTCATCCTCCAAGAAAATCTCCACCAAGATTTAGGCATTGAAACCGACGAAATCCAAAACCCAGATTCCAATATCCAAAATCGGATTGATGGCTATCTTTGTGAATTGAAGGAAGCCCAAATTAGAGATGGTCTTCATATTTTTGGGCAATGTCCAGATGGGCGTCAATTGCGAGATTTGATTGTAGCTATTGCCCGTCACCCAGGGAATGACCGCATGGGTTTAACTCGTGCCTTGGCTCAAGATTGGGGATTGGATTTCGACCCACTTACGGCTGATTTATCTTTGGTTTTGGCGGGATATGCAGAAGATGGAGATAAAAGTCATCAAAGGGTTGGTGACGTGATTGAAGAATTAGAGCAACAAGCTGCTGATTTAGTAGAACAACTCATCCAAAATTCGCTCCCCCCCTACCCCCCCATAAAAAGGGGGGATTGCAATGTCCAAAATTCTTGGGGAGAGGCAACAAAACGAGAATTAGAATGGATATGCGATCGCCTGCTGCCTTCTTTGCAACAAACTAACCAGGAAATTACCCAACTGTTACGAGGATTGGATGGGCGATATATCGAAAGTGGGCCATCTGGCGCACCAACACGAGGACGCCCAGAAGTCTTACCCACAGGACGCAACTTTTATTCCGTTGATATTCGTGCGATTCCCACAGAAACAGCTTGGGCTGTGGGACGAAAGGCGGCTGAAGTTTTAATTGAGCGCTATACCCAAGAAAATGGTGAATATCCCAAAACTTTAGGACTCTCAGTTTGGGGAACCTCAACCATGCGTACTGGCGGTGATGATTTAGCGGAAGCATTAGCCTTATTGGGGGTTCAACCAATTTGGGATTATCCTTCGCGTCGAGTGGTGGATTTTGAAATCCTGCCCGTGTCAGTCTTGGGGCGTCCCCGTGTGGATGTAACGTTGCGAATTTCTGGCTTTTTCCGCGATGCCTTTCCTAACTTAATTAGTTTATTTGACCAAGCCGTTGTAGCTGTTGCCGCTTTGGATGAACCGCCGGAGGATAATCCTTTAGCTGCCCAAGTTCAGCAGGAAGCAGAGATGTGGCTATCCCAGGGGTTGAGTCAGGAGGAGGCAAATGTGCGATCGCGCTATCGTATCTTTGGCTCTAAACCCGGTGCTTATGGGGCTGGGTTACAAGGTTTAATTGAATCCCAAAATTGGACAGATGAGCAAGACATCGCCCGCGCTTATATCAATTGGAGTAGTTACGCCTACACGAGTACCCCCCCTATCCCCTCCTCACTAAAGCTCCGGTTAGCAAGGGGGGGAACTGGAGAAGTAGCAGTGCCCTCCTCTAATCAGGAACAAGTGGGGAAAATAGCTCCCCCCCTTAATAAGGCGGGGCTGGAGGGGGTAGCCGCACCTGAAGCCTTTAATCAACGCTTGAAACAGATGCAGATTGTATTGCACAATCAAGATAACCGGGAACATGATTTATTCGATTCTGATGATTATTACCAGTTCCAAGGTGGTTTAACGGCGGCGGTGCGGGCTTTAACGGGTAAGAATCCCACAATTTATTTTGGCGATCATTCCATTCCCGAAAACCCGAAAGTTCGGCAGTTACGAGAAGAAATTGCACGAGTATATCGTTCCCGTGTCGTCAATCCGAAGTGGATTGAAGGGGTAATGCGGCACGGTTACAAAGGTGCTTTTGAAATGTCAGCCACAGTCGATTACTTATTTGCCTATGATGCCACGACCTATTGTGTAGAAGACCATATGTATCAAGGTGTAGCCGAGGCGTATTTATTCGACCCAAAGGTGCAGGAATTTATCCAACAAAAGAATCCTTGGGCGCTGCGAGATATGGCTGAACGGTTACTGGAGGCCAATCAACGAGGGTTATGGAAAGAAGTGAAGGGGGAAGTTTTGGAGAAATTGAGAGCGATCGCACTGCAAGCGGAGGCGGTGATTGAGGGTACTCACGATCAATCATTGAGCTAATCGGTTGCTTATCCCACAACGGTTAGCTAGATTTTGATGGGTTTGGAGTCAGCGTTTTCGCGCTAAAGCGTCCACTACGAACGGGGCGATCGCATCAGCCTCTTTAAGGCTATTCTTATAACTTTTCAGCTTCTTCACCGATAGCTGAACGGTCAAGTCCCTGTTTAATCCAACTGATACATTCCTGCTCAGATTTGAAAATTTTGGGTGCAGCAACATTATTTAAATGCTCAGGCTTATAGTGGTCATAAAAATATTTTCCACCTGTTTCATAGACAATAATTAAATTGTTTTGATACGTATAACGACGTTTAAAGTAATCATCGCTACTGACAACCTCTGAATTCTTATCGAGATGTTCTTTGGCAACTGTAATACTCCCCTCCCAACTACTCGAATAAATACCCACCGGATTCTCTGATTTATGCAATTTACTTTTATGTCCTAATTCAGATAGTAATTTATAAGAATAAATAGATTGACTATCAGCTATTCCCAAAACGAAAGGAATAATTAAATAACCTTTATAAGAAACTGATTTTTCGTAGAGTAACCGACTCATTTTTAAAATTCTGTCGTGAGGGTTGCAGCTAGGGATACTGATTCAAAATGATGTTTTTTGAAAATTAATCAGCTTGAGCTGGATTCGTCTTCAAGTAGAGGGATGATTTATAGAGGACTTGTTCTTGATGAGTTTCTAAAGTGCAATCAGACAGAGGGTAAGCGACGCAGGTGACGGTGTACCCATCGGCTAATTCCGATGGTTGCAGAAACTTTTGTTCGCTTTGATCCACCACACCACTGACTAGTTTGGCGATACATGAGGAACAGGTTCCTTCGCGGCACCCCGCAGGTAAACGAATACCCGCTTCCTCTGCCATATCCAGAATATATTGATCATCGGGTACCGAGATGATGCGGTCAAGATTGATTGTTGGATTGACTAACCGGACTTGATAAACAGCCATCTGTTATTTCTCCATAACTGCTATTCTCTGTTAAGCCAATTTTGCCAGAAATCCTCAACTACTCTGTCCATGCTTGCGCTTACTGGAGATTACTCTGAATTGTTTAGATTTTCTCCCTTGACATTTTGAAAGTCTTAGGCAGTAGTGATAGGCTATGTAACGGAGACTACCAATTACCATCCCCAGGATAGATGACAAATCAAAAGCACATTGAATTACTCGCTCAAGGAGTAAATGTATGGAATGCTTGGATGGAAAAAAATCATCATTTAATTCCCGATCTCCGAGAAGCCAACCTGAGAGAAGCTCACCTCCGATATGTCAACCTGTGTAGAGCGGATTTATCGGAAGCAGATTTATTTAATGCCAAGCTCAGCGGAGCCGACCTCACTGGAGCTAACCTCAGTAGAGCGAACCTCTTTTTAGCCGATTTCTCAACAGCCGACCTCACTAGAGTGGCTCTCAGTGAAGCCAACCTGACTAGAGCTAACCTGTTTGTCACCAATCTCAGTGAGGCTGATTTGACGGGAGCTAACCTCAAAGAAGCTAATCTCAAAGAAGCCAATTTTAGCCATGCCAATCTCAATAGAGCCGACCTCAGTGGCGTCAATCTCCATAGAGCGAACCTCAGTAAAGCCGACCTGAGGAATATCAACCTGAGTGATGCTAACCTGAGTGGTGCCAACCTAGGTAAAGCCAACCTGAGTGGTGCTAACCTGAGTGGTGCTAACCTGAGTGGTGCTAACCTCTGCGGTGTTAACTTCAAGAGCGCTAACCTCTGTGGTGCTAACTTCAAGAGAGCCAATCTCAGTGGTGCAAGTTTGAGCCATACTCATGCGTTGGGTAGTAACTATGAACAGGCAAGACTTACGGGTGCTGAGCTAGAAGATTGGCGTACTAACAGTGACACAAACTTTGATGGTGTGATTTGTGACTATGTTTATTTGAAGGCACACCATCAAGCTCGTCTCCCGATGACTGGAAAATTTGTCCCAGGAGAGTTCATCAGTTTATTTTCAAGACAAATGAACTATCACTCTGTAAGTTAAAGATAAAATAGCTTACAAACGTGACGATGATGACGCATGAGTTAAAATCGGTTCCGAGAGCGCCGTCGCTATCGCTTTGAGACATCGATCATCCGTCAACATCCAGGAATGCAGGCGAACAGGTACCGTCACCTCTTTCCCCACGGGCATCTGCGAACTATTCGACGGGACAATGATTAAATCGTAAGGCGTCCAGATCACGGTAAAGTTCAGGCGTCCCAAAATATTTACAGCATCTCGATTCAAATCCTGTAAAAACGCACTATCTGGACGCATCTGAGTACAGCCAGGACGCCAAGACAGATAACCGGCCAAAGTGCCGTTGTTGGGAGCCGATATACTCACGAAGCGCTTGACTCGCTCAATGCCTCCCAATCGTTGTATATAGTATCGCGACACCAGACCCCCCATGCTGAAGCCAACAATATCGATGGGTTGTGTGGGGCCAAACCTCTGATCCACATAATCAGCCACTTGCTTAGCCAATAGGTCAAGGCAGCCGTCGCCGTTGTTGGGTATCATGTTGAAGTGATGTACTGACCAACCCAGTCGGCTCAGATAAGGATCCATTTTGCTAAAGACGGCGATTGTGTCGGTAATGCCGTGAATCAGCAATACAGGGTTGCGTTCGGGTTTTGTACGCCTCGCGTAATCGCTTGCACCATTCATCATTGCTCAAATAACTCATTTAATCCAAGCTTAGTCATCTGTTGACCTATGACTGGGCTAATGTGGTACAGCTACCTCAGTGGCCTAGGTTTGGCATCAAAGTATGAGATGATTGTAAATATAGATAAACAATGTGAGCCGCTTTCGGCAGCGAAATGTAAACCTGTATACTAGTTACAATCAAATTGTAAAGTTTTACAAAGAAGACCCCACGAGCCTTGCACTGTGTCGCCGTAAAAATTCATAATTCAATCTGGCAGCAACTTTTGGGAAGCTTCATTTTAGAAGTAGCCACCGGGGATTGGCAGTCGTAATATATAGTCTTGTATCAAAGATGGCGGAATATTCTTCCATATTTGGCAACTCACATAAATTCATCTAAAAGCGCAGGAGTATCGGTAAATGTTTGATTTTATCAAAAACTTGTTCGGCGGAATCGCTGCATTTTTTAGCGGGCTTTTCAGTGGTAAAAAATCCAAGGACGGTGAGTCAGCTCCTAAGGCTCCTAAGGCGAAAAAATCGAAAGGGTATTTCTTGGAGCTAGACGACAGTGGCAGCGCTTCATCAGCTCCTGAAGCCAAGAAGCCGGAACCTATGAAAGCGAAGGCGGCGGCTCCCGCCAAACAGGCAGAATCGTCTTCTAAATCCGCTGTCGCAACACTCGAACGCCCCAAAACTTCGACCGTTAATGAAGTCCCTTCTGGGAACGAGACCGTAAAGATCCAAGCGCAGCCTAACCCCCCAGCCCCTGCCACAAATGGCAAAGTTTCACCTCAAGCTGCATCGACGTTTGCTCCTAACTACTTAATGCCCACGCCTACCAATAGTCGGCGTCGTCCAGGTGCGAACATGGAGATGTTCCGGGATATGGCACGTCAGGTTAAAACACCGAATCGCTAGTACCTCTGGTGTTTCATTTTTCCTGAGAAGAATTCTTCAGGAAAACCAATCCACTATACAACTGAAATGCTGGGTCCCAAGGCGTCTCTTGTCGACGAAACAAGTCGATATGAGAAGGCAGGTTACCCAGCATTTCTCTAAAATCGATCGCGGTTTCGGCAAAGGTTTTGAAATCTGACCCGACTGGAACTTGAGGCAAGTTTTGGTTAAGGAAATCGACTAAGTGATTCCAGTTGTTTTTGGTAGTTCCTTGTTCGAGCGAAGGCGCTTTTGACTTCCGGCGTTGATCGGCAAGGGGCTTTGGAGAAAGAGCGAGTCCCTGCTGGAACTGATAGTTACGAGCGCCTAAACGCAGAATACTCCCTCGTTCCGGTAAATGCAGGTCGCAAAACTGGACGTAATCCAGGGTTTGAGTTTTGCGCTTAAAATTGCCACGCGCATCCCGATCCACCACTTGGTCAAACAGCGGCAATAGTCCTTCCACTCTTTGAGTGACTTCTGACCAGTCGAAAGTCAGAGAACCCAACTGTCCCTGCTCGTTTTTGCAAACCACAGTGGGTTGAGAAGATTGGCTCTCTGGGGAAAAATAATGAACGTTAAACACGTTAATTTTTTTGATGTCAGCGATCGCGGCACAAAAGCAAGGAATTGACGCCTCACGTAGAGATGAAACATAAAAGTTGAGTTCTCCCATCGGCCCCGTGCGATACAATCGCCAGCCGCGCATCGGTAACTGTAACCTGGCGCTGTAGGCATCGAGTTGCATGATGTGGGCAAACTTTTGCACCGCTTCCGCTTTCGTTTCAGCCTGGAGCGGTTCCAGTACCAAAACCCCCACTTGCCCACTGTTCGGGTCAGCCGTCGCCTCAGCCAGAGCTTGTCGCCGTCGCTCTTTCTCCATAGCTTCTAAGCGCCCCAGCCCCTGACGTGCTTGAGATATGATTTTAGGATTAGTCGTGCCCCGTAATAACTGCCGATAGACATTTTCAGCCGATTCCTGCTTGCCCGTCGCTTCATACAGTCGTCCGATATAAAGCTGAACCCAAAGGTTCTTCGGCTCCTGTTTGACCCACTGCTTGAGTAATCGGGCAGCAGTTCGATAATCTTTACGCTCAAAGGCATCAGCCACTTGGTCAATCATGACGGCTCAGGAGTGGGTAGTCACCGCTTGCTAGTTTTCCTGTTGGGCTAGCGAGTCGAATCTCGCCTCAAGTTTCCGAGGACAGAGGGAGTCTATACATTCCCTCCCATTGTAGAAGAGGGCTACGGTGATTTTTCAGTCAAAAAACCATTAAGATTTTTTTACAATTTATAAAATTATTTGTAAATTACTCTAATCAAGTTAGCTTTTCTTTTCTCCATCGTCTCACTTCAAACGTCTTAAAACGATGTGAATTAAAAGTTTTCTAAAGTTTATGTATCACAGCTATTTGGGTGCTCATACCCAGTTGCAGTCAAAGATAGCAGGCTTTTTCCCCCGTTCCCCCATCATTGTAGAATCTCCGGCCCCATCCTCGTATGAGGGGAATAAGGGTTATCGAAACGGATTGGGTATCAGGCGTCCTCTTGGCTCGGAACGTTAGACAGGCCAAACTAGGGTTGAATCCCTTGCTTTTTGGTGAATTCTACTATAATTAAAACCATAGACTCACTCTTAACGGCGCAAACAACACTTGCCCGCGAGGACTCTGCCTGCACCCGAACCATCTTCCTGTAACTATGAATATTGAAGACCAGGAACTGATACTCGGCCCTGAAGATTACAGTCTGTTGACTGACCTTTACCAGCTCACGATGGCAGCTTGCTATACGGGCGAAGGTCTTTTTGCTCGACCCGCCTCCTTTGAGCTATTTGTGCGGCAGTTACCCAAGGGATTTGGCTATCTGATTGCCATGGGGCTAGCACAGGCGCTGGCATACCTGGAAAAGTTTCGTTTCACTAAAAACCAGTTGGAGGCTTTACAAGCCACAGGCATTTTTGCGGAAGCTCCGGAACAATTCTGGTCAATCCTGGCGGAGGGGCGGTTTACAGGCGATATCTGGGCGGTACCAGAGGGAACAGCCATTTTTGCGTCGGAGCCATTGTTGCGGGTGGATGCCCCCCTGTGGCAGGCGCAGATTGTGGAAACATATCTGTTGAATACGATTAACTATCAGACTTTAGTGGCGACACGAGCCGCACGGATGCGAGATGTGGCAGGGCCTGAGGCGAAGTTACTGGAGTTTGGGACGAGGCGGGCGTTTAGCCCTCAAGGTTCTATATGGGCAGCGCGGGCGGCAATGGCGGCGGGGTTGGATGCAACCTCAAATGTGCTGGCGGCGCTGAAGTTAGGGCGCAAGCCAAGCGGGACAATGGCTCATGCCTTGGTGATGGCGATCGCAGCCATAGAAGGCAGTGAGCAGGATGCTTTTAGTGCGTTCTATCGCTACTTTCCCAATGCGGCCTTGTTAATCGATACCTACGATACGATCACCGCGGCAGAGAATTTGGCACAACGGGAAAAAGCTGGCGAAATCCAAGTGGCGGGTGTGCGCTTGGATTCTGGGGATTTAGTGACTTTGTCCCAAAAAGTGCGATCGCTTCTTCCTAATGCGACAATCTTTGCCAGTGGTGATTTGGATGAGTATGAAATTGCCAGACTCAAACAAGAAGGAGCTTGCATCGATGGCTATGGACTGGGAACGCGACTGGTTACCGGAACGCCCGTGAATGGAATCTATAAGCTGGTCGAAATTGATGGCATTGCCACGATGAAGGAAACAATTAACAAAGCCACTTATCCGGGACGCAAGCAAATCTATCGCCAAATTGTCAATGGGAAGCTCATCCAAGACCGATTAGCACTCTTCTGGGAAGCCCCTCAGCCCAATGAGCAGCCTTTGTTGCAATTGGTGATGAAACAAGGTCAACGGGTACAGCCACCGGAACCTTTAACAGAAATTTCCCAGCGCACAGCGGCCTCTGTGGCAACACTTTCTACCTCAATCCGCCAACTTAATGACCCAACTCCCCTCGCCGTACAAATCTCTGATCATCTTTTGCAGCTAACTCAAGCGACTCAGCACAGACAGATTAGCCAGTTAACACGTTAGCAAGTTAGCACCTTATCTTTCCCACTCCAACTTTCAACCTTCAACCTTTTTATGGTTAACATTGCTTTGTTTGGCACCAGTGCCGATCCACCCACTGCCGCTCATCAAGCCATTATTAACTGGCTATCTGATCACTACGACTATGTAGCCGTTTGGGCATCGGATAATCCCTTTAAGTCTCATCAGACACCGTTACAACATCGATCGCAGATGCTGCGGTTACTGATTGAGGGGATTGAACCGCCTCGACGCAATGTGACGCTACACCAAGCCTTAAGCAGTCCCAGAACGGTGGAAACGCTGGAAAAAGCCAGAGAACACTGGGGAGTTCAAGTCGGCTTTACCCTCGTGATTGGTGCTGACTTAATTAGCCAGATGCCGCGTTGGTATCAAATTGATCAATTGTTAAAACAAGTGGAATTGCTTGTAGTACCACGTCCGGGTTATGAAATAGACGAGGTGGGTTTAGAGGAGTTGAGGCAACTTGGAGCCAAAGTGGCGATCGCAGACCTGAAAGCACCCGCCGTTTCCTCCACAGCGTATCGTGAGAATGGAGATACACAAGCTGTGACACCTCCCGTTGAGGACTATATTCATCGAGAACAATTGTACACATGCCAGGACGCGGCACCCAGAAGCTAAATAAAAAAGCACTAGCTGACTTTAAAGTTGGAGTTGATAATGTAATTTTTTCTGTTGATACTCAGCAAAATCGCCTACTTGTGCTGTTGGTGATGCGCCAAGATGAGCCATTCTTAGGGCAGTGGAGTTTGCCAGGGACATTAGTCCGCAAAGGAGAATCGTTAGAAAATGCCGCTCATCGAATTCTGGCAGAGAAAATACGGGTAAATAATTTGTACTTGGAGCAACTCTACACCTTTGGAGGGCCAAGTCGTGACCCGCGAGAATCACCTTCTAGCTTTGGTGTTCGATACCTATCCGTCAGTTACTTTGCACTAGTCCGGTTTGAAGAAGCCGAATTAATTGCGGATGGCGTCAGCGGAATTGCTTGGTATCCCATTAAGCAGGTGCCGAAACTTGCCTTTGACCATAATGAAATTCTGGAGTATGGTTATCGCCGTTTACGCAATAAGTTGGAGTATAGTCCGGTGGCTTTTGATGTGTTGCCGGAAGTGTTTACTTTAAGCGACCTTTATCAGCTTTATACAACGATTTTGGGGGAGAACTTTGCAGATTATTCTAATTTTCGCGCTCGTCTTTTAAAGCTGGGTTTTTTGTCGGATACGGGTCTTAAGGTATCGCGGGGAGCTGGGCGTCCAGCGAGTTTGTATCGTTTTGATGCAGAAGCGTTTGCACCGTTGAAGGATAAACCATTGGTGTTTATTTAAGTGAATGTCAGGAGACTTTGAGACTGTTTCTAAAGTAATGTAACTGGCTACATCGACTCCTTTTGGATAGATCGAAGGAGAGGAGTTCTCTTCAAGTGGAACAAACTACTCTAAAATGAGGTCATTTTAAAATCTCAGTAATATCTTCCCTCAGAGAGTAGACAGGGTTACGTCGAATGCCACTACGTTTATTGAGCAAGCTGTCGCTGTTTCTAGTTATCCTCACCTTTCCTTACTTTCTGCCTTCTTCTCCCAAAGCTATTCGGTGTACGTTTTTGGCTTGGAATGCCCAAGCGAGTGATTTTGGACGGGATGGTCGAAATGGCTCTGATGGGCAAACTGGACGACGGGGACGAGATGGGCAAAGTCAAACTATTTTTGCTAACGGTTCTCCGGTGAATTTAGATTTGTCCGGGGAAGATGGCTCCGATGGAGATGATGGCAGAGAGGGAGACGATGCCGACTGTGGTAGGCAGCCGCGAGATGTGGACCGTAACCTGCGTGCGGCTGATGGAGGTAAGGGTGGCAATGGGGGTAATGGTGGGGATGGGGGTAATGGCGGTTCGTTGACAGTTTATTACACCAATCCCGCCGACTTAAAACAAATCTTTGTGCGGGCTACAGGGGGTAGAGGAGCGCGAGGAGGTCGAAGGGCTGAGGGGGGTAGGGGTTGCAATTGTCGCGATCGCAACTGGGAAATCCAAAGCTGTAAGGGGACTCCAGGGAGTCCTGACTATAGTTGCAAAACTCGTAAGTTCTCTTGCGAGGATGGCAATGATGGCAGCGATGGTAGCGATGGTAGGGATGGGAGTGATGGAGCTTTGGGTAGCGTCACGTTGATTCAGCGTAGTGAGGCGCTGCCGCCAGACAACCCAACAGCAACGGTGGAAATGGCTCAACTCAAAGACCAGATTTTTGCACTGTCTAAAAATATATTCCAAACTCGCAATGGTGCAGCGTCTGTTTTAGCACCGGGTTCGGTGATGGCGGATCAATACCTGGAGTTTGTAGAACGTGCGGAAAGTTCATTTCAGGTGGTATGGAATGCCACGCGACCGATTTCTGATTTTGCCGGGGAACAGGTAAAGGTGAGTCTGGAAGATGACAAACAGGTCAAGGTTTCTTTCCCGGAAGAGGTTTGGGTGGATGGTACAACCTCCCAACAAGGTGGAACGACTCAGTTTGTTGCCACTAATGTCATCCTCAAAAAAGAAGCCACTCAGCTCAAACGAGCCGATTTTTCCGGGAGTGGGACTGACCTCAATTTTGCTGTGATCGACGCCGCCGGAA